>NZ_BQXI01000040.1:0-36037 GCF_030158955.1 Acidovorax sp. SUPP1855 | reverse complement strand
CGGGCCTGCAAGGCCCCTCATGCACCCAGGCGCAGACCGCTGCTGGGCCTCATCACGCTCAAACGGCTGCTGGCGCCCACTCATTCCTGTTCGGATTCGTCAAACATGGGGTTGTGAGAGGCTCCCACAAAGCTGCATTAAAGATGATTGGCCAAAGGCGAAACGTTGAAAAGGCATTTGAGGTAGCTGTTCAAGAGCTTGCAGTTCCTACAATTGATTCAGGAACCTCTTCGCAAGTCGTTGATGAAATCAGCGATGACTGGCTCAATGAGTTTGAATCTTTGGCCGCAAAGATGAGTACCGAAAAGATGCAGAACCTATTCGGCAAAATCCTTGCCGGAGAGATACGCAAGCCAAAGTCATTTTCGGTGCGCACCATCACTCTCATGGCCCAACTGGACAATGACGCCGCTGAGTTGTTTCTGCGGCTATGTTCAATGGCTGTAGCTCTCAAAACTCCCAGCGAAACGCTTGACGTTCGTGTTCTCACCTTGGGTGGAAGTGCCGGGCAAAACGATTTAGCCAAGTATGGCTTGGCCTTTAACAAGCTGACCTTGTTAGAGGAATACGGATTGATTATTTCCGACTACAACTCGGGTGTTGATTATCGGGGTTGCGTTCCCAGCGGTAATACGATCCATGCTTGTATAGAACATCAGGGCGTTAGGCATGTCCTGCTGCCACGACCGGAAAGGGTTGGAACAGAAGTTCGTTTTCCCGGTGTCGCATTGACCAGAGCAGCTGTTGAGCTTTTTTCGATCGTCACTCAGGTTCCTTTTCCGGAGTACACGGAAGCGATGGAAAAGTACTTCCAACAGCACGGGTTTGACTTAGGGATCGTTCCCTAGATCTCTGACTACGAGATAGTGGCCGCGTCCACAAGACGCCGCGCCCGCCGCCGCCGACCATGGCGGCATGCCTTCCCCGAACACCCAACGTAGCGCCGTAGCCATCGCCGCCTGCACCTTCGCCGTGCAGGCGGCGGCGGGCGATGGGCTGCTGCGCCGGGTCCAGTACTTCCCCGCGGGCGAATTTCGTTCGGGCGACGTGCGCCCCGAGGACGTACCCGCCTGGCGCATCGACGCGGCCAGTGCCGCAGCCGTCATCCAGCGGTTCAACGCCCGGCAGAAGCCGCTCGTCGTCGATTACGAGCACCAGACCCTCCACAAGGAAAAGAACGGCCAGCCCGCTCCGGCTGCTGGCTGGCCGCGCTCGCTGGAATGGGTCGAGGGCGAAGGCCTGTTCGGCATTGTCGAGATGACGGCGCGCGCTGCTGCCGCCATTGACGGGAAGGAGTACCTCTACTTCAGCCCCGTTTTTTCCTACTCGAAGACCGACGGCACCGTGCTCGAAGTGCTGATGGGTGCGCTCACCAATGACCCCGGCATTGCCGGCATGTCCCCGCTTTCCCTCGTCGCGGCCGCCACGGCTGCTTTCCTGCCCTCTGATCCGGAGACCCACGTGAACCCATTGCTCAAGGCCTTGCTGGCCGCCCTCGGCCTGCCCGAGAACACCACCGAGGCGGCCGCTACGGCCGCTCTAACGGCCCTCGGCCCGCTGCAGCCACTGCAGGCCCGCGCCAGCGTGGCCACCGCCGCTTGCACGGCCCTGAGCCTGCCTGCAGATGCCACGGCCGATGCAGTCACTGCTGCCTGCACCGGCCTGCGCACGGCCAGCACGGCAGCAGTGCCTGACCCCGCCAAGTACGTACCGATCGCTGTCGTGACCGAGCTGCAGACCAACCTGGCCGCGCTCACGGCCCGCCAGGCGCAAGCCGATATCGACGACGCCATTGCGCCCGCGCTGGCCGATGGTCGCCTGCTGCCCGCGCAGGAAGCGTGGGCGCGCGACCTGGGCAAATCCAACCTGGCCGCCCTCACGAGCTACCTGGGCACCGCGCAGCCCATTGCGGCCTTGACCTCCACCCAGACCGGTGGCCTGCCGCCCTCGGGCACCGCCAAGGGCGATGCGCAACTGTCCAAGGACGAGCTGGCCATCTGTACCGCGATGGGCCTGACGCCCGAGCAGTACAAGGCCGGCGCCGCCGTAGCCGCCGCCTGATCCGGGCCCCACCCCTTACCACTTCGGGAATCACCATGGCAGCACTCACCCAAGACCGCAACACCCTGCGCCGCGACGGGACCCTCATCGAGCCGCCCGTCGCAGCCAACACGCGCATCTTCACCGGCGCGCTCGTCGCGATCAACGCGGCCGGCCTGGCCGTCCCTGGCAGCACCTCCGCCACGCTCAAGGTTGCGGGCTCGGCACTGACCTTCGCCGACAACACCCTCGGCACGGCCGGCGCAATCCGCGTGCGGGTGGACAAGCGGCCCGCGCGCTTTGCCAACAGCGCCGCCGCCGACGCCATCACCCTGGCCGACCTCGGCGGGGACTGCTTCATCGTGGACGACCAGACAGTCGCCAAGACCAATGGCGGCAACACCCGCAGCCGCGCCGGCAAGGTGTTCGACGTGGACGCCGATGGCGTCTGGGTCGATTTCCGCTGATCGGCCGACCAGGCGCCGCCCACCCCTTCACCCCGGAGTTCAAGACCCATGATCGTCAATCAATCCAACCTGGCCATCCTCAACCAGGCGTTCTCCGCCGCCTTCCGCGGCGGCCTCGCCAGCGCGGCGCCCATGTGGTCGCAGTGCGCCACGCTCGTGCCCAGCACCACCAGCGAGCAAAAGTATGGCTGGCTCGGCAAGATCACCAAGTTCCGCGAATGGATCGGCGAGCGGCAGTACCAGAACCTGGTGCAGCACGACTACGCCGTGAAAAACAAGACCTGGGAAAACACCGTCCAGGTGAGCCGCGACGAGATCGAGGACGACCAGTACGGCGTGTATTCCCCCGTGATCGAGCAGCTGGGGCAGGACGCAGCATTGCACCCCGATGAAATGGTGTTCGGGCTGCTCAAGGCCGGCTTCGCCACGCCTTGCTATGACGGGCAGTACTTCTTCGACACTGACCACCCCGTGGGCGCGCCAGGCGCGCAAGTCAGCGTCAGCAACTTCCAGGGCGGCAGCGGCACGCCCTGGTTCCTGCTGGACACCTCCAAGGTGCTCAAGCCGGTGATCTACCAAAAGCGCCGCGAGTACCAGATCACCCCCAAGACCAGCCTCACTGACGACAACGTGTTCTCGCAGAACCAGTTCATCTGGGGTGCGGACGGGCGCGGCAACGTGGGTTTCGGGCTGTGGCAACTGGCCTATTCCAGCCGCGAGGCGCTCAACGTGGACTCCTACGCGGACGCCCGCGCATCGCACCAAAGCATCGTCGGCGACAACGGCAAGCCGCTCGTGATCCGCAGCCAGGAACTGTGGGTGCCCCCGAGTCTGGAGCAGGCCGCGCTGGAAGTGGTGACAGCCGAACGCCTGGCGAACGGCGCCACGAACGTGATGCGCAACCTGTCCAAGGTCGTGGTCTGCCCCTGGCTGATCTGACGCCCTGACGCCCTGACACGCCCCCAACTACCGGAGCACCTTCCATGGCCACCGCCAAGAAACCCACCAGTCAACCCGCCGCCCCGCAGCAAGCGGCCATGCCCTCGACCCGCGAGGAATTCGAGAGGAAGGCCCTCGTCGTCGTACCCAAGCGCGCCGGCTTTCGCCGCGCCGGCTACGCCTTTCCGGACGGCGAAACCACGATCCCGATGAAAGACCTCAAGGGCGAGCAATACCTGCTGCTCATCCGCGAGCCGATGTTGGTCACCTACATGGTGGACCTGCCAGCCGATGCAGCGGGCGAAACCTCCGAGCCTCCTCAAACCTGACACCTGCAGCGAAGAGCGCCACGGGCTTCGGGCCCACCGCCAACCTCTCGGCCGGGGGCTGGATACGCGGGCGGCAAGAGGGCATAGCCCCCGGCACATCGACACCTTTTCACCCCTCACCATGAGCTACATCACCCTTGCGGAACTCGCCCAGCGCCCCGGCGCGCGGGAACTCGCCCAGGTCGCCAGCAACGCGCTCCAGGCCGGGCGCGACGATGCGCTCATGGAGGCCACCTTGAACGGCGCCGACCGCAGCGCCTGGACGCCCGAGCAAAGCGCCATCGCGGACGCCGCCAAGGCTCGCATCCTCGACGCGATCGCGGAGGCCGATGCGCTGATCGACGGCTACCTGGTGCAGCGTGGTTACGAACTGCCCCTGCAGCTACCGGCCTCCAGCAGCGGCAAGCGTGTGGTCACCGGCTGGTCGCGTGCGATCACGCGCTACCTGCTCAACCAGAGCCGCATGACCGACGAGTCCAAGGACCCGGTGGCGCGCGACTACCGCGATGCGCTCAAGCTGCTCGGCCTGCTCGCGCAGGGCAAGTTCAGCCTGGGCGCGGACGACCCCGCCGCCAGCACCGCCACCCACGGCACGGACGTGCGCTTCGATGGCGCGCCCACGGTGTTCGGGCGCGACCAGTTGCGCGCCTTCCGCTGATCGCCCGCCATGGACGTTTCCCCCTTCGTCACCCGCCTGCGCGAGCAGCTGTTGGGCCTGCCGCTGCGCGATATCGACGCCGCGGCCGGACTGGATGCCGCCATGCGCGGCAACCGTGCCGCCCCCGCGGTCTATGTCCTGCCGCTGTCCGAGCGCGGCGAGCCGCTGGACCACACGGGCCCGACCGACCAGTGGGAGCACCGCCTGGTGGGCGTGCTCATGGTGGTGCAGACGCTGAACGCATCGGGCGGGCCGGGCGTCATCGACCTGGCCGCGCTGCGCGATCGCGTCAAGCGCGCGCTCATCGGCTGGGTGCCCGAGGAAGCAACCGGCGAGCCGGTGTTCTTCCTGGGCGGCAAGATCGCCCAGTTCGAGGGCGACGGCCAGATGTGGTGGAGCGACGAGTTTTCTTTCAAGGGCTATTTCAGGAGCAACCCATGAGCAAACCCAATGCCAAAGACCCAACCCCTTCGGGCCCCGGAGCCGACAGCGGCACGCCATCGACCGCGCCGGCCCCGGCCGCCAGCGGAGATGCCGGCAACAGCCTGGCCGTGGTTCAGCCCACGCCGGCCGGCGCCAGCCCCGAGGCGCCGCCGCCCGCGCCGGGCCCCGATGACTTCCACGGCCATGGCGGCCTCTACACCGTGATTGCGGGTCGGCGCCAGCTCGTGGAGCGCACCCAGACCACGCCATTCCCTGAAACCCAAAAGGAGCCGCAGCCATGAGCGATCCCAAATTCATGCGAAAGCTGGCCATCCTCGTGGCCGTCGAGCAAATCGTCGGCACCTTCGTGGTGCCCGTCGCTGCCAATGCCATCGAGGTCAGCGACGTGACGCTGACACCGATCGAAGGCGACGAGGTGGAACAAGGCATCGTGCGCCCGTACTTCGGCGCCTCCGAATCCACGCT
This sequence comes from Acidovorax sp. SUPP1855, assembly GCF_030158955.1. NCBI lineage: Bacteria > Pseudomonadati > Pseudomonadota > Betaproteobacteria > Burkholderiales > Comamonadaceae > Acidovorax > Acidovorax sp. SUPP1855. Next base: position 30,695 of record NZ_BQXI01000040.1, on the reverse strand, counting down.
GGTGACCGAGTACCGCAAGATCGCGTTCAGCGTGGGCTTTGCCGGCGTGGCCGCCAAGGGCGACATTCCCGGATGGGCCCCGCTCATGCGGGGGTGCGCTGCGCGCGTCGCCAACACGCCCGCGCCGGATGCCGACGCCAAGACGGTTTTCGATCCGGTCACCGATGGCATCGAGAGTGTCTCGATCTACGCCGTGATCGACAAGACCCTCTACAAGATGGCCGGCTCGCGGGGCAACTGCAAGGCCACGGTGGATGCAAAGCAAATCCCGAAGTGGCAGTTCGAGTTCACCGGATCGTTCGTTCCAGTGGAAGACCTTGGCGCCATGCCCGCAACGGTCTTCACGGGGTTCCAGCGACCGCTGGGCGTGAACAAGGCCAACACCACCGCCATGTTCGCAGGCATCGCCGTGGCCGCCAGCTCGTTCCAGTTCGACTTTGGCTGCCAAGTCGTCAAGCAGGACTTGATGAACGTGGACAGCACCGAGATCACCGGGCGCAACGCCACGGGCTCGATCACGTTCCGCAACACCACTGTTGCGGAAAAGAACTGGATCGAACTCGCACGCAAGGGCGAGAAGGTGCCGCTGCTCATCAAGCACGGCCAGGCGGCGACCAACACGGTGTCCCTCTCTGTTCCACGCGCCCAGGTGGGCAAGCCCACCTTCGCCGACCAGGACGGCATCCAGATGATCACGGTCCCCTTCCGCGGCATCCCCTCCAACGTCGGCAACGACGAATGGTCGATCACGACCTAAAGCCCGCGCGCCCTTCGTTTCCATCCCTGCAATCTCGTTTCAAGAAAGTCTCAATCCATGACCATCGTGCTCGCCTCCGCCGCTTACTGGGCGCCTGCCCGCTACACCCTCGTCGGTGATGACGCCAAGCCCTGCCACGTCGATTTCCGGGTGCGCTTCAAACGCCTCAAACGCTCCGAGCGGCAGACCCTGGAAGACCAGCTGACCAAAAAGGAAATCGACGACAAGGTGTTCCTCGACCGGGTGCTGACGGACTGGGAACTCAAGGACGTGCGGGGTCAGGCGGTGCCCTACACCGAAGCCACGCGCGCCGATCTGGTGGAGGACTGGGACGGGTTCGAGGTCGCCTTGGTGCAGGCCTTCTTCGATGCCGGGCGCAAGTCGCGGGAGGCGGCCGAGATCGAAAAAAACTCCGCCGCGCCGTCCGCAACCACTGCCTGAGCGACGGCGCACAAGCGCCTGCAGATGAAGCGGAGGACGCCGATCTGCGGGCCCAGTGGGCGCGACTCGGCGTGGACCCCGAGCAGGCCAGGCAGGCCAACGCTGAGGGCGGCGTGGCCCCCGAGTCGGACGAGGTGGTCGAACTCTCGCCCAGGGAGTGGCGGGCGTGGGAAGTGTTCGGCGCCGTGCGGACCAACTGGCGGATCGTCGCCACCTGGGGCGCAGTGCACTACGAGGGCATCGACTACGGCTCGCTGCAGGCCGCCATGCAGATGCTGGGCACGCCGCAGAAGCGCCGCGCCGAGGTGTTTTGGATGGTGCGGGTGATGGAAGACGAAGCCCGCAAGTGGCTCAACAAGCGGTAACCAGGAAAGAAGACGGCACCCATGGCACAAAACGAATTCGCGGTATCGGTGGAACTGCGCGCGAATGCGCAGCAGTACACCGCCGAGTTCAAGGGCGCCGGGCAGACCGCACAGGAGTTCGCAGCGCAGGTCGCGTCGAGCTCGACCACCGCCGCCACCGCGGTGCAGTCTGCGGCCAAGGAGGCCGGCACCCTCGGCCAGGTCACCTCGGCAGCGGCCGGCCAGGCGGCGCAAGCGCTGCAGGCCACCGTGCCCTCTGCGCAGGCCGTGGGCACCGCCCTGCAGAGCGTGGGGGACAAAGCCACCTCTGCCCTGGGCCAGGCCGCGCAGGCTGGCAAGGTGGCCCAGGCGTCCGTGGCCCAGGTGGGGGCCGCGTCCACCAGCACGGGCGCCGCGGTGCAAGCCGCCGCCGCACAGGTCGGCACGCTGGGCCAGGCCGCGCAGACAGCATCCAACCAGACCGCCGCCGCGCTCAAGTCCACCATTCCGGCGGCGCAGTCCCTCGGTTCGGCCATGCAAAACGTGGGCGCGGCCACGGGCATGGCCGAGGCCAAGACCCAGCAGCTGGGCATGTCCGCACGCGCCACCGCGGCGGCCCTGCGCGGCGTGCCGGCGCAGATCACGGATATCGTGGTCTCCCTGCAGGGCGGCATGTCGCCGATCACTGTCTTGATGCAGCAGGGCGGGCAGCTGCGCGACATGTTCGGCGGCATCGTGCCGGCCGCCCGGGCACTGGGCTCGGTGGTGCTGAGCATGGTCAACCCGTTCACCCTCACGGCGGGCGCGGTCGCCGTGCTGACCTTCGCGTACCTGAGCGGCAAGGGAGAGGCGGACGGCTACACACGCTCGATCGCGTTGTCCGGCAATGCGGCCGGCACCACCGCCGCGCAGATGCAGCAGGCCGCCAAGGCCGTTTCCGATTCCGTGGGCACACAGCGGGAAGCCTCCCGCGTGATCGCAGAACTGGGCGAGTCGGGCAAGGTGGCCGGCTCGGACCTGCAGCGCTTCGCAGAAACCACGATCCGCATGGAGCGCGACGTGGGCGTGGCCGTGAAGGACACCGTGAAGGCGTTCGTCGAGCTCGGCGAAAAGCCCGTGGAGGCGTCCCTCAAGCTCAACGAGCGCCACAACTACCTGACCAAGGCGGTGTACGACCAGATCAAGGCCCTGCAGGAGCAAGGCCGGGTGACCGAGGCGGCGGCGGTCGCGCAGCAGGCCTACGACCAGGCCATGGCCCGCGTGGCCGACACCATGCAGGGCCGGCTGGGCTATCTGGAACGCGCCTGGCGCGGCCTGGGCGACTCGGCCAAGTGGGCGTGGGACAAGATGCTCGGCATCGGCCGCGACGACACGATGCTGTCCCAGCTGGAGAGCAAGCGCGCGGACCTGGCCGACCGCATGCAGCGCGGCCCGTTGAACGAGGGCGTGCGCGCCAACTGGGAGAAGGGCAACGCGCGCTTGCGCGAGGAAATCGGCCTCCTGCAGGAGCAGGAGCGCATGCAAAAACGCGGGGCCGAAGCCGAGGCCCAGCGCGCCGCGAACGAGCGGCTGTACTTCGACTGGGACAAGCAGGGCGACGCTTTCCGCAGCAAGGCGGCCAAGCGGGACGAGGAGATTCGCAAGGCCGAGGCGGAGGGGCAGCAGCTGCTCACCGCGGGCCTCATCACCGAGGCCGGCCTGCGCGAGCGGCTGGCGGCCATCCGCGAGAAGTACAAGGACCCCAAGGCCACGGGCGGGATTTCGGCGACCGATGGACAGGTGGCCGCGCTCAATGCGCAGCTGGACGCGGCACGGGCCTATTACCAGCAGCTGGTGACCAACGGCGCCCAGGCCGACGAGCTCAATGCCGGCGAGCGCGAATCCCTGCGCCTGGCCGAGCAGATCAAGCTGGCGACCGATGCCAAGACCATTGCCAAGCTCAAGGAGATGCAGGCGACGGCGGATGCGCTAGCAGTTCAGTTGCGCACCAATCATGGCTTGCGGGAGGCTGTCGTCGCCCACCAGAAGTTGATCGACGCCACCGAACAGTCTGCGCGCTCGCTTGACGAAAGAGCGGCGCAGCAAGAAGCGGCCAACGCAGCGTTTGGAAAGGGGCGCACCGCTATTGAGGCGCTGACGCTTGCAACGCTTCAGCACCAACTGACAGAAGCGCAGTCTTCCAACAGTTTTGACCCGAAGTACATCGCGACGCTGCAACGCAAGACCGAGGCACAAAAGCGTTACGTGGAGGCATTGCAGGAAGCCGATGGCAAGGCCGGCATGGCGCGTGTCAACGAAATGGTGCGCTCAGCCGAGGAACTCGCGAAGGTCTATGCGGACGAGTTGGCCCTTTCGGGCATGACGGCACTGGAGCGCGAGAAGATCGTGGCGCAGCGTCAGATCGAACTCAAATACGCAAAGGCGATCGCGGAGGTCAATCGATCCGATGCAACAGAGGAAAGCAAGGCTGCACAGCGAGCAGAACTGGAGAGAAGCAAGCGCATCGAGAGCGAAGCCACCTCCGCCAAGATCATCCAGGCCGATTGGGCGAAAGGTTCGGACGAGATCAATCGAAGCCTCACCGATGCCCTTATGCGTGGTGCGGAGGCGGGCAAGGGGTTCTTCCGGAACCTGCGCGACACCATCAAGAACATGTTCGATACGCTGGTGCTGCGCCCCGTCATCAGCGCCATCATGCAGCCGGTCTCGCTGGTCATCAACGGCATCGTGGGCGGTGCGCTGAACAGCTTGGGCTTGGGCTCGGGCTCGGGCGGTAGTGCCGGGGGATTGCTGAGCAATGCCGGCTCGCTCGTGTCGTTGGGCTCCGGCGCCACCCAGTTGATGGCCGGCTACCAGGGCGCTTCCCTCGCTGCAGGCCTGGCAGGCCCCACGACGGCCGGTGCGGGCGGAATGATGGGCGTCGGCAACATGCTGGCCTCGGTGCCTGGCTGGGGCTGGGCGCTGGGGGGCATCGCGGCCCTGGCCGGCCTGGCCAGCTCGTTTAAAGGCGAGACGCGGACCGGGGGTCAGTTCGGTGTGGCGTTCGATGGCTCCGTCACCAACAACCGCCGCGGCCAGTCGTACACGTATGTCGGGCAGCAATACGACCGCGATTTTTCTGGTGGGCAGCGCATCGGGCTGACGGACGGCGAGGCCTACCGCCTGGAGGGCGATAAGGTCAACGACGAGGACACGATCCGCCAGGCCATCTCCGGTACCGCCAAGGGCATCAATGAGATGCTCAAGGGCATCGGCAGCGCCGTGCGCCTGACGGACTTCTTCGGCGGCTTCGAGACCAGCACCAAGGACAGGGGCGGCAACTATGTGGGCGGCAAGCTCAGCAATGGCGCCACCTTCGGCGAAAGCGGCGAAGGCGACAACTACGCGGGCACGCTCTACGAGTTGTTCTCCACGCGCAGCCCAGACTACAAGACCGCCATCGAGAATTTCTCGCTCGACCTCAAGCAGTCGGCGATCCAGGCGATCCAGAAAGTCACGGATGGTCCCGAGGTGATCCAGAAGATGGTCAAGGGCGTGAATGCCGAGGGCCTGACCTCCGAGGCCGCCGACCAGTTGCTCACGGCGATCAACACGCAGATCGCGGGGGTGAATGCGTTCAGGGATGCCGTGAACGCCATGGGCCTCACGTCCCTGGCCGACATGAGCTTCGATGCGGCTTCGGGCATCGCGGAATTGAGCGGTGGCTTCGAGCAGCTGCAGGGCCGCTTGTCGAGCTACTACGCCAACTACTTCTCCGAGGAAGAGCGCCGCGCCAACGCCCAACGGATGATGGCCGAGCAGCTCGCCACGCTGGACCTCAAACTGCCGGACATCAACGCCGACGATGCCCGCGCCCAGTTGCGCGCCATGATCGAAGCGCAGGATGAGAACACCGAGGCCGGCCGCAAGGCCATTGCCATGCTCCTGGCGCTGGAGGGCACGTTCACCAGCGTCACCGTGTCCGGCGAAGAGGTGGCGCGCCGCAATGCCGAGCGCCAGGCGCAGATCGCGGACAAGGGCCGCGACCTGGAGCAACGCTTGCTCATCGCACAGGGCAAGGATCGCGAGGCGCTGGACCTGCGAAGGCTGCAGGAATACTACGCACTGCTCAATCTCAATCCCGCCCTCGCGGCGATGGTGATCGAGATCTACAAGGCCGAAGACGCGGCGGAAGCCGCGCGCAAGGCCGAGGAAGAACGTCGCCAGGCCGAGGAAGCCCGCGCCGCAGCCACCGACAAAGCCTATGCGGTGCTGGAGAAGTCCATCAGCGCGGCGCAAGAGGCCGTGCAAGCCGAGATCGAGTTGCGCGAGGCCCGGGTCGCATCGGCCAAGGAACTGGTGGAGCTCGCCCGCAACCAGGCGCGCGAACTGCGCGGCCAGGTCGCGGCCACCGCCGCCATGCAGGCCGCCGAGGGCAATTTGGCGATCGACCAGGCCATGGCTGCACTGCGCTCGGGCCAGCAGGTCAACGAGGGCGGCAAGCTGGCCGAGGCGATCACCGCGGCGCGGGGCGGCATCACGGAACGCGCCTTCACGAACCGCCTGGACTACGAGGCGGCCCAGCTCATGCTGGCCAACAAGCTGGACACCATGGGCGACCTCGGCCAGGCGCAGCTATCGACCGAGGAACTGCTGCTCAATGCCAGCAAGGCCGAGGCCGATCGCCTGGACCAGTTGCTCAAGTCGAGCAAGGACGCGCTGGACATTGCGCGCGGGCAGTATGTCGGCATCCTCGACACGGCCACGGCGGTGCGCAATTTCCAGGCCGCGCTCGTCAAGGAGAAGCCGGGCGCGACTGCGCCAAGCAGCGGATCGAACTCGGGTGGGGCCGTCTTCGGCGGCACCAGCGGCAACAGCGGCGGCACCACCACGCCTGCAGCGCAGGCGCGGTACTTCGATCTCATGTACCTGGGCACCGCCGGGATCGGCCGGTCTCCCATCACGGACGAGACCCTGATTGCCCGCCTGGACTCCCTGGCCCCGACCTACCACACCTTTGACGGAACAGAGGACCTGGCAGGCCTGATGGCGGCAATGGAAGCCAAGGGGGCCACCCTGCGCGACATGTCCCGTCTGAGCGGCTACTGGGAGGCCGACTGGGCCAAGGTGCAGGCGCTGGTGGGCTCCAACCTGCCCGCATTCGAGGTGGGCATCAACCGCGTGCCCTACGACATGCCGGCTCGCATCCACAAGGACGAGTTGGTCCTGCCGGCGCGGTTCAACCCGTTCAATCCAGGCGCTTCCACGCCCTGGGGCACCGGCAGCAACGCGGACGTGGTGGCGGCGATCGCATCGCTGCAGAGCCAGAGCTATGCACTGCAGCGCGAAATGCTTTCGTCCATCAAGAGCGTGGACAGCACCGTGCGCAAGCTCGATGCCATCGGCATCAAGCAGCGGACCACAGAGACGACAGGAGTAACGGCATGAGCGAGACGCCGAAGGGGTACACGCGCGGAATGGGGTTCATCGCCCCGATCGCTTTCACCCCGGCAAACATGGTCATCAACGTGGCGGCCAGCACCTTGCCAGTCTGGGCTGCAGCCACCAGCTACGCCAGCGGCGTGCAGGTCATTGATGGCGCGAGCCGCATCATCTACCGCAGCCTCAAGGACAACAACGTCGGCAACGCGCCGGCATTGAGCGGCACCACGAGCGCGGGCGCCTGGCAGGCCATCGGCGTGGAAGAGCGCCTGCGCATGTTCGACGCATCGCTGGGCTCGTACACCGAGCGCGCCGACCTGATCGAGGTGCAGCTCAAGCCCGGCCGGGTCATCACCGACATTGCGCTTTTCGGGGTGCGGGCCACGTCCGTCCAGGTGGTAATGATCGACGCCAATGACGGCCAGGTCTTCGACTCGGAGGACGTCTCCATGCTGCGCCCCTCGGGCAATTCGCACTGGGGGTACTTCTTCAACCCCATTGAGCGCGACGAACGGCTGCTGATTTCTGGACTCCCAGCCTATACGCAGGCCACGACCATCGTTCGCATCAAGTCACCCGGCGCGATCGCGCGCTGCGGCGAGATCGTGGCAGGCCGTGCCGTGTGGCTGGGCAACACGTACTGGCGGCCGTCGATCGGCTTCGACGAGTTCGGCGAGAAAAAGCGCGATGCCTGGGGCGGCTGGATGGTCACCGATGGCGCCTATTCCGATTGGATGAAGCTGCAGGTGCTGGTGCAGGGCACCCAGTACGAGCGCACCCGCGCTCAGGTCGTGGCGTTCCGCAAGCGCCCGATCGTCTGGATTGGAGCGCGCGGCGTCACTGCCCTGATGACCTACGGATACCTCATGGGGTTCGCGCAAGTGCTGGTCACCCACGGCATTTCGGACTGCGACCTCACCATCAATGGACTGGAGATCACCACATGATTTTGACCCCGCCCCCGGGCGATCCTGCTGTCGCTGCAGATATCCCCTCCCGTCGCAACGACGGGCAAGAGGTTTTTGACCTCAAGAGCGACAACTACATGGCGTGGCTGGCAGGCTTCCGAAACTGGCTGGCCTCGTTCCGCGCCTGGACAGTAACGGCCCGCGATGAGGTCAACCATTTGCGCGCCGCCACCGATGCTGTGGCCCAGGACGCAGCAGCAGCCAGCGCGAGCGCCATGGCCACGGCAGGCTTCAAGGGCGCGTGGGCGAACCTGGCGGGCCCGCTGGCGCCGCCTGCCAGCGTCTTGCACGACCAGCAAATCTGGCTGCTGAAAGTGCCCGTTGTCGATGTGCAGGCCCATGTGCCCGGCGTGTCCGCCAATTGGCTGTCGCTCGACCAGGCCGGCGCGCAGCAGGCCCTGCGCAACCGGCTCATCAACGGCAATTGCGCGCATGCGCAACGCGGCAGCAGCTTCGTCGGCGCCACCGTTGCCACCGGGACCTACGCGGTGGACCGGCTGGCGTTCACGGGCTCGTCCACCACCGCGGTCGTCACGCTGGAGCAAGGCATTGACGGCCCGGAGGCCGGGCTGCGCCGCAATGCCCGTGTGACGGTCACGACGGCCGACGCTGCCATGACCGCGGCCAAGTCGGCAGGGCTGCAACAGGTGATCGAGGGCTACAACATCGCCGACTTGTTCGGCGTGACGTTCACGGTCACGTTCATGGTGCGCTCGGCGAAAGCCGGCGTGCACTGCCTGGCCTTGTTCAATGCCAGCTCCGATCGTTCCTTCGTGGGCGAGTACACGGTCAACGCGCCGAACACGTGGGAAGCCAAAGCCATCACGGTCTTCGGCGGCTTGCCCACCACGGGGGGCTGGAACACGTCCAACGGGGCGGGGCTGTACGTTCGCTGGGGCCTTGGCGTGGGTGCGACCTATCAGACCCAGGCGGGCGCCTGGCGCGAGGCGCTGTACCTGGGTTCGCCGAACCAGGTCAATTGCCTCGATACCGTGGGTAACGTCTTCGCCATCACCGGCTTTGAGCTCAAGCGCGGCTCGGTGGCCAGCCGCTTCGAGCACCGGCTTCACTCCCTGGAACTCGACCTGTGCAAGCGTTACTACGAGCAGTTCAACAACTCGAACGGCTACACGTATGCGACGGGCATGGTGCCGAACAACAACCAGGTGTGGGTGCCGCTCAACTACCCTGAAAAGCGCGCAGCGCCCACCCTCACGTTTCCCGGCGACGTGGACAAATTCCAGTTTCAACTGGGGGGCGGCACGGCTTCCTGCACCGCCCGGCCGTTCGTCAGCTCGGCCGGGGTCAAGTCCGCTTTCGTCATCCTTCCGAGCACCAGTGCCGGGCTGGCAAGCGATAGCAAGGCCTGCCTTGCGCTGCTGTCGGGCAATGCTCGCATCGAAATTTCTGCGGAGCTTTGACTGACCATGGCCGCCTACCAACTCACCGACACCGCCATCGTGATCCGCACGGACGATGGGGCCTGCATTCCTCCAGACCCGGAAAACCGCGATTACGTGGCCTACCTGGCTTGGTGTGACGAGGGCAACGAACCCGCACCCTACGAGCCGCCCGTACCCGTTGTGCGGGTGCCCGAGGAAGTTTCGATGGGCCAGGCCCGCCTGGCGCTCTACGAGCACAACAAGCTGGCCGCCGTGGAGGCCCTGCTGAACGCCATGGACGAGCCAGCGCGGACGAGGGCGCGGATCGAATGGGATTACCGCCCCACGGTGCGCCGGGACAGCCCCCTTGTCGCTCAGCTGGGCGCGGCCCTCAATCTGGACTTGGATGACCTTTTCATCCATGCCGCCACGCTGTGACCGAGGCGAGGTGAGGCAACACTAAAAGACGGGCGACCCCTGCCGGTGCGTCAACACCGGCAAGAGCCCCAACCTGCAGATCAAGCCTGCAAGCCGACAAGGCCCGCCACTCCGCGCGGAGTGCGGCGAGTCTATCGGATGTTTCAACCGTAGAAACTGGCTTGCAATGATTGAAATCCGCTGCGGCGCCTGCCGCCGCAAACTCGGCGAGGGCGAATACACCGTCCTCGCCATCAAGTGCCCCCGGTGCGGGGCCATGAATCATCTGAGGGCCGCGAGCCCCCCATCCGAGCGCCAGGGAGCGCCCAACGACGAAAGCGTTATGCATGTCGCAAGGCACCTTGGCTGCACCCAGCAGCCGCACACCGGCCGTCAAGGCCCTATCGCCCCTCGTGGGCAGTCTGTTTGCAGGGATAGGAGGGTTTGATCTTGGATTTGAACAAGCGGGATACACCACGGCCTGGCAGGTCGAAATCGAGCCGCACTTGCGTGAGGTGCTTGCGCTGCGGTTCCCTCACGCCCGGCAGTTCGCCGACGTGCGCGAGGTCGGCGCCCACAACCTCAGCCCCGTCGACGTGCTCATCGGCGGATTCCCGTGCCAGGACGTGTCCAGCATGGGCGCACGCGCCGGCCTCGCCGGCAACCGCACCGGCCTGTTCTGGGAGGTCTGCCGCATCGTCGAGGAAATACGGCCCCAGTGGGTGGTCCTTGAAAACGTCGTTGGCCTGCTCACTAGCAATGGTGGGCAAGACTTTGGCGTCGTCCTCCAGGCCCTTGCCGACCGGGGGTATGTGGGATGCTGGCGGGTGCTTGATGCTCAGTATTTCGGAGTCGCCCACCGTCGCCGCCGGGTTTTCCTGGTCGCTGGTCTTGGACGACACCCCCCCGCTGGGCTGCTTTCTGATGCCGCACCAGTGGACGGACTACCTGGCACGCTTGGGCCGCAGCAAGAGTCACGGCCAGCGGATGGATGGCCTGCCAATTGTCTCCTGGCCAAAAATGCAGCCAGTCTCATCGGTATCGGTTGCGAGAATCTCGTCTGTCACCGAGGCGGACGGAGTGCGATGGTTGAGCGGGCCGGAGTGTCTGAAACTACAGGGCTTCCCTTCGGACTGGATGCGACCGATCACCGCGAGGTTCGGGCGGCCGGAAACGCGGTCTGTGTTCCTGTGGCCCGATGGATCGCAGAGCACCTGATGGTGGCGTTTTAGTTTTCCTCTACGCAAAAAAGCTTGCAATACACCCCTAGGGGTGTATTATTCAAGCCATGCCAGCAACCAGCTGGCGCCGACGCCTCAGGTACAACGCAGGCAGGAGATCAAAAATGTCCAAGTCCATCGCCACTATCGTTCCCGGCCCCTTCGCCGTGGTTTCTTCTGGCAACTGTACCAACAGCTACATGCTCGACGGTGACGACATCCAAGCCCGCGCTGACGCTGCAATGGACAGCTACTGGGCAACTACGTCGCAGGTGATTCATCGCGACATCGCTGGATTTGGCATCCAAGTAGAGGGCAGTCCGTACATTGCGGAGGTGTACACGACTCAAGAGGCCGCCGAGCGTGCCCTGGCCAGCAATCAGGCGGCTTGACATGCTGACCACCTCTCTGGCGCGCAACGCGATTGAGGTGGCTCGCCGCCAAGCGCGTGAGCGCCTGGCGTCTATGCCCCCCGAGCAACTCCAAAAAGACACACACGGCGTCATGCAGGCCGTGTTATCCATGCCGGCCGAGGCCTTTGTTGCTGATGTGGTGGCCTTGCTGCGCCGCAGCGCCGGCATGGCCCCTCGAAGCGCAGCCGTCCATGTGCTGGATGCCCGCATCAAGGCCATGCGTGCGGCTGCGGCGGATCGTGCCCGCTTGGCAGTTGCGGAGGCGGTGGCCCGGCGCTTGGACGATGCGGCTCGCGCCGTTGCCGAGGGCCACAGCGTCCAGGACTGGACGGCGCAGGAGCCCTATGTGCATGCCGCTGGCGCAAGGCTGGGCCTGGTCCATAGCGGCCGCAGCATCGCAGTGGCCACCATCGACGGTCAACCCGTGCACACGTACTCAGCGGCGCCTGAGCGGGCGGCCCTGCAGGGCTTGCAGGATCAGGTCGCCCAGGCTTATCGCGCGGCTGCTGTGGCCCATTGCGCGGCCTTTCGCGTGGAGCGAGTGACGCATGTAGGCACTGATGGCCTGGCGATCACCGACCGCCGTGGTCGCGCTGCCGTGGCCTACGTTGAGGCCGGCCACGTGCGTGTGGTCGAGGTCGATGGCCTGCCCGTGGATTCCGACGGTGCGCCAGCGCGCGCCATCGCCGAGCAAATACGACTGTGATGCACATACACCACCTCACATTGACCACCGGCGACTCGGTGCACAGCCGACGCGACCAGATTGCCGATGCGACCATCGCTGCCTGTGCTGCCTGGACAGACAAGGCCCTGGCCAGCGGCAAGCCGGAGCCGTTGTTTGCCCCGGTTGCTGACTACGCTGCGCAGGCATTGCGTGCCGAGGGTGCCCTCGTCGTGACGGTGTTTGGTCGAGCCCCCCAGGTGGGCAAGCGCGTGCCGCTGGTCACCTTTGGCGTGGCCCAGCGCTCCAGGCAAGCGGAGAGGCTGTGGCGCCTCATGATGCAGGGTGTTTACTCGCCGGTGCCCCACCTTGCCCGCCCCCCAGTGCCTTGGTGCGCGGCGGGCGTGTACGCCAGCGCGGCATCTGACATGGAGGCGCTCAGCTGGATCGGGCAGTTTGAGCAGGCCGTCGCGTGGGCCTGGATCACACGATCACCCGTTTTGGAGTCCGTACGATGACCGCTGAAGCCTTTGAGGCACTGACCAAGCTGCTGCGCATCACTGCCCCTGCGTCAAAGGAGGCTGCGCGCTTGGTGCTGGTGGATGGGATGGCGCCGGGCGCTGCGGCAAAGCAGACGGGTTTGACTCCCGCGGGAGTCAGCAACGTGCTCTCGTCTGCCCGTAAGGGCGCTGAGTTGGCCAAGCTTGTTGTGGCCGGGCTGTAGCACCACTCAACGTAATTTCATTTCAGCCGGTGCAATTGTCCAAGCGCTCATTTATCGCGGTGCAGAGCCTTTAGTTTTCGCGGCGCGCTTCAGCAAAACCGTGCCATCATCGTGGTGAATGAAAATAATTATCATTTCCAAAGACAGGGTTTTCTGTGAAGACCACCGTCCAAAGACCGTTCCCCGGTCGCCCGGTCACCCGTTTCCGCTCCCTTTTTAGAAAGTGAAAACCATGCCCCATACGCTTCCCGCTCTGCCCTATGCCTACGACGCGCTCGAGCCCCACATCGATGCGCAGACCATGGAAATCCACCACACCAAGCACCACCAGACCTACGTCAACAACCTGAACGCCGCGCTGGAAGGCACGCCGCAGGCCGACCTGTCCATCGAGGCGCTGGTGGCCCAGGTGCAGACGCTGCCCGAGAAGCTGCAGGCGCCCGTGCGCAACAACGGTGGCGGGCATGCCAACCACAGCCTGTTCTGGACCGTGATGGCGCCAGCGGGCCAGGGCGGCGGCGGGCAGCCCTCCGGCGCGCTGGCGCAGGCCATCGATGCGGAGCTGGGCGGGTTCGACGCCTTCAAGGAGGCCTTCACCAAGGCCGCGCTCACGCGCTTCGGCAGCGGCTGGGCCTGGCTGTCCGTCACGCCTGGCGGCCAGCTCGCGGTGGAGAGCAGCGGCAACCAGGACAGCCCGCTCATGGCAGGCCTGCTGTCGGGCAACACGCCCATCCTGGGCCTGGACGTGTGGGAGCACGCCTACTACCTGAAGTACCAAAACCGCCGCCCGGAATACATCGCCGCGTTCTATAACGTCGTGGACTGGGCCGAAGTGGCCCGCCGCTACGCGAAGGCCCGCGGTTGACGCCAGGCGAGGGCCGCAGCGATTCTTCGTTCTGACGGCGCTCCCCGTTTCCGATCCATCGATCCACCCTCCGACCAGGGCCTTGCACATGAACGCTGACGACACACTCACCGGACGCACCGGCTGGCGCATGCGCAGATGGATGGGGGTGGCCATCGTGCTGGCCGGCGTCCTGGTGCTGGGCCGGCAGTTCTTCCAATTCCTGGCCGACAACCCGCGCGTGGAGCAGGCCTGGCACGGGGGGCTGGTGGCGGCCCTGGCGACCGCGCTGGGCACGCTGCCGGTGGTGTTCTCGCAGCGGCTGTCCGAGCGGGTGCAGGACACGCTGTTCGGCTTCGGCGCCGGGGTGATGCTGGCCGCCTGCTCGTTCTCGCTCATCATTCCTGGCATTGCCGCGGCCCAGTCGGCGGGCGCGGGGGCCTGGGGCGCGGGCGGCATCATCGGCACCTCCATCCTGCTGGGCGGACTCGCGTTGCTGGTCATGGAGCGGCTGCTGCCGCACGAGCATTTCATCAAGGGCGTGGAGGGCGGCCCGTCGCCGCGCACGCTGCGGCGCACCTGGCTGTTCGTCTTCGCGATCGCGCTGCACAACCTGCCCGAGGGCCTGGCCATCGGCGTGGCCTACGGCGGGGCCGACGCGCTGCGCGCCGGCACGCTCACGGCCGGCATCGCCATCCAGGACGTGCCCGAGGGCCTGGTGGTGGCCGTGGCCCTCCTGGCCGCCGGCTACAAGCGCTGGCTGGCCGTGGCGCTGGGCATGGCGTCAGGCTTGGTGGAGCCGCTGGGCGCGGTGCTGGGCGCCACGGTCATCGGCTTTTCCTCTCACCTGCTGCCGTGGGGCCTGGGCTTTGCGGCCGGGGCGATGCTGTTCGTCATCAGCCACGAGATCATTCCCGAGTCGCACCGCAAGGGACACGAAGCCTGGGCCACGGGCGGGCTGATGATCGGCTTCGTGATCATGATGATCCTGGACACCGCGCTGGGCTGATCCAGGGGGCCTGAGGCCAAAAAGGCCTCCAGCACAATATCCACTAGGGCATGACGCTATCTATTTAGTAGCAATCGCTACCCGTGGCGGATCGCCACCGTCTTGAGGGTGGTGAATCCGTACAGCGCCTCGAAGCCCTTTTCGCGCCCATGGCCGCTCGATTTCACGCCGCCGAAGGGCAGTTCCACCCCGCCGCCCGCGCCATAGTTGTTGATGAAGACCTGGCCGCTGGCGATGCGCCGCGCCATGCGGAACTGGCGGGCGCCGTCGCGCGTCCACACACCCGCCACCAGGCCGAAGCGCGTGGCGTTGGCCAGCTCCACCGCGTGGTCCTCGTCCTCGAAGGCCATGGCCGAGAGCACCGGGCCGAACACCTCCTCCTGCGCCAGGCGGTGGTCCACCGGCACGTCGCGCAGCAGCGTGGGGGCCTGGTAGAAGCCGGTTTCGGGCGCCTCGTCCACCACCGTGCCCTGCGCCACCAGCGGGATGCCGGCCACCTGGGCATCGGAGAGGAAGTCCCACACGCGCTGCTGCTGGCTCTGGCGGATCAGCGGGCCCACGTCCAGGTCCATCGCCGCGGGGCCCACGCGCAGGGCCTCGAAGGCGCGGCCCAGGCGCTCCAGCAGCGGCTCGTAGATGAGCGAGTCGATCAGCACGCGCGAGCCGGCCGAGCAGGTCTGCCCGGCGTTCTGCACGATGGCGTTGATGACCACCGGCACCGCCGCATCCAGGTCGGCGTCGGCGAAGATCACCTGCGGGCTCTTGCCGCCCAGCTCCAGCGTGACGGGGCAGTGCCTCTCCGCCGCCGCCTGCTGGATCAGCGTGCCGATGCGCGGGCTGCCGGTGAAGCTGATGTGGTCGATGCCCGGGTGGCGGGCCAGCGCATCGCCCGCCTCGTGGCCGTAACCGGTGACGATGTTGATGGCCCCCGCCGGAAAGCCCGCCTGCGTGGCCAGTTGTGCCACGCGCAGCAGCGAAAGGCAGGCGTCCTCGGCCGGCTTGACCACGCACACGTTGCCCGCCGCCAGCGCGCCGCCCACGCAGCGCCCGAAGATCTGCATCGGGTAGTTCCACGGCACGATGTGCCCGGTCACGCCGTGCGGCTCGCGCCAGGTGAGCACGCTGTAGCCGTCCAGGTAGGGGAGGGTCTCGCCGTGCAGCTTGTCGCAGGCGCCGGCATAGAACTCGAAGTAGCGCGCCAGCGCCTGCGCATCGGCCCGGGCCTGCCTGGTGGGCTTGCCGCAGTCGCGCTGCTCGATGGCGGCCAGCTCCTCGGCATGCTCGGACACCAGCACCGACAGGCGCATCAGCAGGCGGCCCCGCTCGACCGGCGCCAGCTTGCGCCACACGGCCTCGTGGCACTGTCGCGCCGCGTGGACCGCCGCGTCGATGTCCTCCTCGGTGCCACGCTGGATCTCGTCGAAGGGCTGGCCGTCGGAGGGGTCGATCACGGCGATGGTGCGGCCGGAGGACGAGGCCACGGGCGCGTTGGCGATGTAGTGGAGCTGCATGGGCGGATTGTGCGCCAGCAGGGCCCGGGCGGCGCCAGCGAAGCCCGCAGAATGGCAGCGGGCGAGGGGCTTGTGCTCAGCCGCCCGCCGCTCGCAGCGCCGGCAGGTCGCACACCTCGATCTCCCCGCGGTGCACCTGCAGCAGGCCGCGCGCCTGCAGGTCTTTCAGGATCTGGTTGATGGTCTGGCGCGACAGCGCCAGCATCAGCGACAGCTCCTCCTGCGACAGGGCGATCACGCGCCGCGACCGGCCCGCGTCCGTCCATTGGCCGTAGCCTTCGGCCATCAGCGCCAGCCGCCGCGCCACCCGCTGCGGTGCGGGCAGCAGGGCCATCTCTTCCATGGCGACCAGCGCGGTGCGCAGCTTGTCGGTCAACAGCAGGGCCAGCGCATGCCAGTGCTGCGGATTCCGCGCCAGGTGGGCCAGCAGCGGCTCCTGGGGCTCGTGCAGCAGCGTGGCCGGGGTGGCGGCGTGCGCATCGTGCGTGCGCACCGAGCCGTCGAACAGCGCGATCTCGCCGAACCAGGCCGGCGCCTCCAGCCGCGTGAGCAGCGAGGCGCGCGCCTTGTCGCTCTGGCCGCCCACGCCCGAGATGTCGATGGCGCCGCGCACCACGGCGTAGAGCCCGCACGGTGCGTCGCCGCGCAGAAACAGGGCCTGCGTCGGGGCCAGCGACCGCAGCTCGGCCCGCGCCATCAGGGCCTGTGCCAGATCGGCGGGCAGCGCGGCGAACCAGCGGCCGGAGCGCAGGGTGGGCAGGTGGTCGGCGGGGGAGGTCATGAAAGAGGAGAAGGGCGGCGCCCGGAGCGTGTTCGCGGCCCCCAGCCGTGGCCCGTTGTGTCGGCTGGCCGACAGACGCCCTGGCCGCACTGGCGCGATTATTCCGCGCGGCGGCGACGCACAGACCCCGGAGACACCCTATGAAAACCCTGATCGACCACCTGTCGGGCTATGCCGACTACCACCGCGACCCGCGCAACATCCACACCCATTTCATCGGCGTGCCCATGATCATGCTGGCCGTGACGGTGCTGCTGTCGCGCCCCGCAGCGATGCTGGGCGAGCTGCCCGTGTCGCTCGCGCTGCTGGCCGCGCTGGCCGCGTGCGTCTTTTATTTTCGGCTCGATGCGCGCTACGGCGTGACCATGGCGCTGGCACTCGCCGCCATGCTGGCCGTGGGCCAATGGCTGGCCGCGCAATCCACGGCGCTGTGGCTGGGCGCGGGGCTCGGTCTGTTCGTGGTGGGCTGGGTCATCCAGTTCGTGGGCCACTACTACGAAGGCCGCAAGCCGGCGTTCGTGGACGACCTGGCGGGCCTGATCGTCGGGCCGCTGTTCGTGGCGGCCGAACTGGGCTTTGCGATGGGCTTGCGGCGCGAGGTGCAGGCGGCCATCGAGGCGCGCTCGGGCCCGGTACGGTTGCGCCCGCACGGGCAAGGCACGGCTGCCTGACGCGCCGTTGGGGTTTCTTTTTATGCAAGGTTGTGATTCTCTATTTGTTGGGCATGCGCCATGCCCAAGTAAAAAATAGAAGCACTAATGCATTTTTAGAGAAATTGCCAATTGATTTCAATGGCGCGTGGGTTTTGTTGCGCTGAATGGCATGCAGATGTAACTGAGTGAAATTGCTCCAGTCATTGGTTGCGCCTCGCATAGGCTACGGGCCTTTCCAAAACCTGCGCGCAACCATGAATCGTCCAGAAACCAAAAATCTTTCCAACATCTCTGGCTCTTTCGGAATTTCCAAAACCACCACCAAGGTATTCGGGGTCATCGCCCTGTGCGTTTTATCGGCCTGCGGAGGCGGAGGGGGTGGCGACAGCAGCACCGGCACCACGGGTGGCACCACCCCCGTGACGCCCGCCCCAGGCGATACGGCACCCGCAACGCCCACCACCCCTTCGACCGTCGCCAGCGATTGCGGCGAGGACGGCCATGTCCTCACGGTGGCTGGCAATACCGCCCAGATCGACGCCAACGTGTATTACACCGACGGCACCACGGTCATTTCCACCCTGCAACGCAGATTCGCTACGTCGAATGGCGCGAGCTTTCGCGGCAGGACCGGGCTGTTCCTGGTGAATCAGGTCAATACCACCACTTACAGCAACGCCGCCGTTAATGGATCCTTCGGCGGCAGCGTCATGACCACGACCGAAAACAATTATTCGAGCGTTGTCGGTGACGTGCGGCAGACCTACGGTTTGACCGTCTCCAATCTCTTTCAGGGCACGACCACCACGGCCAGCAGCTATTTCACACCCTACGCCTATACGGGTGCGCCGCTGAACCCCGCCTTGGACACGGCCTATGCGGCCAGTTATTCCACCACGACGGAAAGCGGCGGGACCACGCAGCCCGCGCTGGCGCAGACCAGCATCACCACCTATTCGACAGAGTCGGTCAGCGTGCTGGCCGGGACGTTTCCCGCCTGCAAGGTCAAGATCGAGGTAACCGGCGGCGCGACGACGGCCAACGTCAGCTACACCTGGCTGGTCGCCTCGGGCCGGTACAAGGGTCTGGTCGTGCGCACGGCCAATGCCAATGGCGTCAAGACGTCGGAGGCGACGCGCCTGCTGGTGAACGGGCAATAAAGGGAATCACACCACAGCCGAAAGCCAAAACACCGCTGGGTTGCAGGCAGAACCCATGCGGCGTTTCCCGCCTTCGGCAAGCTGCACGCTCGCTTCGGGCGCATGCTGGACGATCCATTAGGCGCTGCCGATACCTGCGGCGACCGAGATCAGCACGCGCTCGTCCAGCGTCTGCCGGCCACTTCGTGGTTGACTTGACTTTGAAGCAATATAATTATTGTTTTGTAGTTAAAATTGCGACAACGCGTGTCGGTGCAAATTTTTGATCTTGAGGGTCTCTGGCCCATCAATAAAAATTGCCGACAGCACCCACTCCGTGAATTTGATCAACCCTGCGGTTCCCTAGTGGAGTTGCGCCAGGAACACGCTCTGATGAAAGCAAGTGGGGGCATTGAGGGGCTCCCCATTTTTACCTTTACCTCTGACATTGAAGCGCTTGCCGTGACTGCGCTATCGATCTGAAAAAGATTTTTTGAAATTCGCTGGAAAAACAATGAGATTTCTTGAAAAGCTGGTCCTGATTTTCAATTCGCGATTGAAAAATGTTCGGCGGTACCTGCTCCTGACGGCTCTTTTCTTGTTCTCGCCGCTGTGTGTTGCAGCTGCTCCCCCGGCTCCTCTTTGGGGGCCTCCCGGCTTTCACGCAACGCCAGGCGAAGCTTGTGAGCAGTCGATCATTGATGCCAATGCGTGGAGGCCAGGGTGGTATGAATCGTATGAATTATTGCCCGGTAGCTTTTCATATCAAAAGGTATGCATATTTTATGGTCCTGGGCACCTATATGCAAGCGAACAAGAGATCGCCGCATCTTGTCCTTATGGGTGGTATCCCAACGGGCCTTTTGCACACCTTATGCCCAGCGAAGATAACGCCTCATGCGTTTGCCCTCCAGGAAGCCCAGTTTATTCGCCTGAATATCAAGTTTGTATAAGCAGCTTCAGCATCAGTATTGATGGTCCGGCGGCCACAAAAGTCTTGCCTGCGGGGCCATCATTATCAATGGCTGCAACAGTAAAAGCCAACGGTGAGCCGGGTAGGAATTGGCTTGTTACAGTGTCCGTTCCTGGAGGTCTATCAATCAACGGAAAGACCGATATTAATGGAAAGTTCAAATTTACTTATATTCCCCCGCGCCGCCCGATGGTTGCCCGCCTGACCGCAGCCTGCAGAGATTGCAATAACGTTAGTACAGAAATGGATATCAATGTCACAGATGTTCCCATCTGCAGAGCAGATCCAGGGATGCTGCTTGGCAATCCTGTTGCCCCTGTGTCTGGCGCCAAAATTCAAGTTGAAACTGATTGGCAGGACCAGAGCGCTCACCCTTTAAGCCTTGTCCGCACTTATCGCAGCAGCGGTAGCCAGGTCCCCGTAGGTTGGGGAGGCTATTGGTCACACAATTATTCTGCTCAGCTGGTAGGCGGCGATTTCCAACGCAATGCGCAATTCGGCAACGGGACATTGGCCCTGTTCACACGAAATACCAAAACGGATCCCTGGGTCAACGACAGCGGGGAATACCGCTTGGAGCAAAATACGGATGGATGGCGGATCACTCGCCTGGAGGACGATGCATATTGGCAATTCGATGGTAGTAACGTACTCGTCAAAATAGGGCAGCGCAACGGGTGGGTCATGACACTCAGCTATGCAGGCGGTGCGTTGACCCAGGTGACCAATGCCTTTGGTCGCAAGCTGCAATTCTTCTATGACACTCAAGGCTATCTTGCAAGCGTTACCGCCCCTAATGGCCAGACCATCGCATATACCTTGCATGGCACGGGTCGTCCCCTTGGCGTGCTTTATCCAGACAGCCGAAGCAAATCCTATCTATATGAGAATGCTCAATATCCTGATTTACTGACCGGCATCAACGATGAGAGCGGACGGCGCTATGCGACCTTCAGTTATGACGCTGACGGCCGTGCCACATCCACCAGCCACGCAGGGGGTGTACTCAGCTATAGCGTCACATACCCCGAAGGTAATAGTGCGGATAAGGGCGGCCTGACCACTGGCAGTGTCGATGGGGCCCTGTACCAAAGCAGCGTTCAAACCACCGATCCGCGTGGCAATGTGCAAACTTGGAACTACCAAGGTGGCGACGGCACGGTGCGCACCCTAGGCGCGAGCGGTCCCTTTGAAGGCGCTACCGTCGCCAGCCGTAGTTTTGCCGATGGTTTGAATCTGCCCATTCTGGAAACGGACTTCCTTGGTAACAAAACCACCTTTGAATGGGATGTTTCACGCCGTTTGCTGCTTAAAAGCACCCGCGCAGCCAGCACCCCTTTGGCACAAACCACGCAAACTCAGTGGCACCCAGCGCTGCATCTGCCGGTCATGATCACGGAGGCGGGCCGCACCACCGCATACACCTACGACCCGTTGGGCAACAAGCTCAGCGAAACCATCACCGACGCTGCGAGCAACGAGAGCCGGACCGTTCGTTGGACATACAACGATCAAGGCTTGGTGGCAAGCATGACCGACACGCGCGGCAAAGTATGGACCTACGGCTACGACATTGCGGGGAACACCACCAAGGTCACCAACCCATTGGGCCATGTCACCCTGTACAGCTACAGCGGCGCAGGCCAGATCACCCAGATTACCGATCCGAATGGTGTTGTCACTGCCAATACCTACGATGCGCGCCAGCGCCTGTTGAGCACTTCGGTTGCGGGTCAGACAACCACTTATGCATACGATGCCGTAGGTCAGTTGACGCGGGCCACGCGTCCCGATGCTAATTGGATTGGCTTTGAGTACGACGCTGCCCACCGTTTGACCGCCGTTACTGACAACCTGGGCAACCGAATCGATTACACGCTGGACAACGCAGGTAACCGGGTCGCTCAGCAAACCAAAGATCCTGCCGGCGTTCTCAGCCGCCAAATCACCCGAATGTTCGACGCTGTGGGCCGCTTGCAAAAGACCACCGGCTTGGAATAAGAGACGCCCAACATGTTTGCATTGATTCAGCCGGCCTCGATGGATACAGCCGCTCTTTCTAAAGCCCCTGTGCGGTCATTCTTGCGCCGTCTTTTTTTCATCCTGTGCTGGTGCCTTGTTCCATGGTTTACCCAGGCTCAGGCCTTGACCAAAACCACGAGCGATTTAACGCTCGCGTCGTCCACCGTCTCTGTGGGGCAATCCACCACACTCACGGCAACCATCAAACCGAGTGCCGCAAAGGGCACGGTTCGTTTCATGGCGGGAACCACGAACTTGGGTAATGCCCCCCTGAACAGCACAGGCGTGGCCAGCCTGGCCACAACGTTCGCTACGGTGGGCACGCAGAGTCTCACAGCCGTATATGCAGGCAATAGCACCTACGCTGCCAGCACCTCTTCGGCAAAGCAACTGACGGTCAAGGCAACCGCCACTGCCAGCACGCTGGCATTGGGCGCCGCCCCTTCGAGCAGCGTCGCCAACGAGGCCGTCACCCTGCGGGCCACTATCAGCCCATCCACGGCCACAGGGACCGTCACATTCAAGGACGGCTCTGCCTCCTTGTGCACGGCCAACTTGAATGCCGGTGTTGCGACGCTGAAAACCAGCTTTGCCGTGGCCGGCGCCCATCACCTGAGCGCCAGCTATGCCGGTAGTACAGCGGTCTCTGCCAGCAACTCCAATGCGTTGTCTTTCACCGTGGCGGGTGCACCGATGGCATTGCCCAGCCCGCCTGTTTCGCCCACACCTGTAGTGAGCTTGGCTTATGACGCTCAAGGTCATCCGACGGTGGTGACTCAGGCACCCGATAGCCCAGACTTGGCTTTGGCAACCAGTAATGAATACGATGCATTGGGGCGGACCAAGAAAGTTCTCGATCCATCCGGCAACAGCACCGTCATCAGCTACGACAGCAGCAACCAGGTCAGCGCTTTATTCGACCCGATAGGCCTGACGACACAGTATGACCGCGACGGATTGGGGCAGGTCAAACAGCAGCGCAGCCCAGATACCGGTAGCACCGAACTGAGTTACGACTCTGCGGGCAACCTGCTGACCAGCAAAGACAGCCGTGGCGTGCTTGCCACCCATACCTACGATGCCATCAACCGCCTGACCGGCAGCACTTTCAGCCAGGCTGGGCAGCAAAGCCAAAGCTACACATGGATTTATGACCAGACGGGTGGCGATTTCGCCAACGGTATCGGTCGGTTGACCACGATCAGTTTCCCTGAAGGGACGACCACCTATGCCTACAACGCCCAAGGGCGTGTGACCAAGGCCCAGCAAACGCTCCATCCGAACTCGACTGCCAACCAGAAGGCCGTTGTCTTATCCACGCTTTACGAATACGACGCGGCGGGCAACGTGATCGGCATGACCTACCCTTCGGGTCGCAAACTGAGTATTGGGTATGGCGGCGGTTTGCCCGTTGCCCTGGGTCTCGGCAAAGATGCTTCCAGCACGCCCATCTCCTTGATCACCGGGTTGCGATACGCACCTTTCGGTGCACCGCAAAGTTGGAACTGGGCGATGACCAGCGGCTCGTTGGCGCACAGCAGGGTCATGGACACCCATGGCCGGTTGATACGCTATCCGCTGGGCGAGTATCTGCGTGACGTGTCTTACGACGGGGCAGGCCGTATCACGGGCTATACCCACTACCGTGCAGTGTCAGGTGCAACGAGCGGCTCATCGGCCCCCTCGCTGGATCAGCAGTTCAGCTACAACGCATCGGGCAGACTGACACAGGTGAGCACCGCCCAAGGAACCTGGACCTACATGTATGACGGTACAGGCAACCGCATCAACGTGGCCTCAGACAACGGGGTATCGAGCTGGTACAATCTCAAGCCCAAAAGCAACCAGTTGGCCTCCATCGATAAGCCAGCGATCACGCTGACCTATGACGCAGCGGGCAACACCACGTCCGATGGCAACTTCGCGCTGCAATACGACTTGAAAGGCAGGCTGGTTCGGGCAACCAATGCGCAGGGCTCCACCAGCTACACCTACGACAACAACGGCCTGCGGGTGCGAAAAAGCACGGGGCTCGCCGGTGTAACGACGATTTTTGTGTACGACGCCGAAGGCCATCTGCTGGGCGAATACGACGCGTCAGGCAATCCGATCCGGGAAATCGTCTGGCTGGGAGACATGCCCTTGGCGGTCTTCACTCCGGATTCCGCGTATGGCGCCAATGCGGCTTCGAATGCGCCACAGGTCTACTACATCCATGCAGACCATTTGAATACTCCGCGGGTGGTGGTTGATCGTGCCAATACGGTGCGCTGGCGTTGGATGAGCGAGCCGTTCGGCACCACGGCAGCCGAGAGCAGTCCTGCGGGTCAGACGGACTTTGTATTCAATCTGCGCTTTCCAGGTCAGTACTATGACGTGGAGTCGGGGATTCACCAGAATTGGAATCGGGATTACGTTCCAGGGTGGGGGAGATATGCGCAAAGTGATCCGATTGGATTGAATGGAGGGTTGAATACGTATGCATATGTCGAGGGCAACCCCTTAAGCAAAAAGGACCCGCTGGGACTAATCGTTGAGATTTGTTCAAGAACGGTGGATGTAGATTGGCTTCCTCGCGGATCGTCTAGCTATCTGCCCCGACACAATTGGTTAAAAACGGACTCGGCTGAAGTGGGTATGGGAGCAGCATGCGTCGTTGGACAGGGATGTTCTGACATGCCTGGCTCGAAGACTTATACCAAAGACCACAGTGGGCAGTCTCGCGAGCCAGGTACCTCTTGTACGCCAGTGCCGGATATCGACGAGCAATGCGTAAATCAAGAGTTGCAACTCGGGCGCTATCTTGGGAGATGGCAACCGATGAATCAATGCCAAAGCTTTGCGCAGAGAGTGATAGAGATTTGCACTACCAACGGAATGAATAGACCTTACATAGGATATCCTAAGCCATGAAAAAAAATACCAAGCTCGTTTTGAGTAGTTTAGGCTCCTTGCTTGCATTCTTCTTTTTCCTGTCATGGGCTATGCAAACGGTCTGGCAGGCATCTTTTCCTGGCCAAGGAAATTTAAGATCGGGATTGCATTTTTACTCACAGCTTGGTGCTGCATTATTTTTTTTGATTTTGGCTGGGATATTTTTTTGGAGATGGTGCCGTAGCCGTTGATTGCGATTAATCTGCCAATTAAAAACCATCTGCTTCCTACCAGCGAGGACTATTTATTTGTAAAACTGCCTTTGATAAATGAAGGGGCGGAGCCAGTAAAATTCCTGCTGGAACCACTTTGCTTTTTCAGGTGAGAAAAAGCACGGGGCTGGCCGGTGGTACAACGATTTTTGTGTACGACGCCGAAGGCCATCTGCTGGGCGAATACGACGCGTCAGGCAATCCGATCCGGGAAATCGTCTGGCTGGGAGACATGCCCTTGGCGGTCTTCACTCCGGATTCCGCGTATGGCGCCAATGCGGCTTCGAATGCGCCACAGGTCTACTACATCCATGCAGACCATTTGAATACTCCGCGGGTGGTGGTTGATCGTGCCAATACGGTGCGCTGGCGTTGGATGAGCGAGCCGTTCGGCACCACGGCAGCCGAGAGCAGTCCTGCGGGTCAGACGGACTTTGTATTCAATCTGCGCTTTCCAGGTCAGTACTATGACGTGGAGTCGGGGATTCACCAGAATTGGAATCGGGATTACGTTCCAGGGTGGGGGAGATATGCGCAGAGTGATCCTATTGGACTGAAGGGAGGGTTGAATACATATGCCTACGTTGGAGGTGATCCTCTAAGTAATGTTGATCCTCGTGGTTTGGACTATTGCAAAACAGTAATAAATTTAGGAGTTGCCGTTGTCCAGCAATGCATCTCATCACCGCCGGTCCCGCCGCGTCCAAATGATATGTTGCCTAAGGAAGAGCGCTACTATGACAGATATTGTAATGGAAGTGATGATCCTTGTATGGCTTTAAAATCTGCAGTAAATCAGGCAATTGCACAGGCTAAAGTAAAAATGGAGAAAATGCTAAATGATGATCCTATCAAAGGTTTATACAGGAATGCGTTTTCTGCACCTAACCCAGCTATAACTGGAACCAGTACTACTTGGGTAGGGCATGTGGATGATTTGGATGGCCGTAGATCAAGCATATGGACAATGATTGCTTTAGGTCGAAAACTTGGTTGTGATATGTCTGGAGAAACCGCGGAAGCGATGACTTTATTAACGCCCGGAGCACCTAGGTAGAATTATGATTGTCAATATTGATTTCAGTATTTTCAGTGCGCCTACAAGAGCATGTGGCAACGTAACTGGTGAACTTGATGTCTCACATGAAATACGTATTGGAGATGAAGTTGCTGTATTAAGCAGTGGTCCTGTAAAAGGTTTTACTGGACGCCTTAAAGTAATATCAATTATTTGTTCTGAAGATGGCTATAAAAGAATTTCTCTGGCTTTGGAGGATGTGGTTTTCGAATCTATTGAGGAAGTGGATATATTAATTAGAAGTTTGGAGAAAGAGGGTAAACTTTTTTTTGATTCATATTATTAATACCGGAAATCTAATAAATTTTGCTGCGAGGATTGGATGTCTTTATATGAAATGGCATGTCGGGCAACGTGCGTTTGCATAAGGCCGGCGCCGGTAGTGCAGCGGTCTTTGCCAGCAACTCCAATGGGCTGTCTTTCACTGTGGCGGGTGCGCCGATTGCATTGCCCAGCCCGCCTGTAGCTGAAGCAATGGTTACCCCTGCGTTTTCCAGGGCAGTACTATGAAGTGGAATCGGGGATTCACCAGAATTGGAATCGGGATTATGTTCCGGGGTTAGGGCGATATGCACAGAGTGATCCTATTGGATTGAATGGAGGGTTGAATACGTATGCATATGTCGAGGGCAACCCCGTTAAGCAAGACGGACCCGATGGGGCTAATCGTTGAGATTTGTTCAAGAACGGTGGATGTAGATTGGCTTCCTCGCGGATCGTCTAGCTATCTGCCCCGACACAATTGGTTAAAAACGGACTCAGCTGAAGTGGGTATGGGAGCAGCATGCGTTGTTTGACAGGGATGTTTTGACATGCCTGGCTCGAAGACTTATACCAAAGACCACAGTGGGCAGTCTCGCGAGCCAGGTACCTCCTGTACGCCAGTGCCGGATATCGACGAGCAATGCGTAAATCAAGAGTTGCAACTCGGGCGCTATCTTGGGAGATGGCAACCAATGAATCAATGCCAAAGCTTTGCGCAGAGGGTCATAGAGATGTGCACTACCAACGGAATGAATAGACCTTACATAGGATATCCTAAGCCATGAGAAAAAGTATCAAGCTCGCTTTATGTAGTTTCGGCTCCTTGCTTGCATTTTTCTTTTTCCTGTCATGGTCTATGCAAACGGTCTGGCAGGCATCTTTTACTGGCCAAGGAAATTTAAGATCGGGATTGCATTTTTACTCACAGCTTGGTGTTGCACTATTTTTTTGATTTTGGCTGGGATATTTTTTTGGGGATGGTGCCGCAGCCGTTGATTGCGATTAATCTGCCAATTAAAAACCATCTGCTTCCTACCAGCGATGACTAATTTGGTTGTAAAACTGCCTTTGATAAATGAAGGGGCGGAGCCAGTAAAATTCCTGCTGGAACCACTTTGCTTTTTCAGGTGAGAAAAAGCACGGGGCTGGCCGGTGGCACGACGATTTTCGTGTATGACGCCGAAGGCCATCTGCTGGGCGAATATGACGCGTCAGGCAATCCGATCCGGGAAATTGTTTGGCTGGGAGACATGCCCTTGGCAGTCTTCAATCCGGATGCCGGGTATGGCGCCAATGCGCTGCGAATGCGCCACAGGTTTACTACATAGCGGTATTAAGTGAAGCCCATGTAGGCTCCCTGCTTCGCAAGCTGTGCATTCGCTTCAAGCCCCAAGCTGAACATCCACAAGGCGCTGCGGATGTTCGTCATTGCCTAGATCTCCTCGCGATTCGTTGATTGGCCTTGTCGCCATTGCCCGTGCCGGGGGGGCTCACCCCCCATGAAACCGCACCACCAGCGGCACGATCAGCAGCGCCACGATGTTGATGATCTTGATGAGCGGGTTCACCGCCGGGCCGGCCGTGTCCTTGTAGGGGTCGCCCACGGTGTCGCCGGTGACGGCGGCCTTGTGCGCCTCGCTGCCCTTGCCGCCGTGGTGGCCGTCCTCGATGTATTTCTTGGCGTTGTCCCAGGCGCCGCCGCCGGTGCACATGCTGATCGCCACGAACAGGCCGGTCACGATGGTGCCCATCAGCAGCCCGCCCAGCGCCTTCGGCCCCAGCAGCAGGCCCACGGCGATGGGCACCACCACCGGCAGCAGGCTGGGGACCACCATCTCCTTGATTGCGGCGGTGGTCAGCATGTCCACGGCCTTGCCGTACTCGGGCTTGCCCGTGCCGTCCATGATGCCGGGGATGGTCTGGAATTGGCGGCGCACCTCGACCACCACCGCGCCCGCCGCGCGGCCCACGGCCTCCATCGCCATGGCGCCGAACAGGTAGGGGATGAGCCCGCCGATGAACAGGCCCACGATCA
Source organism: Acidovorax sp. SUPP1855 (assembly GCF_030158955.1). NCBI lineage: Bacteria > Pseudomonadati > Pseudomonadota > Betaproteobacteria > Burkholderiales > Comamonadaceae > Acidovorax > Acidovorax sp. SUPP1855. The sequence goes on along the minus strand of NZ_BQXI01000040.1, from coordinate 2,489 downwards.
CCATCGGGTCCGACAGGTCGAAGCGGATGGCCTGGCCATAGGCCGAGAGCTTGTGCGTGTAGTCGGCGAACAGCACCAGCGCCGCCAGCCCTGCCGAGCCGATGGCGTAGCCCTTGGTGACGGCCTTGGTGGTGTTGCCCACGGCGTCCAGCGGGTCGGTGATCTCGCGCACGCTGGCGGGCATTTCGGCCATCTCGGCGATGCCGCCGGCGTTGTCGGTGATGGGGCCGTAGGCATCCAGCGCCACGACGATGCCCGCCATGCTGAGCATGGCCGTGGCCGCCACCGCCACGCCGTACAGGCCCGCGAGCGCATACGACACCAGGATGGCCAGGCACACGCACAGCACCGGCCAGGCGGTCGAGCGCATCGACACGCCCAGCCCCGCGATGATGTTGGTGCCGTGCCCCGTGGTGGAGGCCTGTGCGATGTGCTGCACGGGCGAATACTGCGTGCCGGTATAGAACTCGGTGATCCACACCAGCGCGGTCGTGAGCACCAGGCCCGTCGCGCAGGCGCCGAAGAGCCGCATCTGGCTGCCGCTGGCCGCGATGGCGTTGTCCGGCACCAGCCAGGCGGTGACGAACCAGAAGGCCACCAGCGAGATCACGCCCGCGATCGCCAGGCCCTTGTACAGGGCCGGCATCACGTTCTTCATGCCGGGCGAGGCCTTGACAAAAAAGCAGCCCACGATGGACGCGAGGATGGACACCGCTCCCAGCGCCAGCGGGTAGGTCACCGCGGCCACCGGCGCGGCCGTCACCATGAGGGCGCCCAGCACCATGGTGGCGATCAGCGTGACGGCGTAGGTCTCGAACAGGTCGGCGGCCATGCCGGCGCAGTCGCCCACGTTGTCGCCCACGTTGTCGGCGATCACGGCGGGGTTGCGCGGGTCGTCCTCGGGAATGCCGGCCTCCACCTTGCCCACCAGGTCGGCCCCCACGTCCGCGCCCTTGGTGAAGATGCCGCCGCCCAGCCGCGCGAAGATCGAGATCAGCGAGGAGCCGAAGGCAAAGCCGATCAGCGGGTTGAGCAGCGCCGCCAGATCGGCCGTGGGCGTGAACTGCCCGCGCCCCACCAGCAGCCAGCAAAAGCCGGTGACGCCCAAAAGCCCCAGGCCCACCACCAGCATGCCGGTGATGGCGCCGCCGCGAAAGGCCACGTCCAGCGCCGGGCCCATGCCCTGCGTGGCGGCCTGGGCGGTGCGCACGTTGGCGCGCACCGACACGTTCATGCCGATGAAGCCGCAGGCGCCCGACAGCACCGCGCCGGCCACGAAGCCCCCGGCCGTCATGGCATCGAGGAACAGGCCGATGAGCACGGCCAGCACCACGCCCACGACGGCGATGGTGCGGTACTGGCGCGCCAGGTAGGCGGCCGCGCCGGCCTGGATGGCGCCGGCGATCTCCTGCATGCGGGGGTTGCCCGGGTCTCTGGACAAGATCCAGCGGCGGGCCCAGAGGCCGTAGGCCACCGCGATCAATCCGCAGATCAGGGCCAGTATCAGGGGAGGGTTCAACGCTGCCGGGTTCGCCATGCTCTTTCTCCTTGGGGTGTCGATTGCACGGAAAGGAAACACAACGCATCGGTGGTGCTTCCGCTGCGTTGCTTCCTCGTGCCCCGGGGCCTGCGTGCGAGCAGGCGGAGACGATTGGCCAACGCAGCCAATTTACTGCCAAGGGCCCGCGCGGGCAAGCGCGGCCGGGCGTGCGCCTAAAATCGCGCCACCCCCGGCCCGGCGCGGGCTGGCCCCGCGGCCGCCGGAGCCCATCACCTCCTCAACCTTCAGAGATCCATGTCCCTCAACAACGTCACCCCCGGCAAGAACACCCCTGAAACCTTCAATGTGGTCATCGAGATCCCCATGGATTCGGACCCCATCAAGTACGAGGTGGACAAGGAATCGGGCGCCATCTTCGTGGACCGTTTCATGACCACGGCCATGTACTACCCCTCCAACTACGGCTACGTGCCGCAAACGCTGAGCGGCGACGGCGACCCGGTGGACGTGCTGGTGATCACCCCCTATCCGCTGCTGCCCGGCGTGGTCGTGCCCTGCCGCGCGCTCGGCATCCTGAAGATGGAAGACGAAGCGGGCGTCGATGGCAAGGTGCTGGCCGTGCCCACCACCAAGGTCCTCAAGATGTACGAAAACTGGAAGACCGTGGACGACGTGAACCCGATGCGCCTGAAGGCCATCAGCCACTTCTTCGAGCACTACAAGGACCTGGAAGAAGGCAAGTGGGTCAAGGTGCTGGGCTGGGAAGGCATCGATGCCGCCCACCAGGAAATCGTGGAAGGCCTGGCCAACTACAAGAAGTGAGAGAGAAGGGGGCGCTTGCCTTGCGCTCCTTTTTTCCCAGGTGTGACCCGTCCTGAATGAGGTTGACACCTTTCTGTTCATCAGAAAGGAAAGTCAAGTGGATCAATGGGTTAAGAGAACGCAGAAGGACTACACACTGGCCTTTAAGCTGGCGGTGGTGGATCAG
>NZ_BQXI01000039.1:0-40543 GCF_030158955.1 Acidovorax sp. SUPP1855 | reverse complement strand
AGCAGCGGCCCCACCTGTCCCTAGAATACAAAACGCCCGATGCGGTGCACCGGGCGTCTCTTGCAAGCCAATTACGGCTAGGGTTCAGTCCCGCATAGGTGTCAACCTATTCCAGGACGGGTCACTCGGATGAAGGCAGTTCCATGTCCGGCTGTGGTTAAGTTGTACTTTCCATTGCGCAGGCCGGCAGGCGGCCGCGCGTGGCGCCCGGGGCGCGCCGCGGCGGCCGGCGGCGGTCAGTGGTGGTGATCGTGCCGCGCCAGGTGCAGCAGGTGGTCCACCTCTTCGCGGTAGCGCACGCAGTTGTGCTGGTGCCAGCGGCGGATCAGCCACATCACCCCGGCCACCACGAGGCCGAACGCGGTGATGGCGCCGAACACCGACAGCCCCATCTTGAGCGACAGGCTGTAGAACGCGCCCAGCGCCAGGATGCAGGCCTGCTCGTTGAAATTCTGCACCGCGATGGAGCGGCCCGCGCCCATGAGGTTGTGGCCCCGGTGCTGCAGCAGCGCGTTCATCGGCACCACCAGGTAGCCGCCCAGGCCGCCCAGCAGGATGAGGAAGGGAATGGCGACCCAGATGCTCTTGATGAACACCATCAGCACCAGCAGCAGGCCCATGGCGATGCCCAGCGGGATCACCTTGGTGGCCATGTCCAGCCGCATGCGCATGGAGGCCACCACCGCGCCCACGGCCGTGCCGATGGCCACCACCCCGGTGAGGGCCGAGGCCTGCGTGGTGTTGTAGGACAGCGCGGCCGCGGCCCAGGCCAGCACGATGAACTTGAGGTTGCCGCCCGCGCCCCAGAAGAGGGTGGTGGTGGACAGCGAGATCTGGCCCAGCTTGTCGCGCCACAGGCGGTTGTTGCAGGCCCAGAAGTCCGGCAGCATCGCCAGCGGATTGGAGGGCAGCGGGCGCATCTCCACGCCGGTGTGGGGAATGCGGGTGTTGAACCACGCGGCCACTAGGTACAGGGTGATCAGCGCGGCGATGGCGGCCTCGGCCGCGGTGTCCACGCCGGTGTCCACGAAGGGCAGGTCCACCGACAGCAGCAGGCCGGCGATGGCGGGCCCCACGAGCTGGCCGCCCAGCAGCACGCCCAGGATGATGGAGGCGATGGTCAGCCCCTCGATCCACCCGTTGGCCTTGACCAGCTGCGAGGCCGGCAGCAGTTCGGTGAGGATGCCGTACTTGGCGGGCGAGTAGGCCGCCGCGCCCAGGCCGACCACGGCGTAGGCGATCAGCGGGTGCGAGCCGAACAGCATCATGAGGCAGCCCACGACCTTGATCGCGTTGCTGAAGAACATGACCTTGCCCTTGGGCATCGCATCGGCGAAGGCGCCCACGAACGGCGCCAGCACCACGTAGAACAGCGCGAACATCGGCACGAGCGCCGCACGCTGCCATTCCGGCGACCCGTTGGTGCGCAGCAATTCCACGGCGGCCACGAAAAGTGCGTTGTCGGCCAGCGAGCTGAAAAACTGCGCCGACATGATGGTGTAGAAACCGCGCTTCATCGAATGGCTGTTGGGTGCATCAGTTCGCCTGATGCCCTGTTAAATATCGGAACCCGCTGCAAGTGACTGGCGGTTATATCACGCGGTTTCTAGAGGGCGATGCCAGAATTCCTTCCTTTTCGCTCCGCAGATCCACCCCATGCCGCGTCCCATCCAAGCCACCATCCACACTGCTGCACTGCAACACAATCTCGAGCGCGCCCGCGCCAGTGCGCCGGACGCCCTGGCCTGGGCGGTGGTGAAGGCCAATGCCTACGGCCACGGCATCGAGCGCGTGTTCGAGGGGCTGCGCGCGGCCGACGGCTTCGCGCTGCTGGACCTGTCCGAGGCCGAGCGCCTGCGCGCCCTGGGCTGGCGCGGCCCCATCCTGCTGCTGGAGGGCGTGTTCGAGCCGCGCGACCTGGAGCTGTGCTCGCGCCTGGGGCTGTGGCACGCGGTGCATTGCGACGAGCAGATCGACTGGCTGGCCGCCCACAAGACGCAGGCGCCGCACCGCGTCTTCCTCAAGATGAACACGGGCATGAACCGCCTGGGCTTCACGCCCGAGCGCTACCGCTCGGCCTGGGCGCGGCTCAATGCGCTCACGCAGGTGGACGAGATCTCGTACATGACCCACTTCAGCGACGCCGATGGCCCCCGCGGCATCGCGCACCAGATGCAGGCCTTCCAGTCCGCCACGCAGGACCTGCCCGGCGAGAAGAGCGTGTGCAACAGCGCGGCCACCCTGCGCCATGCGGTCGATGCGCGCGTGCGCGGCGATTGGATCCGCGCCGGCATCGTGCTCTACGGCGGGGCGCCGGACTACCCCGAGCACGACGCCGCCCACTGGAACCTGCAGCCGTCGATGACGCTTTCGGCCCGCGTGATCGCGGTGCAGCACGTGCAGGCCGGCGACACGGTGGGCTACGGCTCCGCCTTCACGGCCGACGCCCCGCTCACCATCGGTGTGCTGGCCTGCGGCTATGCCGACGGTTACCCGCGCCACGCCGGCACCGGCACGCCCGTGCTGGTGAACGGCGTGCGCACGCGCGTGGTGGGCCGGGTGAGCATGGACATGATCACGGTGGACCTCTCCCCCGTGATCGCGGCGGGCGTGGAGGCGGGCTTCGGCGCCGAGGCCACGCTCTGGGGGCGCGCCGCCAGCGGTGCCGTGCTGTCGATCGACGAGGTGGCGCATGCCGCCGGCACGGTGAGCTGGGAGCTGATGTGCGCCCTGGCCCCGCGCGTGCCGGTGGCGGTGGCCTGATGCGCCCGGGGCAGCGCGCGCCGGCCGCCCGATCCGGCAAGGGCTCGACCTGGCGGCGGGTGCAGGCGCCCGACCGCGAACTGGTGCACACCCTGCGCCAGCGGCACCGGCTGCACGTGCACGGCTGGTGCATCGGCGCCTTCATGATGGCGTTGATGTGGGCCACCTCGCACACCCAGAAGGTGATGGGCGTGGACTCGCTCGCGCTGCGCTACGGCATCACGCTGGGCGTGGGCTACGTCGCCTACCTGCTGGTGCTGCGGGCCTGGGCGGCCTGGCTGGTGCGGCCGCCCCGCCAGCGGGACGACAGTGGGTGGACCGATGGCATCGACCTGCCGTCCGACATCGACCTGCCGACCGGCGGCGCGCGGGTGCCCGTGCCGCGCAGCGGGGGCGGCGGCGACTTCGGTGGCGGCGGGGCGAGCGGTGATTTCGGCGAGGGCGTGGGGAGCGGCCTGGGCGAGGGTTTGAGCGACGTGGCCGGCGGGGCGCTGGAGGCTGCCAGCGGTGCGGACGAGGGTGCGGTGGTGATCGTGCCCGTGGTGGCCATCTTCCTCATCGGCGCGGCCATCGTGCTGGGCGCGGGGGCCCTCGCGCTGCTGTACTTCGGCTTCGACGTGCTGCTGGCCGTGGCGGTGGAACTGGCGTTCTCGTACGCCACCGCGCGCGCCGCGATGGGTGTGGAGCGGGCCGGCTGGCTCTCGGCCGCGGTGCGGCTGACCTGGAAGCCGCTGCTCGGCGCACTGCTGTGCGCGGTGGTGCTGGGCGCGGCCATCGACCGCTTCCTGCCGCAGGCCAACTCCCTGCCCGAAGCGGTGCGCCTGCTGCGCGCGCGCTGAAGCCCGCGGGGCCGGGCGCTACTTCGGCGCGTGCAGCAGCCGCAGGAACGCCTGGGCCGGCGGGCTCAGCGGCCGGTCGGCCCGCACCAGGCTGCCGTAGGCCTCCAGCGTGTGCTGGAAGCGGTAGGGCAGCACATGCAGCAGGCCGTGCTCTGCATCGCGCTGCGCCACGGCCTCCGGGATCACCCCGATCAGCTCGGAGCGCCGCACCAGGTTGATGGTGGTGAGGATGGAGCCGGTCTCGATCAGCCCCTGTGGCAGCGCCGCGCCGTGGTCCTTGAATTCCTGCGCGATCAGGTCGCGCATGGGGCTGCCGGCCGGCTGCAGCACCCACGGAAAATCGAGCAGCGCCGCGAAGCCCACGCGCGCCTTGCCCGCCAGCGGATGGCCGTTGCGCACCACCACCGCCAGACCTTCGCCGTCGATGGGCTGGAAGGTACAGTCCCGGCCCGAATCGCCGGAACGCCGGCCCACCACCACTTCGAGCACGCCCTCGCGCAGCTGCGCCAGCAGCCGGTCGCTCGTGTCCACGGCGATCTCCAGCGCCAGCAGCGGGAACACCGCCTTCAGCCCGAGCAGCGCGTCGGTCAGCCGGCCCGGCGAGGCCGCCATGATGCTGCCGACCGACAGCTTGCCCGCGCTGCCCAGCCGCATCTCGCTGAGCTCGCGGTTCAGCGCTTCCATGCTGCCGCGGATGCTGCGAAAGTAGCCGGTCACCCGCTCGCCCGCGGCGTTCAGCCGCAGGCCGCGGCCCACCCGGTCGAACAGCGGCTGGCCGAGGGCGGCCTCCAGTTCGTGGAGCATCTTGGTCGCGGCCGGCTGGCTCAGGCCCAGCGCGCCCGCGGCCGCGCGCAGCGTGCGGTGCTCGGCAATGGCCAGCATCAGCGCGACCTGCCGCATGCGCAGCCGGTTGAGCAGCTGCGGGGTGCTTTCCTGCGGATCGATGGAGCCCATGTGGGATGGCCTGTGTGAGGGGTGGAAGGCAACGAAACGGGCCCCTGAATTTACCCGGCCCCGCGGCCTGCATAACGTTAGAACCACAAAGTCGTTCGCCGCGCGGAGGGCCGCGGGCATAGTGGCCGCACTCTTCGTTGCTTCAGGGCCTTTGCACCATGCGCTTTTCGCTTTCCCTCGCGGCCACCCTGGCCGCTGCCGCCTTCACCGTGGCCACGCCGCTGGCCGCGCAGGCCGCCACCTTCCGCTTCGCCCGCTCGGCCGACGTGTCCTCGTGGGACATCCACGCGCAGAACGTGGGCGTGAACAACGCGCTGCATTCGGCCGTGTACGAAACGCTGGTCGAATACAACAGCAAGACCTTCAAGCCCGAGCCTCAGCTGGCCACCGCCTGGAAGCGGGTCAGCCCCACGCAGCTGCGCATCACGCTGCGCCAGGGCGTGAAGTTCAGCGACGGCTCCGCCCTCACGGCCGACGACGTGAAGTTCTCGCTGGAGCGCGCCAAGGCCAAGACCTCCAACTACGCCGTGTACACGCAGGGCATCGACCGCGTGGACGTGGTGGACGCGAACACCGTGGACATCTTCTCTGAGGTGCCCAACCCGGTGCTGGTCAACCAGCTGACCGAGCTGCGCATCATGAGCAAGCCCTGGGCCGAGAAGAACAACGCCACGGCGCCGAAGGACATCAAGACCAGCGACGAGCCCTACACCCACCGCAACACGCTGGGCACGGGCCCGTTCGTGCTCAAGTCCTGGGCGCCCGACCAGCGCCTGGTGCTGGCGGCCAATCCCCACTGGTGGGGCAAGGGCCAATTCGGAGGCAACGTGACCGACGTGGTCTACACGCCCATCAAGTCCGATGCCACGCGCACGGCGGCGCTGCTGTCGGGCGAGGTGGACTTCGTGCTCGACCCCAGCCTGCAGGACGTGCCGCGCATCCGCCAGCAGCCGCAGCTGAAGGTGCTGGACGGTGCCGAGAACCGCACCATCTTCCTGGGCCTGGACCAGTTCCGCGACGAGCTGCAGAACTCCAGCGTGAAGGGCAAGAACCCGCTCAAGGACGTGCGCGTGCGCAAGGCGCTCTACCAGGCCATCGACATCAACGCCATCCAGCGCGTGGTGCTGCGCGGCCTGGCCCAGCCCACCGGCGCGATCATCGCGCGGCAGGTGAACGGCTGGACCCCGAAGGCCGACGTGCGCTGGCCCTACGACCCCGCCGCCGCGCAGAAGCTGTTGGCCGAGGCCGGCTACCCGCAGGGCTTCGACGTGGACTTCGCCTGCAGCGCGGGCCGCTACATCAACGACGAGCAGCTGTGCCAGGCCATCACCGCCCAGTGGGCCAAGGTGGGTGTGAAAGCCAGGCTGCGCTCGCTGCCGTTCGCCACGTACTTCCCGATGATCCAGCGCAACGAGGCCAGCATCTACCTGCTGGGCTGGGGCGTGCCGACGTTCGATGCGTTCTATTCGCTGCAGTCGCTGATCCGCTCGCCCGGTGCCGGCGGCGACGGCAACTTCAACCTGGGCCGCTTCAGCGACCCGCAGCAGGACGCGCTGATCGAGCGCATCAAGAAGGAAACCGACGCCGCCACGCGCAACAGCCTGATCGAGCAGGCGCTGGTGCAGGACCACCAGCTCATCTCGCACATCCCGCTGTACAACCAGGTGATCCCCTGGGCGGCCTCGCAGAAGGTGGAGATCATCCACCGCGCGGACAACCGCATCGACTGGCGCCTGCTGAAGGTCAACTGAGCCGCCAGGCCATATCGTTGCCGGTCATCGCGCCTGGCCCTTCACGAACCGCCCCGCGGGCCGCCCGGCCCCGGGGCTTTTTCTGGACGGGCGCCGCCTCGCGCGGCATCCGTCCCCCCGCGGGACATCAATCCAACGACCGCTGCACCGCCGGCCGCGCCGCCACGCGCTGCGCGTGCGCATGCACCTTGGGGAACCGGGCGATGTCCACGCCATCGCTCTGCAGCCATCCACCGATGGTGAACAGGTAGCCGTCGCTCACCGAATAGGCGTCGCCCAGCACCCACGGCCCCTGCAGCTGCTGCTCGATCAGCGCGAAGCATTCGGTCATGTTGGCGCCGACCTTGCGCTGCATCGCGGCGATGGCCTCGGGCTCGTCGGCCCAGCGGTTGGCGCGGGGCCGGTGGGCATGGGCCACGTGCACGGTGGAGGCGAGGTAGCTGTTGAACTCCTGCATGCGCGCGAACCCGTGGGGATCGGTGGGCGCCAGCCGCGCCTCAGGGAACCGCTGGGCCACATAGGCCAGCAGCGCTGGCGTCTCGGTCAGCACGCCCTGCTCGGTGACCAGGGCCGGCACGCGGCCCTTGGGGTTGATGGCCAGGTACTCGGGCGTGCGCTGCTGCTGCGCCTTGAAGTCCATGCGCTCCAGCGCGTGATCGGCGCCGGCTTCGTTCAGCGCGATGCGAACGGCCTGCGCGCAGGTGCCGGGGGCGTAGTAGAGGGTCAGCGAGGCCATGGGGGGCTCCAGTGGGTTGGCGATGGGAAAAGGAACTGCCGACGCCTGCGGCCTGGTGGTTTCAAGCAAAAAACCGCGGCAAGGCAATAAGTACTAGGGCATGTTGCTATGGTTTTTGATATGCCCGTCCGTGCGCATCAGTGCAGGCCACGCACCCGCGCCATCAGCCGCACCAGGCCCAGCAGGGCGTCGGTGTGCGGCGTGGGCACGGCGGTGAGGCGGCCCAGCTCGTGCACCGCGCCCACCAGGGCGTCGATCTCCAGCGGCTTGCCGGCCTCCACGTCCTGCAGCATCGAGGTCTTGAACGCGCCCAGCTTGCGGGTGACGGCGTGGCGGTCTTCGGGCTGCTGGTCGATCGGCAGGCCCAGCCGTTCGCCGATGGCCTTGGCCTCGCGCATCACGTCGGAGATGAAGGTGCGCACCAGGTCGTCGTCGAGGATGCGGTCGGTGGTGGCACCGGTGAGCGCGCTGATGGGGTTGACCGTCAGGTTGCCCCAGAGCTTGAACCACACGTCCTGCTGGATGCGGGAGGACACTTCGGCCTCGATGCCGCCGCGCCGCAGCGTGTCGGCCAGTGCCTGCAGCCGCGGCGTGGGCGCGCCGGCGGGCTCGCCCAGGATGAGCCGGTTGCCGAAGTGGTGGCGCACCACCCCGGGCGCGTCGAGCGAGCAACTGGTGTGGACCACGCCGCCGATCACCTGGCCGGCCGGCACGGCACGCGCCATGGCGCCCGAGGGGTCGACCGACTGCAGCGCCTGGCCTTGTGCGGGGCCGCCGCAGCCGTCGAGGAACCACCACGGCACGCCGTTCATGGCCGTGAGCACCAGCGTGTGGGGGCCGATCAGCGGCGCGATGCGGGCGGCCACGTCGGGCAGGGCCGGGGCCTTGACGGCCAGCACCACCAGGTCCTGCACGCCCAGGGCGGCCGGATCGTCGTGCGCGCGCACCGGCGTGGCGTGCACGGAACCATCGGGTTGAACGAGGCGAAGGCCCTGCGCATCGAGGGCCTGCCGCGTGGCGCCGCGCGCCACCATGGACACATCGCCGCCTGCTCGCGCCAGCGCCACGGCGAGCCAGCCGCCGATGGCGCCCGCGCCATAGATACATGCCTTCATCGAAACATCCGCCTCTGCAGGGACCGGCCGAACGGCCGCGAAGCGGTGGATGTTAAGCGCTCCCCGCGGCGTGCGCCGGGGGAGGCGGCAGGGGCGCGGTCAGCGCGCGATCACTTGGCGTCGCTGGCCGGCTCCGAGGCCGCGGTGGCCGGCGCCGGCGTGCTGCCGCCGAACACGGCGCCGCCGGCCGGGGCGGAGGAAGACGGGGTGGAGGACATGCCAGCGTCCGACGCAGGCGTGGCCGGCGTGGCAGGGGCGGGGGTGGCGGGGGTCGTCGGCGCCGGGGTGGTGACGGGTGCGGTGTTGGTGGGCGTGTCGGCTGGCTTGTTGCGGTCGCAGGCGGTGAGCGCCAGGGCGGACACGACGATCAGCGGGGCGGCGGCGAGCCAGCGGCGGGAAGGGGTGGCCGAAGCGTTCATGGTGTTTGGGGTCATGGGTTGTATCTCCTTGAATGGCGTGCGGCGGACTGCCGCTGGAATGGGCATGCTAGGCAGGCTCCAGCAGGCGCGGGGTAGGATAGGGTTGACATCGCAATTGCTTACTTTCAGGCCGTGCACCCCCGCTGGCGCCCGGCTTGGAGCCGCTGCGGGCCGGCCGCCGCCGGGCATGCCGCCCCGCTGCGATCCCCCCTGGTGCCCCGTTTTCCGATCCCTGCCATGGCCAAAGAAAAAACCCTCTTCACCTGCTCCGAGTGCGGCGGCACCAGCCCGCGCTGGCTGGGCAAATGTCCGGCCTGCGGTGCCTGGAACACCCTGGTCGAAACCGTGGCCGAGGCCGGCCCGGGCAAGAACCGCCTCAGCGCGCCGCAGTTCTCGGGCCTGGCCCAGGCCCAGGCGGTGATGCCGCTGGCCGCCATCGAGGCGACCGACATCGCCCGCACGCCGAGCGGCATCGACGAGCTGGACCGGGTGCTGGGCGGCGGCATCGTGGAGGGCGGCGTGGTGCTGATCGGCGGCGACCCGGGCATCGGCAAGTCCACGCTGCTGCTGCAGGCGCTGGATGCGCTGCAGCGCGTGGGCCTGCCCACGCTGTACGTGACGGGCGAGGAAAGCGGCGCGCAGGTGGCGCTGCGCTCGCGCCGCCTGGGCCTGGACCACAGCCAGGTGAACGTGCTGGCCGAGATCCAGCTGGAAAAAATCCTCGCCACCATCGATGCCACCCAGCCGGCCGTGGCGGTGATCGACTCGATCCAGACGGTGTACTCCGACCAGCTCACGAGCGCGCCCGGGTCGGTGGCCCAGGTGCGCGAGTGCGCCGCGCATCTCACGCGGGCGGCCAAGGCCTCGGGCGTGACCATCATCCTCGTGGGCCACGTCACCAAGGAGGGGGCGCTCGCCGGCCCACGCGTGTTGGAGCACATGGTCGATACGGTGCTGTACTTCGAAGGCGACACGCACAGCCAGTTCCGCCTGGTGCGCGCCATCAAGAACCGCTTCGGCGCGGTCAACGAGATCGGCGTGTTCGCCATGACGGAAAAGGGCCTTAAGGGCGTGACCAACCCGAGCGCCATCTTCCTGAGCCAGCACAGCGAGCCCGTGCCCGGCAGCTGCGTGCTGGTCACGCTGGAGGGCACGCGGCCCATGCTGGTGGAGATCCAGGCGCTGGTGGACGAGGGCGGCCCCAGCCCGCGCCGGCTGTCGGTGGGGCTGGACCGCGACCGCCTGGCCATGCTGCTGGCGGTGCTGCACCGGCATGCCGGCGTGGCCTGCATGGACCAGGACGTGTTTGTCAACGCCGTGGGCGGCGTGCGCATCAGCGAGCCCGCGGCCGACCTGGCGGTGATGCTGTCCATCACCTCCAGCCTGCGCGGCAAAGCACTCCCCCGCGGGTTCATCGCCTTCGGCGAAGTGGGCCTGGCCGGCGAGGTGCGCCCGGCCCCGCGCGGTCAGGAGCGGCTCAAGGAGGCGGCCAAGCTGGGCTTCAGCGTGGCCGTGGTGCCCAAGGCCAATGCGCCCAAGAAGCCCATCGAGGGCATCACCATCCATGCGGTGGAGCGGGTGGAGGAGGCGATGGAAGTGGTGCGCGGCATGGGCTGAAGGCCGCCCGCCGGGCGGCGATGCCGCGCCTACGCACCATCCACACCCGGCCCCGGCGGCCGCCATAGGACAATCTCGCCCCATGAATCTGCGCAACCTCTTCATTCCCGTCGGCATCGCGGTGCTGGTCTTCGCGGCCCACCGCTCCTATGGCTGGCAGGGCGTCATGGCGGTCGGGGGCGGGCTCGTGATGTGGGCGCTGCTGCATTTCACCCGGCTCATGAACGTCATGCGCAAGGCGGCCGACCGGCCCATCGGCCACGTGGGCAGCGCCGTCATGCTCAATGCCAAGCTGCGCAAGGGGGTCAATCTCATGCACGTGGTGGCCATGACGCGTTCGCTGGGCGAGCCGCTGTCGGCCGACGGCGAGGAGCCCGAGCGCTACCGCTGGACCGACGGCACGCAGTCGCACGTGACGTGCGAATTCCGGGCCGGCAAGCTGGTGGAATGGGCGCTCGTGCGGCCCGTGCCGCAGGAGGATGCGCCCCAGGCGCCGGCGGATGTGGCGGCCCCTGCCCGCGCAGACTCGTAAAATCGCGGGTTTTGCGACTTCCAGCAATTCCAAAGGAACCCCATGAGTCCCGTAGCTCCCTCGATGGCCGACCGTGACGGCAAGATATGGATGGACGGCCAGATGGTCGATTGGCGCGACGCCAAGATCCATGTGCTGACCCACACGCTGCACTACGGCTGCGGCGCCTTTGAAGGCGTGCGTGCCTACAAGACGGCCGACGGCACGGCGATCTTCCGCCTCGAGGAGCACACCGAGCGCCTGTTCAACAGCGCCAAGATCCTGCGCATGACCATTCCGTTCACCCGCGACGAGGTGAACGAGGCCCAGAAGGCCGTGGTGCGCGAGAACCAGCTCGAATCGTGCTACCTGCGCCCGCTGACCTGGATCGGCTCGCAGAAGCTGGGCGTGTCCCCCAAGGGCAACCAGATCCACCTGATGGTGGCGGCCTGGGCCTGGGGCGCCTACCTGGGCGAAGAGGGCATGAAGCGCGGCATCCGCGTCAAGACCAGCAGCTACACGCGCCACCACGTCAACATCACCATGACGCAGGCCAAGGCGGTGAGCAACTACACCAATTCGATCCTGGCCAACATGGAGGCCCTGGACGACGGCTACGACGAGGCCCTGCTGCTGGACGCCTCCGGCTTCGTGTCCGAGGGCGCGGGCGAGAACGTCTTCATCATCAAGAACGGCGTGGTGTACACGCCCGACCTGTCGGCCGGCGCGCTCAACGGCATCACGCGCAACACCATCGTCCACATCTGCAAGGACCTGGGCCTGGAGCTGGTGCAAAAGCGCATCACCCGCGACGAGGTGTACATCGCCGACGAGGCCTTCTTCACCGGCACCGCCGCCGAAGTGACGCCCATCCGCGAACTCGACCGCCTCGCCATCGGCAGCGGCTCGCGCTGCCCGATCACCGAAAAGATCCAGAGCGCCTTCTTCGACATCGTGAACGGCCGCAATCCCCAATACGCCCACTGGCTCACCAAGGTCTGAAGAACATGTCGCAAGCCATCGTCGAACTGGTCGCCAAAGACCTCAACCCCCAGGGCGGCGTCTTCTGCCCCAGCCCCAAGGCGGACATGAAGATCTGGAACACCCACCCCAAGGTGTACCTGGACGTCGCCCACACGGGCGAGGCCAAGTGCCCCTACTGCGGCACGGTGTACCGCCTGAAGGCGGGAGAACGCGTCCATTCCGGCCACTGATTGATGCCGGCTGAACGCGGCAGCGCGGCCCGCCCCACGCTCACGGTGGCGGTGCTGACGCTGAACGAGGGCCACCGCATCGAGGCCTGTCTGGCGAGCGCCTCGTTCGCCGACCAGATCGTGGTGGTGGACAGCGGCAGCACGGACGACACCGTGGCCGTGGCGCGGCGCCTGGGTGCCCAGGTGCATGTGTATCCCGACTGGCAGGGCTTTGCCGTGCAGCGCAACCGCCTGCTGGCGCATGCCACGGGCGACTATGTTTTCTTTCTCGACGCCGACGAGGTGATGGGCCCCGACTTCCGCGAGGAGCTGCAGGCCATCGTGCGCTCGGGCGAGCGCGCGGTGTGGAAGATCCGCTGGCGCATGGTGGCCTTCGGCCACGAACTGCGCTACCTGCGCACCACCTCGACCGTGGAGCGGCTGTTTCGGCGCGACATGCTGCGCGAGTACGTGGGCGTGGTCCACGAGGAGGCCGTGCTCACCGAGCCCGGCGTGCCGCGCCACGTGATGCACGCGCGGCTGCTGCACCACTCGCGCGAGACCGTGCGCGGCAGCCTGGAAAAGCTCACGCAGTACGCCATGCTGGGCGCCGCCAAGCGCGCGGCGGCCGGCAAGCGCGGCGGCGTGGGGCGCGGGCTGGCCTCGGGCACGAGCATGTTCGTGCGGCTGTACGTGCTGCGGCTGGGGTTCCTGTGCGGCGGTGCCGGTTTCCTTTACTGCCTGTTCGTGGCCCTGGAGGCGTTCTTCCGGTATGCCGCGCTGGAGTACGACAGCGACCGCCTGAGCGAGAGCGTGCGCCGGTGAAACCTTCGGATGTCTTCGCACGCCTGTCCGGCGTGGCGGCTTTCATGGTGCCCGGCCTGGCCCTGTGGCTGCGCTCGGGCTATTCGTGGGGCGCGGTGGTCCTGCTGCTTTGCAGCCTGGCCACGGCCGGCGTGTGGCTGCGCCGGCCCCCGGGCCGCGAGGCCTGGTGGCTGTTCGCCTCCATCGTCGCCATGGGCTTCGTGTGGGCCCTCGATTTCGACCCGGCCCAGGGCGGCTGGTCCAACTTGGACCGTCCGTCCAAGTACCTGCTGGCGCTGCCCTGCCTTTTCTACCTGCTGGCCTATCCGCCGCGTGCAGTCTGGCTGTGGTGGGGCCTCGCCGTGGGGGCGTGCGGCGCTGGGCTCATCGGCATCTACCAGACCGGCGTGCTGCACCTGCTGCGCGCCAACGGCTACACCAATGCGATCCAGTTCGGCGGCCTGAGCCTGCTGCTGGGCCTGATGTGTTCGGCGGCCCTGCTCGTGCAGTGGAGCCGCTGGGCGCCCTGGCAGCGCGTGGGCTGGGTGGTGTGCATCCTGCTGGGCTTCGAGGGCTCGCTGCTGTCGGAATCGCGCGGGGGCTGGCTCGTGCTGCCGCTGGCGCTGCCCGTTTGCGCGTGGCTGCAGGCCCGCTGCGGCCAGCGCCGGCTGGCGATGATCGGGGCGGCGCTGATCCTGGCCGGCATGGCGGGCCTCATGGCGCTCAAGGCGCACGACGTGCGCTCCCGCGTGGACGAGGCGCGCCAGGAGATCACCCAGTACGAATCCAAGGGCGATGCGGCCAGCTCGGTCGGGCAGCGGCTCGCGCACTGGAAGCTGGCCTGGTCCATGGGCCTGGACCGGCCGCTCACCGGCTGGGGCCGCTACGGCTACGAGGCAGAGAAGCAGCGGCGCGTGGCCGCGGGGCAGGCCCATCCGTTCGTGCTGCGGTTCAGCCATGCGCACAACGAGGTGCTGGACATCTTCGCCAAGCGCGGCCTGCCCGGCGTGGCGGTACTGCTGCTGTTCTATGCGGTGCCGCTCGCGCTTTTCTGGCCGACGCGTCGGCGCGTGTGCCGGACCACGGAGCACGGCACCATGGACCCCCAGGTGCTGTGCCTGCGCATGGTGGGCGTGCTGCTGCCCATCGCCTACATCGGCTTCGGGCTCACTCAGGTGTTCCTGGGCCACAACAGCGGCACCATGTTCTACCTGTTCATGTGCATGCTGGTGCTGGCCATCCTGCAGGGCCGCGAGCGCGATGCGCTGCGGCGGCGGGCTGCGCAGGCCACCGTGCCGCCGGGCCCGGGCCGGCTCGCCGCTGCCTCCTCCTGACCGCCAAGAAGGTTTCGCCATGCACGTGCTGCTCGTCAACAACTCCCCGATCCCGGTCTACGGCTATGGCGGCACCGAGCGCGTCATCTGGGACCTGGGCCAGATGCTGGTGCGCCTGGGCCACCGCGTGAGCTACCTGGTGCCCGAGGGCTCCACCTGCGACTTCGGCGCGGTGCTGCCCATCCGGCCCGATGCGCCGTGGGATTCGCAGATTCCCGCCGACGTGGACATCACGCACTTCCAGTTCAACCCCCGCACCGAGATCGGCACGCCCTACCTGGTCACCGAGCACGGCAATGCCCGAAAGCCCAAGCCGCTGCCGCGCAACACCGTGTTCCTCTCGCGCGACCATGCGGCGCGCTACGGCTCCACCGAGTTCGTCTACAACGGCCTGCAGTGGGAGAGCTACGGCGCCGTGGACTTCGCCCGGCCCCGCGACCACTACCACTTCCTGGGCAAGGCCGCGTGGCGCGTGAAGAATGTGAGCGGCGCCATCCGCGTGGCCCAACTGGCCGGGGTGGAGCTGGACGTGCTGGGCGGCGACCGCATCAACTTCCGCCGGGGATTCCGGTGGACGCTGTCGCGCCGCATCCATTTCTTCGGCATGGTGGGCGGCGCGCAGAAGACCGAGCGGCTCAACGCCTCGCGCGGGCTGATCTTTCCGGTGCGCTGGCACGAGCCCTTCGGCCTGGCCGTCATCGAGAGCCTGTACTTCGGCTGCCCCGTGTTCTCGACGCCCTACGGCGCGCTGCCGGAACTGGTGCCCGCCGAATGCGGCGTGCTGGCGGACAACGCCAGTGCCCTGGCCGAGGCGGTGCGCGCCAACCGCTTCGACCCCCGCGCCTGCCACGACCATGCCGTGCGCCACTTCGGCGCCGAGCGCATGGCGCGCGACTACCTGCGCATGTACGAGCGTGTGCTGGCGGGCGAGATGCTCAATGCCCAGGCGCCCGTGATCCAGGGCGAGGCCCGCTCGCTCGCCTGGCGCAACTGAGCCGGGGCGGCGCGGCGCCGCGCTCAGACCGCCGCGTGGACCGTGAACCCCATCGGCACCGGGCCGAAGTCCTGGATCACCTTCAGTCCCAGCGACCGGGCGGCCTTGGCCGTGGTGATGCAGCCGTCCGTGCGGCCGTGCCGGCATTCCACGGCGGCCTGCGCATTGCTGTTGACGAAGCACAGCTCCGTGCCCGGGGGCGCGAGCTGCTGCGGCGCGGGATGGGTCGAGATGGTGCGGGGCGCCTCGCCCGTTCGCGATGCCAGGATCATGTTGAAGGTGGGCATCACGAAGACATCCACCATCTGGAAGCGGTTCAGGTTGGAGAACACGAGATTGTGCAGGTCGGGATAGGCCACGCACCCCAGCACCGCGATGGCCGGATCGTCATTCAGCGACTCGGCGGCGATCTCGAAGGTGGGGTGCAGGTGCACGGTGCCTTTGCGGCCGTTGCGCCGGAACCATTCGTGGGCTGCGGCTTCGCAGTTGGTGCCGGCCGGCCCGAGGGTGTGGATGACCCGGATGTCTTTGACTGCCATGGTGGAACTGGGTGGATCGGTGTGCAAAATGGACGCCTCGGTCTTGTATTCCGTTGGGCGGAATGCAGGATAAGGGAAACCGCCTTCCGAAGCCACCCGGATTCCGGGGCCAAGCCGCTGACCGAACGAAACAGATGTGACCATGCGCAACATCAAGCGCATGCCCTTGCATGGCGGCCCCAGCCGTGTACCGACACCGGTGCGGCGCGTGCCGCGCCCGCGCAAGGAGGTCAGGCGCTCGCCAACGGCAGGCTCAGCACGAAGCAGGCTCCGCCCTCGCCATCGGGGCGGTCTTCGCAGCGCACCGTGCCGCCTGAGCGTTCCGCGATGGAGCGCACCAGCGCCAGCCCCAGGCCCACGCCGCCGGCGCGCTCGCTGGCGCCGGGCAGCCGGTAGAAGGGTTCGAAGATGCGCTCGCGCTGCGCCGGCGGCACGCCGGGGCCCTGGTCGCACACGCGCACTTCGGCGTGGGTGCCGGTGCGCTGCAGCCCCACCGTGATGTCGCCCTGGCTGTAGCGGCGGGCGTTTTCCAGCAGGTTGCGCAGGGCGCGGCGCAGCAGCTTGGCCACGCCGTTCACCTCCAGGCCGTCCGCGCTGGCGGCGCTGGCTTCCAGCTCGGCATCCACCCGCACGCACTCCTCGGCCGCCAGGCCCAGCAGGTCCACCAGTTCGACGGTGCCCATGTCCGCCTCGCGCGCATCCAGGCGGCTGGCGAGCAGGATCTCGTCCACCAGCTGGTCCAGCTCGGCGATGTTGCGCAGGATCTCGTCGCGAAACGCTGGGGACGGGGCCGAGCCCTGCATCAGCTCCAGCCCCATGCGGATGCGCGTGAGCGGCGAGCGCAGCTCGTGCGAGGCATTGGCCAGCAGCGACTTGTGGGATTTGACGAGCGTCTCGATGCGTGCGGCCGCGGCGTTGAACTGGCGCGCCAGGTCGGCCACTTCGTCATGTCCGGTCTCGGCCACGCGCACGGAAAGGTCACCTTCGCCGAAGCGCTGCACGCCGCGCTGCAAGGTCTCCAGCCGCTGCAGCAGCCGCCGGATGATGGGGAACACGCCCACGGCCACGGCCACGCCGACCAGGCCCAGCATCCACAGGAAGCCGAACGGCGGGCGGGTCCAGAACGCCACCTCGCCGCGCCGGTCGGGGCCGGGCGGCTTCGGGCGCGGCGCCATCTGCAGCGAGAACACCTCGCCGCCCTCGGCCTCCACCCGGAACTCCAGCCCCTCGGCCGGCCCGTTCGGGATGCGCGTGGCCAGCCCGCGCAGCACCGGCTCGCCGCGCTCGTTGATCAGCACCATTTCGCGGGCGGGCGGGGTGGGGGGCGTCTGCGCGTTCTGGTCCGAGGCGATGCGCCAGGCCCATCCCACGGCCAGGGTGAGCACGGCCACGCCCACCACCACGGCCAGCCAGATGCGCAGATAGAGGCGTCGGGAAAACGGGTTGGACATGGGTCAGTCTTGCTGCTTGGCGAACACATAGCCCACGCCGCGCACCGTGAGGATGCGGCGGGGGTTCTTGGCGTCCTGCTCGATCGCGGCGCGGATGCGGCCCATGTGCACGTCGATGGAGCGGTCGAAGGCTTCCAGCTCGCGGCCGCGCACGGCCTCCATGATCTGGTCGCGCGTGAGCACGCGGCCCGCGCGTTCGGCCAGCGCCACCAGCAGGTCGAACTGGTAGGAGGTGAGTTCGGCCGGCTGGCCGCTCACGGTGACGGTGCGCGCATCGCGGTCGATCTCCAGCGAGCCGAAGCGCAGCACCTGCGCGGCGGGCGTGCCGCCGTCGGTGCGCCGGCGCAGGATGGCGCGGATGCGGGCGAGCAGCTCGCGCGGCTCGAACGGCTTGGGCAGGTAGTCGTCGGCGCCCAGCTCCAGGCCGATGATGCGGTCCATCGGGTCGCCCTTGGCGGTCAGCATGAGCACCGGCACCTGCGCCGCCGGCCCCTGCAGCGAGCGGATGCGGCGGCACACTTCGAGCCCGTCCATGTCCGGCAGCATGAGGTCCAGGATCACCAGGTCGGGCAGGGGCCCCGCATCGCCCCCCTGCAGGCGCGCCATGCCGCTCTTGCCATCGGCCATGTGCGTCACTTCCAGGCCCGACTGGCCGAGGTATTCCCCCACCATCTGGGCGAGGCGGAAGTCGTCTTCGATCATCAACAGTTGAGAGCTCATGGCGGGTGTCCTTGGGGGAGGCTTCATCGTCGCGCCGGGGGGCGTCGTTGCGTTGAAGTCCCCGTAAAGTTAGGTAAACCAGGGTCATCCCCCCAGCCGGGGCCATTTTGCGGCCGCGCAGGCCGTGCCGGCGTGGCGTGCGTCATATGCTACTGAATTGATAGCTATGGCAGCATGAAAATCACCGGCGTGGGGGCGTTTCGATCCTGGACGCCAGCGCCACCAGCACCAGCACCGGCAGTCCCAGCAGCGCCGTCCCCACGAAAAACTCGGTGTAGCCGAAGGCGTCCACGAAGCGCCCCGAGAAGCCTGCGATCCACTTGGGCGCCAGCAGCATCATGGAGCTGAACAGCGCGTACTGCGTGGCCGAATACTGCACGTTGGTGAGGCTGGACAAGTAGGCGATGAACGCCGCCGACGCGATGCCCCCCGCCAGGTTGTCGGCCGACACCACGAAGACCAGCCCCGTCACGTCGTGCCCGCGCAGGCCCAGCCAGGCGAACAGCAGGTTGCTGCAGGCGCTGAGCACCGCGCCCAGCATCAGCACGCGCATCACGCCCAGGCGCATGGACAGCACGCCGCCCACGAAGGCGCCGGCCAGCGTCATCAGCACGCCGAACACCTTGGTGACCGCGGCGACCTCGTCCTTGGTGTAGCCCATGTCCACGTAGAACGGGTTGGCCATGATGCCCATCACCACGTCGCTAATGCGGTAGATGGCGATGAGCGCCAGGATCAGCGCGGCCTGCCAGCGGTAGCGCCCGATGAAATCCGCGAACGGGTCGATCAGCGCGCCGCGCAGCCATTCGGCCGGGTTGCGCGCGGGCGTCAGGGGGCGCGGCACGGGCTCGCGCGACAGCAGCACCGTCACCGTGCCCACCAGCATCGAGGCGGCCATCGTCAGGTAGGCTGCCTGCCAGGCGCCTTGCTGGTAGCCGGCGAGGCCAGGCACCTCGGCGCGCGCGGCCACCCACAGCACGCCCGCGCCGGCCCAGATCATCGCCAGGCGGTAGCCCGTCTGGTAGGTGGCGGCCAGTGCCGCCTGGCGGTCGGCGTAGGCCGATTCGATGCGGAAGGCATCGAGCGCGATGTCCTGCGTGGCCGAGCCGAACGCCACGGCCAGCGCGCACCACACCAGCGGCTCCAGCGCCACGCGCGGGTCGTTGAACGCCATGCCCACGAGGCCCGCCATCACCATCGCCTGCGACAGCACCAGCCAGCCGCGCCGGCGCCCCAGCCAGCGCGTGAGCAGCGGCAGCGGCATGCGGTCCACCAGCGGTGCCCACACCCACTTGAAGGCATAGGCCAGGCCCACCCAGCTCAGGTAGCCGATGGTCGTGCGGTCCAGGCCCGCCTCGCGCAGCCAGAACGACAGCGTGCCCAGCACCAGCAGCAGCGGCAGCCCGGCGGAGAACCCCAGCGCCAGCATGCGCAGGCTGGCCGGTTCGAGGTAGACGAGCCAGGCCTCGCGCCAGCTGCGGCGGGGGGCGGTGGCGGGGGCGTGTTCTGGGGGCATCGGAAGGGGTGGGCGGGGGCGGGCCGGGTAGGGGGATCGCAGGGATTATCCGCACCCCTTCCCTGGGGCGCGCCGGCCGTGCTTGCGCCGTGCCGCTACGATGCGCGCCATGGGCCCCGCCGCCGTCCTCCATCCCACCTGCTCGGTGCGCTGCTACAGCGGCGAACACGCCGCGCATGCGCACGGCCACGCGCAGGTGCTCTACGCGCTGCACGGGCGCATGGAACTGGAGGTGGCGGGCCGCGCCGCCTTCGTGGACACCACCTGCGGCATGGTCATTCCGGCCGGCACGGCGCACGCGTTCCTGGCCCCGCCCGGCGCGCGGATGTTCGTGATCGACGCGCCCGACCAGCCCGGCGTCGCGCGCGTGCGGCGCTTCGCCATCGCGCCCGAGCACCGGGCCTTCGCCGCGGGCGACGATGCCGCAATGCGGCTCGCTCAGATCCTGCAGGCCCCGCGCGTGCTCGCGCGCCGCGCCATCGCCCCGGAGCGGCTGGAGCGCGCCGTGCGTGCCGCCCTGCACGAGGACTGGCCCACGGTGCGCATGGCGGCCTTGTGTTTCCTGAGCCCGCAGCGCTTTCATGCCCGCTGGCTGGCGCTGACCGGCCGCACGCCCCAGGCCTGGCTGCGCGGCGAGCGCCTGGATGCCGCCGCCCGCGAACTGGCCCAGGGCGTTCCGCTGGACACCGTGGCCCTGCGCACCGGCTATGCGAGCGCGAGCGCCCTGGCGTATGCGCTGCGCCGCGACCGGGGCACCGGCGCCCGCGCGCTGCGTGCCTGATTCGAATGCTATTATTTTTGTAGCAAAACGCCCTAGTATTGATTGCGGTGGAGGCCGATTCGGCGCATGGCCTGCTGGCGCGCACTTCGCGCGTTGCTCGACATTTGCGCCGCCCGCCCGCGGCACCATGGCGGCATGACGACCCCTTCCCCCCATTCCACCCGCGGCATCGCTCTGGTGCTGCTCGCCTCCACGCTCTGGGGCACCACCGGCACGGCGCAAAGCCTCGGCGCGGGCGGCCTGTCGCCCTTCTGGGTGGGGGCCGCGCAGCTGGCGGTGGCCAGCGCCTTCTTCTCGGTGCTGCTCATCGCCGCGCGGGGGCTGGCGCGCCAACGCGCGCAGCGGCGCGGCCCGGCACCGGCCCCCACCCCCTCGGACCGCCTGCCCGCGCATTGGCTGGCGCTGGCGTCGGCCGGCGTGGCGGGCTACAGCATCTGCTTTTATGCCGGCGTGCAGCGCACCGGCGTGGGCGTGGGCACGGCGGTGGCCATCGGCAGCGGCCCCATCTGGGCGGGACTGATCCAGGCCGTGCTGCTGCGCGCGCCCCTGATCGGCCTGTGGTGGCTGGGCACCGCCGTCAGCGTGGCCGGCGGCGTGCTGATGGTGCTCAGCAAGGGCGCGGGGGCCGGGCCGTCCTGGCCGGGGCTGGCGCTGTGCCTGCTGGCCGGCCTGTCGTACGCCAGCTACGCGCTGGTGAACAAGCGGCTGGTGGCGCGGGCCTCCACCGGCTGGGTCAACTTCTGCGTGTTCACCGGCGCCGCGCTGCTGGCGCTGCCCATGGCATGGCTGCTGGCCGGCGTGCCGCAATGGAGCCTGCCGTCGCTGGCCGTGGTCGTCTATCTGGGCGTGGTGGTGTCCGGCCTGGCCTATGTGGCGTTTTCCAGCGGACTGCGCCACATCGCCGGGGCGACCAGCGTCACGCTGACGTTGGTCGAGCCGGTGGCCGCCTTCGTGCTGGCCGTGGCGATCGTCGGGGAGCGGCAGCCGCTCGCCGCCTGGAGCGGCCTGGGGCTGGTGCTGCTGGGCCTGCTGGTGGTGATCCGCGCGGAGTTGCGCCGGTAGGAGCGCAGGGCGGGGCGGGCGACGCCTCGCATCGGCGCCTTGAAAAAGGGCCCAGGGATGGCTTCCGGCTGACAGACCGGGCCCCCGGCCTGCGGCTAGACTGCCGCCCATGTCGCACCTGCCCACCCCCGATTCCCGCGCTCCGGCGCCTGCCGAGACCGACTCCGCCACGGCCTGTTGCCGGTTCTGCAGCCTGCGCGGCAGCGCCTGGAACGCCCGCCGCGGCTTCCTGCTGGCGGCCGGGGCCGCCGTCGCGGGGCCCGCGCTGGCGCAGGTGGACGTGGGGTCCGCCTCGGGCATGCGCAAGCTGGTGCCGGCCGAGACGATCGAGACCGCCGCCAACCAGCAGTACAGCGAGATGATGGGCAAGGCCAAGGCGCAGCGCGCGCTGGCCGGTGCCGACAATGCGCAGTTGCAGCGCCTGCGCGCCATCGCCCAGCGCCTGATCCCCTACACCGCCCAATGGAACGACCGGGCCCGCCAGTGGCAGTGGGAGGTCAACCTGATCGGCAGCAAGCAGATCAACGCCTTTTGCATGCCGGGTGGCAAGATCGCCTTCTACACCGGCATCCTGGACCAGCTCAAGCTCACCGACGACGAGGCCGCGATGATCATGGGCCACGAAATGGCCCACGCGCTGCGCGAACACGCCCGCGCCCGTCTGGCCAAGACCCAGGCCACCAGCGTGGGCCTGTCCCTCGGTGCGCAACTGCTGGGCCTGGGCGACCTGGGCAACGCGGCGGCCAACCTGGGCACGCAGCTCATCACGTTGAAGTTCAGCCGCGGCGACGAGACCGAAGCCGACCTGGTGGGCCTGGAACTGGCCGCCCGCGCCGGCTACAACCCCGACGCCTCGGTGAGCCTGTGGCGCAAGATGGGCGAGGCCACCAGCGGCCAGGGCGGCATCGCGTTTCTCTCCACCCACCCCAGCGGGCCGGAGCGCATCCGCCAACTGGAGCAGAACGTGCCGCGGGTGCAGGGGCTGTACCAGGCGGCGCGCCGGGGGTGAACAGGGCGCCACGTTGAAGTCACAGGGGCCGCAACGGCCCCTGTTTTTGATGGTCATACCCCCTTTTCTGCTGACAGCCAAGGTAACGGCGGGTGTTTCACCGGCCCAATGACTTGGGGGGCTCGGATGGCAGCCTGAAGGCGCAGGTCCCCATACTCTTCCAACCCACTGACTTCGCTCGTTTCACCATCGAGACGATGGCACGTTTTCTTCGTCATTAATGCTGTCAATAGCACCATTGCAGTAATCCCAAGGTGGAATCAAGTTGCGCCATCTCATGATTTGATGGACGAGGCAAGGCTTTATTCGCAGCTGTGCTTACGTCGCAACATGGTAAGAATCGCGTCAATATTGTGAATATGATCCTGCCCTTGTTTCAAATTGAAATGAAACTCGCGGCGGCGGTCGGCTTCCCGTGAGTTTTCCGATGGCCTGCCTCCGTTTGGGTGACGGAAAGACTGGCGGGTCATGAAATCCTTGGGAATATGACAATGAAAAGAGCCTTCGGCTCAAAGGGAGCGGCGCTGGCATGCCTGCTCGCAGGGGCCGGGCCATTGATGGCCCACGCACAGGCGCTCGTGGTAGCGCATCCGTCCAGTCCAGTGCAGGTGCAGGCCGTGCCGGGTGCGCGGACACTGGTCACCCCCAATGCGACGCAGGACGGGGTGTCCTACAACGGGTTTTCCCGCTTCGACGTCGGTGCTGCCGGCCTGACCTTTGTCAACGATGCCGTGCGGGCCCGCACCATCGTCGCCGAGGTATTGTCGGCAGCGCCTTCGCATATTGA
The DNA here is from genome assembly GCF_030158955.1 of Acidovorax sp. SUPP1855. Classification (NCBI taxonomy): domain Bacteria; kingdom Pseudomonadati; phylum Pseudomonadota; class Betaproteobacteria; order Burkholderiales; family Comamonadaceae; genus Acidovorax; species Acidovorax sp. SUPP1855. The sequence goes on along the minus strand of NZ_BQXI01000039.1, from coordinate 17,648 downwards.
AGGCCCGCTGGACGTCACCGGTCCGCGCGCGAATCTGATTCTCGCCAACCAGAACGGCATTCGCGTCAACGGGGGCAGTTTCTTCAATTTCGGCAGCGTCGCGTTGACGACGGGGGCCGTGAGCCTGCGGGATGAAATCCAGCCTTCCGGCCATTCGCAGCGCTATGTGGATGTGCGCACCACGCAGGGCGAGTTGCTAATCGATTCGCAAGGGGTTTCCGGCAATCTGATCCGATTGGAAATGATGGCCAAGACCGTGGGAATCCGGGGGGCGGTCACCAACAGTTTCTCGTCGTCCACGGCCACGGTGCGCATCGTCGCAGGCGAATCGCTGGCCCAGTTCGATACGGCCGCGTCTCCGGTCGATAACCTGACCCCCTGGGTGCACTACACCGCGGGCAAGGCATCTTCTTCGGCACTGGCGCTCAATCTCAGTGCGGATTCCAAGGTGACGTCCGGCCGCATCGAAATCCTGGTGACGGACCAGGGCGCCGGGGTGCGCAATGCCGGGCAACTCGTGGCATCGGCCGGCGACTTTCAGTTGACGAGCACGGGGCAGATCGAGCAGGTCGGCGGCCAGATCCAGGCGCTGGGCCAGATCCACGTCCAGGCGGACGAGATGAACTTCCGCAACACGGCCGAGCGCAGCAGCCTGGTGGCGGCCGGCTCCAACACCGTGCTGGAAGCCAAGGGCGCCCTTCGCAACGTGGGCGGCGAAATCTCGGGGGAGAACCGGTCGGCCGACGAAGGCGACGGGCGCTATGCCGTCCTGCTCCGTGCGGGCGGGGCCATCGAGCACAGCACGCCGGTGGGAGCCGCGAAGACGGCGCTCCTCTTCGGGCGCAACGATGCGGTGGGCCTGTTCGCCGGCGGCGACATCACCTCGGTGGATGCACGGATCGTGTCCAACGGTGCGCTCACCGTGCAAACCCCCGGCGCGGTCCGCACCGAAACCCTTCACACGCCGGGGGCGGGCAGCATCGACTGGAAAAACCACAGCGTGTTCAAGCGCCGCAGCGGCTACCAGGTGGACATGGGCGCGTTGACCGACACGGCCAACCAGGCCTACTGGGTCGCCCAGGGGGATCTCGCCGTGTCGTCAGGCAGCTTCGGCAACCTGGGCGGCTACCTGTTCTCGAACGGCGGCAAGGTGGACATCGCCGCCACGGGCGACGTCACCATCCAGGCGCACAGCGTCGGGCAATTTGCCTATCGCCAAAGCTGCTTTCTCTTCATCTGCAAGCGCACGGCGTCTTCCTCGGAGGCCCTGGTGGGTGGGCAGATCATGGCGGCGGACGCCCTCAGCATCCGCGCTGGCGGGCAGATCCTGAACGATGCCGGCCAGGTGTTCGGCGGCCGGGGCATGGTGCTGGAGGCTCCCGTCATCACGGCGCGTGCCCGTCCGGTGCACACGGTGATCTTGCGCGACCGGGGGTTGAAGGCGGCGTTGGGCGATACGTGGGCCCAGGTGTATGCGACCGACCAGGGCGGCAGCTTCACCGTGCAGCAAGGCCGCATGGTGCTCAAGGGCGCGGCGCGGCAGGAGGGCGGGCTGTTCACGGCCTCGGAAGGCGTCGATGGCGCCATCGAAGTGATCCGGCCTCCGCACCGCGACCCGGTGCGCCTGGAAAACCACCTCGGTCTTTTCTGGTAGGGGCTCGGCATGAAATTCCCCCGCCTGAGCGGCACGCTCTGCGTGCTGGTGCTCGCCCCTGCCATGGGGCACGCGCAAGTGCCCCCGCCGTTGCGCGATCCCAACGACCAGCTCATCCGTGAGCAGCAAGAGAAGCTGCGGGACGATCTGCTGCGGCAGGCCCCCCCGGCGAACATCCAGTTCGACCAGCCCGGGCCATCCACCCGCACACCGGATGCCCGGGCGCTGTCCGACATTCCGTCCACGGGCCCCACTTTTCCGATCCATACCATCCGCCAGGACGGCGCGGAGCTGCTGTCCCCGGCCGCTTTTCGCGACGTGTCGACGCCCTTCGTGGGCCAGTCGCTGGGTGTGGCGCACATCAACGTGCTGCTGGAGCGCATCAGCCGCGCGCTCGTGGCGGCGGGGTACACCACATCGCGTGCCTACGTGGGCAACCAGAGCCTGCACGAGGGGGTGCTGGTCATCACCATCGTGCCGGGCACCATCGAAAAGCTGCTCTACAACGGCACCGCGGTCGATGCCGGGCGCGCAGACGGGCCCGGCATCGCCATGGCCATGCCCATGCGCGAGGGCGACGTGCTGCGCCTGCGCGACATCGAGCAGGCGGTCGATCAGCTCAACCGCCTGCGGCGCAACAACGTGCAGGTGCAGATACGGCCCGGCACGCAGCCGGGCGGCTCCATCGTGGAGTTCGTCAACCAGCCCCGCGAAGGCGCGAGGTACAACCTGTCGCTGGACAACCAGGGGGCGGCCACCACCGGCCGGCTGCGGGCCCAGATGGGTGTGGACAACGGCAACGTGCTGGGCCTGATGGAGTCGCTGAATGCGGGCCTGACCACCAGCGCGGACACGAACGCCCTCTATGGCACGTTCTCGGTGCCCCTGGGTTACACCACGCTGGCGGGCATGGCGTCCATCTCGGAATACCAGAACCTCGTGGGCGACACCGCGCTCGTGTACGGCCGGTCCAGGAGCTACACGCTTTCGCTCAACCACCTGCTCGACCGCGACCAGACCAGCAAGACGGCCTTCGACGTGTCGCTCACACGGCGCGACTCCGAGCGCTCCATCAACAACCTGCGGCTGTCGCCCCAGGACCAGACCGTGCTGCGTGTCGGCATCAACCGCCTGCAGCGCTTCGAGACGGAGCAGGGCATGGGCCAATGGACGGCCGATGCCGGCGTGTCGCGCGGCCTGCCGTGGTGGGGGGCCAACCGCGACCCGGCGGACCTTCCGTCCGCCGCCGCACGCTACGCGTTCACGAAGGCCGAACTGTCGGCCTCGCTGGAGCGGCCGCTGCCGGGAGCGTGGGTCTGGCGGTCCCGGGCAGTGGGGCAGTGGAGCCGGCATCCGCTGTACTCGTCCGAGCAACTTTTTGCCGGCGGGGTCGGCAGCGTGCGCGGTTTTGCCGAATCCGCCCAGGGCGGGGATCGGGGCGCTTACTGGCGCAACGAATGGGCCTGGCAGAAGGCGCCGCCGCTGTTCGGGGGCGAGGTGCGGTACGAGCCCTATGCCTTCCTGGACATGGCGCGCGTATCGACCGTGTCCGATGGCCGCTCCCACGCTCTGGCTGGCGCCGGGGGCGGTGTGCGCGTGGCGTACCGAACGGGCTACGTCGAAGTCATCCTGGGCAAGCCGATCCGCAGGCCACAGGGCGTGGTCGACAGCGGGTGGCGGGCCAACGTGAGCGCGGCATACCAATTTTGATGTGATGACCCTGGACGGTTCCAGGCAGCAGGACAGGCAGGACGGGCGGTAACTGATGAACAACAAAAACCACACCAAGCAACCGGCAGCAGGGACCGGTCGGCGCGAAGCATCGGCCTCCACGCCGTACCGCGCTCCCCGCTGGGCGCGCCATACCGCACGCGGTGTGCTGGCGCTCTTCACTGCATTGCAGTTGCAGGTGGGCGCCGGGCCGGGCGGTACATGGGCGATCGGTATCCCACCGGCCCAAGCCCAGGTGCCGCCACCCGGGGGATTCAACGCGGTCCCGATCGCCGACCCGCGCGCGCCGCTGGCCTTCCAGCCGGGCGTGCAGATGCTGCAGGGCGGCGCGGCGCTGGTGAACATCACCACGCCCAACGCGGCGGGCATTTCGCTGAACCAATTCCAGCGCTTCGACGTGCCCTCGGCGGGTGCCGTTCTCAACAACAGCCTGGTGGGCGGCACGCCGCTGCTGGGTGGCCAGGCCGCGGCCAATCCCAATCTCTCCAACGGCCGCACCGCCAACACCATCGTCAACGAAGTGACCGTCGCCGGTCCGGCGGGGCGCATCGGCGGCACGGTGGAGGTGTTCGGCAACCCGGCCAGCGTCATCATCGCCAACCCGAACGGGATTACCTGCGACGGATGCGGGGTCGTCAACACGCCCCATTTCACGCTCAGCACGGGCACCGTGCAGTGGCGCGATGCCACGGGTGCACCGAGCGCGTTCGGCCAGGCCGCGCAGCCGCGCTTTTCCGTGGGCGGGGGGCGGATCGACGTGCTGGGCACGGGCATCGAAGGCACCGTCGGCCAGCTCGACCTGATCGGCGAGACGCTCTTCATCGACGGTCCCCTGCGGGCCCACTACCTCAATCGCAGCGTTTCCAGCATCCAGCTCACGGCGGGACGCCAGGCCGATGCGGACGGCAACAAGAGCGCGTTTCCGCTCTCCGCCACGCCGCTGGGCCAGCGCGGCATCGCCATCGATGCGACCGCGCTGGGCGCCATGACCGCGGGACAGATCCGGGTGATCTCCACCGATGAAGGCATGGGCGTGAACCTGCGCGGTGCAGTGCTGGCCTATCAGGAAGATGTCACCGTGCGCAGCGCGGGCAGCCTGCAGGCCGCGGGCGTTTCCGCAGCGCGCAACATCCAGTTGGACAGCTCGGGCCGGATCACCGTGGCGGGCGAGGTCACGGCCCACGGCCAATTGCAGGCCAACGGGGCGTCAGGGGCTCAATTCGACGGCCCCGTGCGCGTGCAGGGCAACGTGCAGCTGCGAAGCAGCGCTGGCGATGTGGCCGTGACCGACAAGCTGCTGGTGGGCGGCAACCTCGACGCCCGCGCGGGCGGCCAGCTGCAGTTGGGCAGCGCGCAAAGCGTCATCGACGTAGTCGGGAATGCCACCCTCAAAGGGCAGGACGTCCGGCAGGACGGCCGCCTTTCGGTGGCGCGGGACCTGACGATCGAGGGCGAACGTTCCGCGGGCCTGTACGGCACCACGCTGGTAGGCAACCAGCTCGACCTGCGGGCGCGTGACTCCGCCGCGCTGGGCGGGCGGTTGCAAGTCAACGAAAGCGCCGCCATCGCGGCGGACAGCGTGAACGCGTCCGGCCAGACGACCGTCAGCCGCAACCTGACGGTGGCAGGCGGGCGCTCCATCGAGATGGGGGGCGCCACCCGCGTGGGCCAGTCGCTGAACATGGATGCAGCCCGCATCGGCCTGCGCGGCGACGTCGATGCCGGCGCGATGAACGTGACGGGCGGCGAGGTACAGCTGGGCCAGCCGGGCAGCGGCCTGAACGTGAGCGGCAACCTCGACCTGAACGTGCGCGGGCCCCTGAGCGCCCAGGGCGCCGTGAACATCGGCGGCAGTGCCGCCCTTTCAAGCGGGAGCGACATCGGCTTCGGCGACGCCGTCCAGGTCGCAGGCAACCTCAGCCTGCACGCCGGTGCCGCAGTGGCCTTCGGGTCCTCGGTCAGCGTGGGGGGCAATGCCCACATCACGGCGGCGCAAGGCATCTCCGCGGCGGCGGACATCGCGGCCGCCGGCGGCATCGGCGCCACGGCAGGCGGCGACATCCGGCTGTCGGGTGCTTCGGTGTCCGGCGCCGGTCAGCAATGGTCGGCCGGCGGCGATTTCGCCGCGCTCGGCGGTCTCACGGGGGGCGGCGTCGGCATCGATGCGGGCAACGTGGCGATCGGCGGCGACGTCGTCGGCGGGCTGGTGGGCATCACCGCCAGGGACCGCCTGCAGCTCGGCGGCGACGTGCGTTCGGGCGGCAGCGTGCAGCTCAACGCGGGCGCGGGCGGCGTCTCGGCGCGTGCCGTGCAAGCCAACGAAAACATCGCCATCCGAAGCCAGGGCAGTGTCGATCTGCAGCAGGCCAGTGCGCGTGGCGATCTCGAAATCGCCTCGCGGCAGGGCGACGTCGTGCTGGGCGGTCCGGTGGCTTCGGGCCGCCATCTCTCGGTGTCGGCGCAGGGGCAGGCCGTGTTCAAGGGCGACGTGCAGTCGGGCGGCGACGTGCAGATCGCGGGAGCCGGTGTCGCCCTGGCCCGCGGGGTGCAGGCGCAGGGCGCCGTCCGGCTGGATGCTGGGACGGGTGGTGTGTCGAGCCTGGGAGACGTGATCGCCAACGGCGATGTGCGCATCGCCTCGGGCGGTGGCATCGACGTGCGGGGGGCGGTCGCATCCGGCGGTTCGCTCGCACTCGACAGCGCCCAGAGGATCGCCGTCACCGGTGACCTCACGGCCGGTGCCGGCCTGATCGTCCAGACCGCGACCGAGCTGCAGGCCCAGAACCTGCGGGCCGGTGGCAACCTCCGCGTGGCGGCGCCCAGCGCCCGCCTGCAGTCCGTTCAGGCAGCGGGCGACGCGGTGGTGCAGACGCAGGACGATCTGCGCATCGCCGGCGACTTCATCGCCGGCAGCATCGCCGCCACCTCCGCCAGGGCCGACATCGGCGTGGGCGGGGTGATCGCCACCTCGGGCGCCCTGACGCTTTCGGCCGGCAGGAATATCACCGCCACCGACGTCACGGGCGGTGCGGCGGCAGGCCCTTCAAACAGCATCGCCCCGGGCGCCGCGGGCCATGCGGCGACGTCCGTGCAGGCGGGGGGTGATCTGCACCTGCGCAGCCTGCAGACGGGCGGCCGGTACGACGCAGCCGTCGGCGGCGACCACCGCATCGATCGATCCGTCACCGTGCAAGGGGCCGCCAGCCTGGTGGCGGGGCGCGACATCCGTGTCGGCGGCGCCGCTTCGTTCGGCGGCAGTCTGGGCGCCCAGGCGGGTGGAGAGGTCGCCATCCAGGGCGATACGCTCGTGCTGCAGGATGCGCGCATCCAAAGCGGCGCCGGCCAGGCCTACGGCGGCACCGCCCGCGTGGGCGGCCGGCTGGACGCCGTGGCGGGCCAGGGCATCGCCGTCGCGCAGGAGCTGCGCGTCAACCAGGGCATCGCGCTGCAGGCGGACGCCGGGGCGATCGACATCGGTGGTCCGTTGGCGACGTTGGGCGACTTGCGCCTGACCGGTCAGCAGGGCGTGCGCGTCGCGGGCGATGCCCAGTTCGCGCGCGGCGACGTGGCCAGCGCCACGGGGGCGATCCAGTTCGGCGGCGCCGTGCAGGCCGGCGCACCGCTCGCGCTGCAGGCGCAGGGCGACATCTCCGTCGCCGGCCCGCTGGTGGCACAAGCGGCCCTCACCGCCCAGAGCCGGTCGGGCAGCATCGGTTTCGGCCGCACGGTGGAGGTGGCCGGCAATGCCGACCTGCACGCAGCGCAGAACCTCGTGTTCGCCGGCAACAGCGAGTGGCTGGGGCAGGCGCAACTGCGCGCCGATGCCGGGCGCATCCACAACCAGGGTCAGATGACGTTCGCCCAACCGGTCGCCATCGACACCACCGGCTACCTCGTCAACGACGGCCTCATGCAGTCGCAGGGCAGCATCGCCATCCGCGCGCGCGCCATCGACAGCAACCGCGTGATCGGCGGCGGCATCGTCACCGCAGGCCAGCTCACCCTTCAGTCCTCCGCAGGCATGTCCCTGGGCACCCAGGGGACCTGGAGCGCGGCGCAGGGAATCGACATTCAGGCCGCTGGCGGCCTGGGCACGGGCGGCACCGTCCAGGCGGGCGGCAACATCACCTACAGCGGCGGCATGCTGTCCAACGCGGGCCGCATGGTGGCCGAAGGCATCGGCATCAATGCGGCGCTGAGCAACGGGGGCGACATCCTGGCCCAGCAGCGGCTGGACGTCTCGGGCGCCACCACCAACAACGGGCAGATCGCCGCCAACATCGTCGCCATGGGCGCGCTTTCCAATGGCGGGCAGGTCTCGGGCTCGGCCGTTTCTGTGGGCAGCACCTCCAACACGGGCGGCATTTCCGGCACGGTGGTGGACATTTCGGGCGGGCTGGACAACAGCGGCAGCGTCAGCGCGCTGGGCACGCTTTCCGCCAACGGCGGCTCGGTCACGAACACCGGCACGCTCAATGGCGGTACCGTCTTGCTCAACGCCGGTGCCATGAGCAACGGCGGCCGCATCCATGCGGATGGCCTGATGTCCATCTCGGGCGGCAGCTTCGACAACGGCCTGACCGAAAGCCGCACCTGTGTCGTCATGGGCGGTTGCGCGCCCAACGGCCCGGCCGCGGACTGGCGCTATGTGCAAAGCCCCGGCACCGTGGATGCGGGCGGCAAGCTCACCGTGCAGGTCTCCAACCTCAGTAACAAGGGCGTGGTGAGCTCCGGCGGCGACGTCGAGATCATCGGCAGCCTGAGCAACGAGCGCAGCACGAACGACCCGCTCACCTCCGCTGGCGTCGCTGGCGGTGGCGCCAGCACCGGCATCATCTCTGCGGGGGGCAGCCTCACCGTGTCGGGCGCGTCCGTGCAGAACAGCGGCGGCCAGTTGAATGCCAACGGCGCCGTCACCATCCGCAGCAGCGGCGCTTTCACCAACACCGCGCCGGCGCAGGGCGTTTCGGGGCAAGTCAGCGGCAGCCGGGTCACCATCGACGCCGCCAGCATGACCAACCAGGGCCAGCTCATCGCCAGCAGCGGCGATCTGGCCGTGACCGCCACCTCCGGCGGCATCGACAACAACGGCACCTTGGCAGCGTCGGGCGACGTCACGCTCAAGGCCACCGCAGGCGTGACCGGCGGTGCCGACAGCCAGGTACTGGGCCGCAACATCACCGTCACCGGTGCGTCCTTCGCCAACGCCGGCACCCTGTACGGCCAGGGCGGCCCAGCGGCCAAGATCGACATCCAGACGGCGGGCGGCTTCAGCAACGCCGCCAGCGGCGTGGTCATCGCAGGCAGTCTGCTGGACATCGGCGCGAGCAGCTACGCCAACAGCGGCGTGGTGGGTAGCCTGGCCGACGCCAAGCTGACCACGCCGGGCAGCTATGCCGCCGCCAGCAACGCGCTCATCGCGCTGGGCAAGCTCGACCTGCAGGTGAACGGCATCCAGGTCGGCGTGGGCGAGAGCTGGAACGTCGGTGCGGCGGAAGTGCGCTGGGGCGGCACCCTGCTCAACCAAGGCAGCGTGGCCATCGCCGGCAGCGCCAGCGGGGCCATCCACAACCAGGCCACCGGCCAGGTGCAGGCCGGCGGCATGCCCAACGTCTTCGACGGCACCTACGAAATCCCCACCGCCCCTGCCGGCCTCACGGACGCACAGGTGGTGAGCTACAGCAACGTGGCCCATCGGGCCCAGCTGGTCATCGGTGGCGGCTTCAACGGCACGCTCATCAACGAAGCCTCGGACGCCACCGTGGGCGGCGGCACCATCGAGCAGCGGTTCATCGACCAGAAGGTCATCTGGGAAGGCAAGGACGCGGACGGCAAGACCGTGCAGGTCGAGGGCGATTCGCGGGCCATCGCGCGGCTGAACACCGGCAGCGGTGCGGCCACCATCACCCTCACCGGGCCGAACACCGGCACCATCGTGGGCGATGCCATCACCATCAACGGCGGCACCATCGTGCACCAGCCAGGGATCGACCCGGCCACCGGATTGCCCCTGGTGCAGCAGGCGCGCGACCGTAACGTGCAGACCACCGCCATCGCCCAGGCGCCCGAGGGCCAGGCCGTGCAGGGCAACGTCAAGGGCCCCACCTTCGTCGGAGTGCAGCGGCCCGACACGCTGCCCGGCCCCATCGGAGGGGGCAGCGGAGCGAACAATGCAGGCGCGGGCAACGTTACGGTGGGCACGGGTGGGCACGGGTGGGCCCGGTGTGCCGGGCGAGGTGCCACCTGAGTTCGTCAACACCAAGCCGCTGGCCCTGCCGCGGGTGGACGTGAGCACGCCGCAAGGCGGCATCGGTGCGCTGCTGGGCGGGGGCGCCAGCGTGGCGCTGCCCGACTGGAGCCAACTGCACATCGTGCCGGGCGGCATCAGCGCCAACGACCTGGCCCTGAACCTGAACGGCCAGTTCATCAACCGGGGCCAGTTCGAGGTCGGCAACAGCCTCATCATCGCGGCCGCTGGGGGCATCGACAACTTCGGCGCCGGCATCCAGGCCGGCGGCGTGATGCGGCTGTCCGGCGGGGGCCTGAACAACGAGCAGGGCCGCATCGAAGCGGGCAGCCTGCTGACCAGCATCCAGGGCGACATCGCCAACAGCCGGGGCACCATCGTGGCGCACAACGGCGGCTACCTGCAGGCCGATGGCAGCATTGCGGCCACCGACGGCCAGTTCACCAGCGACGCTGGCAGGATTGCGCTGGATGCGGGCGGGAACATCGTGCTGGATGCCAGCCGGGTGTCGGGCAAGACCGGCGCGGGCCTGTACGCGAGCGGCGACATCCGCCTGGGCACGACGGCCAAGACGACGAGCAGCGACGAGCGCAGCGCCCAGTACCAGACCTTCGTCACCTACAACGGCGACATGGAAACGCGCGAGGAAACGCGCGTGCAGACCGGCGAGAGCCGCACGCGCCAATCGAGCACCGTGCACACCGGCACCGTCATCGACGGCGGAGAAGGCAGCACCACCGTGCGTGCCAAAGGCGACGTCGTGGCCCTCGGTGCGCAAATCAAGGCGCAGCAGGACGTGCTGATCCAGGGCGCGAACGTGCGGGTGGAGGCCGTCAAAGACAGCGCCTTCTCGCACGAAGAAGAACACCGCAAGGGCTACGACCATGCGCTCATCCAGCGCCAGGAAACCCTCTCGGGCGGGGAGATCAGCGCCGGGCGCAATCTGAGCATCGTTGCGAATGGGAAAGCGGATGCAGGCAAGGCCGAAGCCGGCCAGGGGGACATCACCCTGCGTGGTGCCACCGTCACCGCCAAGGGCGACGTGAGCCTGATCGCCAGCCGGGACGTGCAGGTGCAGGACCTGCAGACCGAGCACGGGCGCTACGAGGAGACGTACAGCAAGAAGAGCGGGTTCCTGAGCAAAAAGAGCACCCTCACCGTGCAGGAAGGCGCCAGTCTTTTAAGCGAAGGCAGCGTCGTCACCGGCAACGCCATCTACGTGCAGGCCGGGCGGGACATCGGAGTGCAGGGCTCGCACCTGGTAGGCCAGGCCGATGTGGGTCTCATCGCGGGGCGGGACATCGCCATCCGGGCGGGCACCGACACCGCCTCGGCCATGACGCACACCGAGACCAAGAAGTCGGGCCTGTTCAGCGGAGGCGGCTTCGGCATCACGCTGGGCAAGCAAAGCACCACCACCGACCACCGCAACGAAAGCCAGCGTGCGGCTGCCTCCAGCGTGCAAAGCCAGGGGGGCAACGTGGCGCTGGTGGCGGGCAACCGCTACGAGCAGGAGGGCTCGGCGGTGCTGGCCAAGGGCGACGTGAGCATCGTTGGCCGGGCGGTGGACATCCACGAGTCGCGGGAACTGGAGCGTGACCTGTTCGAGACGCGGGCCAAGCAAAGCGGCCTCACGGTCACCATCAGCAACCCCGTGGTGAGTGCCGTGCAGGGTGCGCAGACCGTCACGCGCATCGCGGGCGCCATGGGCAAGACCAGCGACACCCGCATGCAGGCCCTGGGCCTGGCCGCCGCTGGCATGGCTGCCAGCGAAACCTACGGGCAGGTCAGCGAGCTCATCAAAGACCCTGGCAAGGCCGGCAGCGTCGGCTTCAACATCAGCGTGGGCAGCAGCCAAAGCCGCAGCACCAATGCCTACCAGGTGGACAGCGCAGCGGGATCGCAGATCAAGGCAGATGGCAACGTGCGCATCACCGCGACGCAGGGCGACCTGCGCGTGCGGGGTAGCGACATCGAAGCCGGCAAGGACGTGGGTTTGGTTGCGGAAAAAGGCAACATCGTTCTGGAGGCAGCGCAAAACCGCTTTGCCGAACAAAACAGCAGCTCCAGCAGTTCCGCCAGCGTGGGCATCGGCATCAACGTCGGTGCGCAAAGCGGCGTCAGCTTCAATGCCGGTGTCAGCCAAAGCCGGGGCCAGGGCAGCGGCGAGAGCGTGAGCTACACCAACACGCACATCCGCGCAAACGGCACGGCCAGCGTGCAAAGCGCGGGCGACACCACGCTGCGCGGGGCCACCATCGTGGCCGATGCCGTGCGGGCCGACGTGGGCGGCAACCTCACCATCGAAAGCCTGCAGGACGTCAGCCGCTACAACGAAGCCAGCCGCAGCGCGGGCCTGAGCGTCAGCGTTTGCGTGCCCCCGCTGTGCTATGGCGCCTCCAGCGTCGGTGGCAGCGTGGGTCGCACCCGCATCGACAGCGACTACCAGAGCGTGGGAGAGCAAAGTGGCATCCGTGCCGGCAATGGCGGCTTCGACGTCAACGTGAAAGGCAACACCGACTTGAAGGGCGGGGCCATCACCAGCACGCAAGCGGCCATCGACGGGGGCAAGAACACGTTCACCACCGGCGGCACGCTGACCCAGAGCGATATCGAAAACCACGCCGCATACAGCGCCAGCGGGTTCAACGTGAGCGGCAGCGTGGGCTTCCAGATGGGCGACCAGGGCAGCGCCCAAACGCCAGAAGACCGCAACGCGGCAGCCAACGACAAGGGCAAGCCCGGCGGCAGCGCCGGGGTGGGCAGCGACAAGGGCAGTGCGGGCAGCACCACCCGCTCGGGCATCTCGGGGGTGAGCGGCAACACCGAAGCGCGCACGGGCGACGCGGAAACCGGCATCAAACCCATCTTCGACAAGGGCCGCGTGCGCGATGAAGTCAACGCACAGATCACCATCACGGCGGAGTTCGGCGCGCGCGCCAGCAAGGCTGTGGGCGACTATGCCGACCGCAAGCTGCAAGAGGCCATGAACAGTGGCGACCAGGCAGAGATCGACAACTGGAAGGAAGGTGGGGCAGGCCGTGTCGCCATGCACGCACTGGTCGGCGCGGCAGGAGGAGGCCTGGCAGGCGCCGTGGGAGCGGGGATGAGCCAAGTGGCTGTGGCGCACCTGGACAGCACGCTTCGGGAGCTGGGCGTGGATGACGGCGTGCGCCAAGTCCTCGTGGGCGCCGCTGGCACGGCCGTGGGTGCCGCGGTGGGCGGCAGGGCCGGCGCAGCCGCCTCGACCAACGCGACGCTCAACAACTTCCTGAACCATCAGGAACTGAGCGAGCGAGCCAACAAGCAGAGTGCCTGTCAGAACGGGGATGCGGGGGCTTGCAGCCGGGTGAGAGAACTGGACACCCTCTCGGCGCAGCGCAACGAGGTCATCCGCGACGGCATAACAACCATGACGACTGACCAGGGGCTGCAGGTTCAGCAGGACTTAGCCACGGTGATGGTGGGGCTCTACGACTATAAGAACCAACTGCAGCAGGAGTTGGGTGCCACCAGCGACCCTAGTAGAAGGGCTGAACTGAGCAACCAGGGAACCTCTCAAAACCCCTGTCTCAGCCACTTGGCGCGCTTACAAATCACGAGTTACGGCGTTCAAGCCTTGCAAATTCGGAAGTTTTGAGAGGTTCCCACCAGATCAGTGGAGCGGACAACAACATCCGGCAATTGGCTGGGCTGGGGCAAGACAATCTACTCAGCTTGTATAGCAAGACCAATGAGCTCAAATATTGGCATGCGTATAAGCAACTCCAGGCGTCCAGCAGTGGCAATGAAATTGCCGATGTGCTGATGAGTGGCGTGGCATTGCTGGGCAAGGATCGCAAGCCGACGCGAACCAACGGAGCGGAAGGAGGAAAGAATCTAGGTGGAGAGGGAACGGCAGGTAATCCTCTTCTTGCTGACGCTCTTCCAAGAAATGGAGATCGAGCCGTTTATGGTCAAGGCGAGGGAACAGTGACCTGTGGCCATAATTCTTGTGGAATGGTGTTGGACACTATGGGGAAGCCGGTTGATGTTGGTGATTTGGTGGCAAAAATTCCACCAAGTGAGCGTGGAATAGTACCGGACGTTGTCGCACGCCTAATTCGATTAAACGGCGTCGATGCTGTCACTGTAAGTAACAGAAATATCGATGATCTGGCTCGGCTGACTGCCAAGGGAGTCCCTGTCATCGTGCGCGTGCAAGATGTGGGAACTGATTTTTCACATTTTGTTGTTGTCGATGGTGTGACGACAACAAGTACTGGTCAGGCAGTAGTAGCAGTCAGAGATCCCCTTGGTAAGGGGCGACAGTATTTCAGTCCCGTAGACACTTTTGGAAGGTACTTCTCTGGCGAGGTTGTGATTCCTAAAGGAAAACAATGATACTCAATATAAATTTTCCCGATAACTTAATAGTAGAGAGCTTGTTAAGTCTTGGTGAAATTCCATGTGTTTGCAAAATTCGAGGAGGTCTTTCATTTGAAATTGAATTTTTATATCCTCTTCCGGAGGCTGCAGGATTTGTTGAAAATTGGAATGTTGATGATATAAATAAACGCGCCCCTGCCGGTGCGGGAGGAAAATATACTCATTATTGTTTTGGACAGATTGAGTTAAAAAAAATTCATGAAAATGAATATCAGGTCGTTAATCTGAAGTTTTTTAGTGAATATCGTGGGTGGCTAGGGATTTTGTCAAATTCTAAGCTTTGTGAAGAGTACCAATCAGAGGAGCCTGATTGGTTAAAGGAGTTAGAGAAGACTCCGATAAAAAACAAGAAAAAAAGGTTTGTTAAATGATCTGCCGTAGTGCTGTCCATAAAATGATGGGAAAATTATTGCCGGTCGTATTAATGAGTATGGTTTTGGGCGCCTGCAGTACCGAACCCCGACGCCTCTATGCCCAACAACCCGGCGATGCCACCGTCCACCTCCATTCCAAAAACATGCCAATGGCCGTCGGCTATTCGCTGAGCAGCAGCGAAGTGCCTTGCGAGGGCTTCGAATACGTGGGCTCCGTCCGGGATGATGGCAAAAGCTCCCTGCTGCCCTGGGTCGCTTCATTGAGCAACGCGCTCAACGGCGTACCCACCGAGCGGCAGGCCCGCGTGCCAGCAGGCAAGCCGGTCCAGGTCAAGGGTTTTTCTTACTGGTCGGACAAGTACAGCAAGGGCTCATGCGGCCCGGTCGCACGGCAATTCGTCGCCCAGCCTTCAGGCGTCTACCGGGTGGATTTCGTCTGGTCCGGCCCTGCCACCTGCACGATGCGCGTGATGGATGTAGCCGTGCCTGAATCGCCCAAGGATGTACCCGTTCAAAGTTTGAACTGCCCTCGGCCGCCAGGGCTGTAGGCAAAGCCCGCCTTCTCTGAACCGTGGCCCATCGTGCCTTTGTCATGAATGGCCTTTGGCGCGCTTGGGCGGCGGTGCTGTTTGCAGGTGCGCTGCCGCTTGCCCAGGGGTATGAGCCAAAAAGCCCTCCAGCGCAATTGGATCTAGGGCATTTCGCTACAAAATTTGTAGCTACTGTGTCTGTTGCCGGTACGGCTACCGACCACCGCAACGAAAGCCAGCGTGCGGCTGCCTCCAGCGTGCAAGCCCAAGGAGGCAACGTGGCGCTGGTGGCGGGCAACCGCTACGAGCAGGAGGGCTCGGCGGTGCTGGCCAAGGGCGACGTGAACATCGTTGGCCGGGCGGTGGACATCCACGAGTCGCGGGAACTGGAGCGTGACCTGTTCGAGACGCGGGCCAAGCAAAGCGGCCTCACGGTGAGCGTGGGCAGCCCGCTGATCGACTTCGGCATGACCGCGGGGCGCGTGGGCCGTGCCATCGGGCGCACCAGCGATGCGCGCACCCAGGCCCTGGGGGTCGCGGCCATCGGGCTCAATGCCTACAACAACGCCAAGGACCTGGGCAACGCGGGGCAAGCCCTGCTGAACGGCGACCCCCTGGCGGGAGCCAGCTTCAACATCAGCCTGGGCAGCAGCACCAGCCGCAGCACCAGCGCCTACCAGGTGGACAGCGGCGCGGGCTCTGCAGTGCGGGCCGACGGCAACGTGCATATCACCGCCACCGATGGCGACCTGCGCGTGCGCGGCAGCGACGTGGAGGCGGGCAAGAACGTGGGCCTGATCGCGCAAAAGGGCAACATCGTTTTAGAAGCGTCGGAGAACCGCTTTGCGGAACAGAACAGCCGCAGCAGCAGCTCGGGCAGCATCGGCGTGAGCATTGGCGCGGTGGGCGTGAGCGTGAACGCCAGCGCCAGCCGGGCGCGGGGCCAGGGCAGCGGCGAGAGCGTGAGCTACACCAACACCCACATCCGCGCGGGCGGCACGGCCAGCGTGCAAAGCGCGGGCGACACCACCCTGCGCGGAGCCACCCTCGTGGCCGACGCCGTGCGGGCCGACGTGGGCGGCAACCTTGCCATCGAAAGCCTTCAGGACACCAGCCGGTACAACGAGACCAGCCGTAACAGCGGCTTCGGGATCAGCGTGCCCATTGTGGGAGCGGGTCGGGTGGGCGGCAGCATCACCGCGGGGCGCACGCAGATCGACAGCGACTACCAAAGCGTGGGCGAGCAAAGCGGCATCCGGGCGGGCAACGGCGGCTTCGACGTCAACGTGAAAGGCAACACCGACTTGAAGGGCGGGGCCATCACCAGCACGCAGGCGGCCATCGATGGCGGCAAGAACACGTTCAGCACCGGCGGCACGCTCACCATGAGCGATCTGGACAACCGGGCCAGCTACAACGCCAGCGGGTTCGAAGTCACGGTGGGCGTGGGCAGCCAGCTGGGCAGCAGCGGAGCGGGCGTGGGCAGCGACAAGGGGAATGCGCAAAGCACGAGCCGCGCGGGCATCTCTGGCGTTGCGGGCCACACCGAGGCCCGCACGGGGGATCAAGAGACCGGCATCAAGCCGATCTTCGACAAGAACCGGGTGAGTGAGGAGGTGAATGCGCAGATCACCATCACGCGCGAGTTCGGGCGGCAGGGCGCGCGAGCGGTTTCTACCTACTCCGACGAAAGAGCGGCGCAGCTCAGGCGTGAAGGCAACGAAGAAGAAGCGCGTCAATGGGACGAAGGCGGCGCAAATCGTGTAGCTATGCACGCCATGCTGGGTGGCCTGAACGGCGGAGTGGGGGGCGCTGCGGGTGCGGCGGCCAGCGCAGCGGGGGTTCCACTCATTGGGGAGGAAATTGCCAGCCTGAACCTGCCGGACTCCGTAAGACAAGGGTTGACCCAACTGGCGGGCATGGCAGCAGGCGCGATCGCAGGAGGCGCTGGCGGTGCTGCGGCTGCGCTGGACACGACAGCGCACAACTACCTCACGCACAGCCCGTTTCGGGAAGTGCGAAATACGGTGAACCGCGAGAACGCGCGGATGATGAATGCGTGCGGGGCCGATTGCACACTGGCGGACTTGCGTTTTATCGACCAGCAGATGCAGGCGTTGGACACGGCAGGCACACTGGCCCACATCTCCCGAACCAGCGCGCTGACCACAGAGCAAAGCGTCTTCTTGGGTGAGAGCATTGCGCAATTGCTGCCTTTCTACGGCACGCCGATTGCGCTGTACCAAGCCATCACGGGGGAAAGCCTTACCGGGCGGGAGTTGGGTACGCTGGAGCGGTTTTTTAGCGGGCTTGCGGGAGGCGTTGCGGCTGGGTCAACCGCTTATACGGTGTTGAATCGGGCAGCGCAGGAGGCACGAGTAATCGCTTCTGGAGGCACAGCGAATTCAGCAACGGGGGCTAGGTTGGCGGAGGATCTTTTTACTGCTCAAGCAAAAGACCCGCGGATTGGGACGCAATTGCCAGGGGCTAATGCACCAATTACGGTGACGGCTGAAGCTAATATTGGAGGAAGAGTTTTGGTCGATACGAATCAGACGGGAGCCTCTCACAACCCCATGTTTGACGAATCCGAATAGGGAGGAGTGGGCGCCAGTAGCCGTTTGAGCGTGATGAGGCCCAGCAGCGGTCTGCGCCTGGGTGCATGAGGGGCCTTGCAGGCCCGG
>NZ_BQXI01000038.1:0-41633 GCF_030158955.1 Acidovorax sp. SUPP1855 | reverse complement strand
CTTGTGTTGGCGCGAGGCCTCAGCGAACAGGTCGAACTTCAGGGCGCTACGGGGAGTGATCATGGCAAAGGATGGAGCACGCGTTCTCGATCAACAAGGGACCGGATGGGTTTTGAGAGGTTCCCGTGATGTCTTTCGGCACCGATGGCGCCCACGGCACCGCCTGCATCGTGACCACGCAGGCCGATACCCCGACGCGGGCCACCTCGACGGTCTGGGCCATTCCCTCATAAGGGACGTGGTCCGACGGGTGGCGCGGGCGCCGGGCCGTCAGGCGGGGTCGTCCAGCCAGCCCCGCACCACCCCGTTCGTCCAGCCGAACCCGTCCTGCAGCGGGTATTCGCCGCCATCGCCGCCGGTGGAGGGGCTGTCGCCGGATTCGCACAGCGAGTATTTCTCGACCAGCTTGCCCTCGTGGTCGTACACGTCCTGCACGGTTTTGAGCCAGCGCGTGCGGATGTCGTCCGACAGCTGGCGGCAGCTTTCGTCGGCCGCGCCGTAGGCGGCGAAGCCTTCCACCGCCATCCACTGCAGCGGCGCCCAGCCGTTGGGGCGGTCCCACTGCTCGCCGCTGGCGGTCTCCGAGGTGGACAGGCCGCCCCGCACCAGCAGGCGCTGGCGCACGGTGGCGGCCAGCGCATGGGCCTGCTCGGGCGTGGCCGTGCCGGTGAAGAGCGGCACCACGGTGGCGGCATTGAGCGCCGGGCGCGGCGTGCCGGCCTGCCAGTCGTGGTCGAGGAAGGCGCCGGCCTCGGCGTTCCATAGCACGCGGGACATGGCCTCGGCGCGCTGGCGGGCCCGGTGGTCGAACGCGTCGGCCGTGGCCGTGTCGCCCACGCTGCGGCTCAGGCGGGCGATGGTGGTCTCGGCCTTGTGCAGCAGCGCGTTCAGGTCCACCGGCAGGATGCGCGTGGTGCCGATGGTGGACAGGGTCTGGGTGCGGCAGGTGCCGCAGGCGCCATCGTCCAGCCAGCGCGCGCTGAAGTCCCAGCCCGACTCGGCGGCGGCGCGCAGGTCGCGGTACACCTCGTTCGCGGGGCGCTGGCATTGGGCGGCGGTCTCCACGTCCTCGCGCCACGATTCCTCGCGCGGCGTGTCGCGGTCGTCCCAGTAGCGGTTGAGCACGGCGCCGTCCGGCAGCGCCACCACGCGGCGGTGGGCGCTGCCCGGGGCCAGGGTGTCCGCGCCCTCCATCCAGAACTCGTATTCGCGCCGCATCTGCGGCAGGTACTGCGCTGCGCCGTGCCCTGCACACGATTCGCACAGCTCGGCCATCAACGAGAACACCGGCGGCTGCGAGCGGCTCAGGTAGTAGGTGCGGGTGCCGTTGGGCACGTGGCCGTAGGTGTCGATGAGGTAGGCGAAGTTGTCCGTCATCGTGTGCAGCAGGTGCCGCCGGCCGCTGCGCACCAGGCCCAGCATGGTGAAGTACGAGTCCCAGTAATACATCTCCACGAACCGGCCGCCCGGCACCACGTAGGCGTGCGGCAGCGCCAGCAGCGAGCCGCGCGGGGGGTGGTGGGCCGGGTGGCGGGTGAGCTCGTCCCACAGCGCATCGATGTGCGCCGCCATGGTCAGCCCGGGTTCGACCGTGGGGCCGTCACAGGCGCGGGTCTGGGGCTTGAAATGCCGGTGCACGAAGGCATGCAGGTCGAAGTCCGGCGCCTGGCACTGCGCGCGGTAGGCCGCGAGGATGGTCTCGGGCGGCTGGCGCGGGGCGCAGTCCACGAAGGTCTTGGAGTCTTCGAAGATGCGCTGGCGCTGCACTTCGATGAAAAGCTCTTCATAGCGGTCCGCAGGCGTGTGGGTGTCGGCCGGCGGCGCCAGCGCGGCCGCGGCGCGCCGCGAGGCGCTGTGCGCACGGTGGGTGGGCGAATCGCCGCCCGGCAAGGACGGCGGCGGGGCGGCGGGAGATTCGGTGCGGGACGGCAAGGCAGACATTCGGGTTCCAGGCGAAGGGACCAAAGAGAAGGGTCGGCGGGAGATGGCCCTATTGAACGACGGCTGAGCCGACCGCGCCGGCCCGCGGCCCCGGCAAATGCGCAGGACAAGACGCCGAACCGGCGTCGGCGCCGCAGGGCATGCCGGCGCGCTTCGGGTCGCGCCTAGCGCCCGGGGGCGGTGCCCCTCAGGAAAAAGTCGACGGCTCGCACCACCCGCGCGTGGATGTCGGCGACGGAGACGGCGGGTGGGTCCTGCTGGTACAGGCGCGGCCCGGTTTCCGCGGTGAGCAGCGCCATGAACTGCATCGCCATGACCTGGGGATCGCCCTCGCACACCTCGCCGTGCGCCATGGCGGCGCCCATGAAACGGGTGAGCGCGTCGATGCACTGGCGCGGGCCGGCGCCGTCGAACAGTTCGCCGATGTTGGAGCGGCCCGCGTCCGCCAGCACCATGCGGTACACCGAGAGCGCGCGGCGGTCGTTCAGCATCACCTGCAGCGCCTCGTCCCCGAACCGGGTCAGCGTGGGCCGCATCGGCGGGCGCGTTTCCAACGCCGCCAGCAGGTGGGAGGTGGCGTCGGCCAGGTGGGAGGTCGCCAGCGACTGCACCACGGCGACGAACAGCGGCTCCTTCGACGGGAAATAGCCGTAGAGGGTGGCCTTGGAGCCCCCGAGCCGCTTGGCCAGCTCGTTCATCGATGCTGCCTCGTACCCCACCTCTTCGAACAATTTGGCCGCCGCTTCCACGATGGCATCCCGCCGCGCCTGGGTCCTGACCCGCATTCGCATCTCCAAAAGTGAACTAACTTGTACTCTTTACTTGACAGGGCTCCCTCGGGCAAATTATACTATACCGTACATTCATGTTCAGTTATAGACCCATCCCCTGGCCCCGCGGCCCGGGGCTGGACCCATTTTCGCCCCTTTCTTTCGGAGAAGCTCCCATGCATGCCACCCCTTTCCTGCGCCCCGCGGCGCTCCTGCCCCTGCTGTGCGTTGCCGCCCTGGCCGGCTGCGCCAGCACGCAGCCCATCGCCTACACCGGGCTGCAGTCCGCGCCCCAGTTGCGGCCCAACCTGGACGACGACACCGGCCGCATTCCCTACCGCGTGGCATCGCACCGCGACTGGAGCCAGTACACCAAGGTGATCCTCGACCCCATCGTGATCTACGGCGGGCCGGACCACCAGTTCGAGGACGTGCCCGAGGCCCAGCGGCGCCAGCTGGCCGGCGACATGCGCCGGCAGTTCACGGCGCGGCTGGCCACGCGCTTTCAGATCGTGGCCCAGCCCGCCCCCGCCACGCTGCGCCTGCGCGTGACCCTCACCGGCGCCAGGCTCACCACGCGGGGCCTGAGCACCTTCACGCGCTTCGACATCGGCGGCGGGCCCTACAACCTGGTGCAGGGCATCCGCGGCAAGGAAGGCACCTTCACCGGCTCGGTCAGCTACGCCGTGGAGATCTTCGATGCGGTGTCGAACCAGCTGCTCGACGCCTTCGTCACCAAGCAATACCCGAACGCGCTGAACATCGGCGCGACCTTCGGCACCCTGGATGCGGCGCAGGCCGGCATCGAAAAGGGCGCGCAGGAACTCACCGCCCAGTTCCAGTGACCGCCGCCATGATCCCCACCCACCCCGCCCCCCTGCCCGCCGCGGCCCCGAGGATTGCCATGCCCCTGATTGCCTTCGTTCGCGCCGCGTGCGTGTCTTCGCTGCTCGCCGCCGCCCTGCCCGGCCATGCGGAACTGTTCACCTCCATGGCCTCCAGCGCGGGGTCGGCGGCCTCGAGCGCCTCGGACTCGATCGGCCATTCGAGCGGCGGCGGGGGCCGCGACCGGCGCCTGGCCGAGGGCGAGTACCGCGTGATCGGCGTGGAGCAGGTGCCCGGCCGGCCCGACGCCACGGGCCTCAGGCTGCGCGCGACCGAGACCGGCGCCGCGCGCGAGTTCGTGCTGAACCTGCCGCGCCAGGCGCAGGGCGCGCGGCCGCTCGCCGCCGGCGATCTGGTGCAGGCGCGCGAGCGGCCCTATGGCTTCGAGTTCGCGCGCGGCGACACCCGCGAAGCCTTCTTCCTGGTGCTCAACGACGACTGGTACGAGGAGATGGACTCCCGGCCGCTCGCCCTGTGATGCGGCGCGCCGCCTTGCCATCCGGCGTGCGGCCCCGGCGCGCGCTGGCGCGCTGGACCGGGATCGCCGCCATCGGCCTCGCCGCGCTGGGGGCGGAGGCTCCGGCCCGCGCTGGCACCTGGGGCCTGTGCGATGCCGCCGCGCCGCTGAGCGCCACCGATCAGGACCGCGTCCTGCGCTTTGCCGCGGTGGTCAAGCAGGTGCTCGACGCCTCGGGCCAGCGCGTGGCGCTGATCTCGCGCTCGGGCCTGGACCTGGGCCGCTTCGGGGTGCGCTACTCGCACGCCGGCCTGGCCCTGCGACCGCAGCCGGACCGCCCGTGGGCGGTGCGCCAGCTGTACTACACCTGCGAGGAGTCGCGGCCCCGGCTGTTCGACCAGGGCATTCCGGGGTTCCTGATGGGCCGGGACGATCCGTCCCGGGGCTACGTTGCCATCGTGCTGCTGCCCGCGCTGCCCGCCGACGCGCTGGAGCGCACGGCCCAGGACAAGCGTGCCGCGCTGGCCCTGCTGGCGGCCGACTACAGCGCCAATGCCTACCCGTTCAGCACGCGCTACCAGAACTGCAACCAGTGGGTGGCGGAGATGATGGCCAGCGCCTGGGCACCGGCCGGCGACGCGCCCCCGACGCGCGAGCGCGCGCAGGCGTGGCTGCACTCGGCGGGCTACCGGCCCGAGCCGATCGACCTGGGATCGCACGGGGTGGTGTTCGCCGCGCACTTCGCGCCGCTGGTGCATGTGGACGACCACCCGCGGGACGACCTGTATGCGCTGCGCATGCGGGTGAGCCTGCCGGCCTCGCTGGAGGCCTTCGTGCACGATCGCATGCCGGGCGCCGAGCGCATCGAGCTGTGCCACGACCGCCGCCAGATCGTGGTGCGCCGCGGCTGGCAGGCGCTGGGCCCGGGGTGCGAGGCGGGGCCGCAGGACGAGCTGATCGCCCTCAATCCCTAGCCAGATGGGGCCGGGCGGCGCGCGGCGGCGTCAGTTGCGCTGGCCGCCGGTGATGTACTGCTCCATCTGCTCGATGATGAACTGCTGCTCGGACATGATGTTCTTCACCAGATCACCGATGGAGATCAGGCCCACGAGCCGGTTGGCATCGTCCACCACCGGCAAGTGGCGCAGCCGGTTGTCGGTCATGAGCTGCATGCACTGCTCGCTGCTCTGGTGCGGCCGCACAAAGCGCACGGCGCGGGTCATCACGTCGCTCACCTGGGTGGCGCCGGAGGTGCGGCCCAGCAGGGCCACCTTGCGGGCGTAGTCGCGCTCGGTCACGATGCCGGCGATCTGCTCGCCCTCCATCACCAGGAGCGCGCCGATGCCCTTGTCGGCCATGAGCCGCAGCGCATCGAGCATCGAATCGGAAGGCCCGATGGTGTGGACCTGGGCATGGGGCTTGGACTTGAGGATGTCGGCGACTGCGGTCATGGGGCCTCCCTGAGTGAAGTGGCATGGATGGCCGCAGTTTCCGCCCAACGGCGGGGTGCGCGCAACAGGGGTTTGCTAAGCCGCCCGGGGCGGCGATGCAGTTGGTTGCAAACCCGCGCGCCGCCGGTCGCCCGGCCCTAGGACCGCACTTGCGTTTTCAGCTCAGCGTCGCCCACCGAACAGGCCGCCGCCGAGCTTGACCAGGTCCGACAGGCCGACCTGGCCGTCGCCGTCCTGATCGAGCAGGCTGCCCAGCGCGCCCCCACCCAGGCCACCCAGGCCACCCGACTGCTGGGCGCGGTCGCGCTCGTGACCGAGGGTGCGGCCCAGGCTGCCAGCATCCAGCCCACCGGCCTGCACGCGCTGCGCGAGGAACGACATCACGATGGGCGCGAGCAACTGCAGCAGTTGCCCCGCATTGGCGCCCAGGCCCGTGGCCTGGCCCAGCCCGGCCTCGGCCTGCGGGCGCTGGCTGCCGAACACGTGGCCCAGGATGTCGGCGCCCTGCCCGCCGCTGGCGGCACCGCCGCCGCCCAGCAGCGACCCCAGGAGCCCGCCCAGGTCCAGCCCGCCCGCGCCGCCGCCGCCGGCCGGCTGGTGGTCGCGCTGCAGGGCGCCCAGCAGGGCCTCGGCGCCCTGTGGCTGCGCGGCGTTGCGGCCCAGCGCGCCCAGCAGCAGGGGCAGTGCGGTCGCCACCGCGGAACGGGTCTGCGTGGCGTCGGTGCCCAGTTGGCTGGACAGCTGCTGGAGCGGGGCCCCTTGCAACTGGGCCATCAGTTCATCGGCCAGGGAGGGGGTGGACGGGTTCATGGGCGGCTCCTTCATCAACATTCGGTGCGGGTGGCAGCGCGTGGCGTTGCCGTGGGCGTGGTGGCCGGACATCGGCCCCGGGCCCCATGCTATCCGGCCGGGCGCGCCCCCGGCCGCCACCGCATTTGCCTTCAAGCCCCCCGCGCGGCGATGAGCGATGGGCCAGGGCGCGCCGCCCTGCGCAGGGCCACGGCATCGAACTCCGCGGCGCCGCGCGGGCCGCCGTGCACGCGGAACACCTGCACCGCGTCCGACACCGTCTGCGCCTGGGACTGCAGTTCCAGCGCCAGGGCGGCGTTCTCCTCCACCAGCGCCGCGTTCTGCTGGGTGATGCCGTCCAGGTGGGAGACCGCGCTGTTCACCTGCGAGATGCCGGCCTGCTGCTCGTCGGCCGCGCTGTGGATCTGGCCGATGAGGGCGCCCACGCGGCGCACCAGGTCCAGCGACTCCTGCATGGTCTTTTGCGCGCTCTCGGTGCGCTGGCGGCCCTCGCCCACCTTCTCGGCCGACTGGTCGATGAGCTGGCGGATCTCGCGCGCGGCGGTCAGCGTGCGCTGCGAGAGGCTGCGCACCTCGCCGGCCACCACCGCGAAGCCCCGGCCCTGCTCGCCCGCCCGCGCCGCCTCCACCGCCGCGTTCAGCGCGAGGATGTTGGTCTGGAAGGCGATGGAGTCTATGGAGAACCTCTCAAAACCCCTGTCTCAGCCACTTGGCGCGCTTACAAATCACGAGTTACGGCGTTCAAGCCTTGCAAATTCGGAAGTTTTGAGAGGTTCCCTATGAGCTGCGTGATCTCGCCGATGCGGCCCGAGGCGGCCTGGATCTGCTGCATGGTGGCGGCCACGCCGTCCACCGCGCCGCTGGTGCGCTCGGCCACGCCCGTGGCCTGCCGCGCGAGGTCCGCCGCCTGGCGGGCCGATTCGGCCGTCTGCTGCACGGTGCCGGTGATCTCCTCCATCGAGGCGGCCGTCTCCTGCAGGTTGCTGGCCTGTGTCTCGGTGCGGCCGGACAGTTCCTGGTTGCCCTGGGCGATGGCGCGGCTGGACACGCGCATCTTCTCGGTCTCCTGCAGCGCATCGCGCACGATGGACTGCAGGTTCACGTTGAGCTGGCTCAGCGCCTTCTGCAGGTCGCCCACGCCGTCGGAGCGGGTCACGCGCATGCGCTCGGTCAGGTCGCCCGCCGCCATGCGGTTGGCGGCGCGCACCATGTCCGACAGCGGCAGCACGGCCACGCGGCGCACCTGGGCGAAGGCGGCCATCGCCACGCCGGCCACGGCAGCCCAGGCGGCGGCCGAGAACAGGCCCTGCGCTTCATCCACGAGCCCCGCCAGAAAGGCGGCTACCAGCACGGCCAAAAACGCCATGGCCACCTGGCCGCCCACGCCGATGCGGGTCCACTCCGCGATGCGGCCCAGGGCGGTCAGGCGTGCCAGCCGGCCCGCGCGCAGCACGTGCACCGGGCGGCCGGCCTCGGCCTCGGCGCGCATGCGGGCGTAGAGCGCGTCGGCGGCCTGCACCTGCTCGCGGCTGGCCTCGGTGCGCACCGACAGGTAGCCCACGGGGCGGTCGCCTTCCATCAGCGGGGTGACGTTGGCCATCACCCAGTAGAAGTCGCCGTTCTTGCGCCGGTTCTTCACCGCGGCCGACCAGGGCCGGCCCTGGCCGATGGTGTTCCACATGTCGCGGAACGCCTCCTCGGGCATGTCGGGGTGGCGGATCAGGTTGTGGGGCTGGCCCAGCAGGGCCTCGCGCTCGTAGCCGCTCACCTCGATGAACATCGGGTTGCAGTACAGGATGCGCCCTTTGAGGTCGGTGGTGGACACCAGGGTTTCGCCGGAAGGAAACGGGTATTCCTGCGTGCTGACCGGAAGATTTCTTCGCATGGGAAGCCTTTCTGGGGAAGAAGCTTTTGTCTCGTACGGACGGTGCGGCACGGCGCCGCGGGCCCCTGCGGGGATGCAGTGCGGCCGATGGTAGGTGGCACATCCCGGCTTGTGGAAACCTTTCGGCCGGGGCTTGATCTGGGTCAAGAGCCCGGGGACGCCGCGAACGCGGACCGTCGTTTCCCGACCACCCATTTGCTATTAATTTAATAGCTATCAAGGCAATAAAAACAACGGCATGCGGGCGATTTGGCCCTCCAAACGCCGTTCCGCCCCGCAGAAACCCGTCGGATCGACGGCCCGGCCGGCCGGCGGCCCGCCAGCGCGGCCACACACTCCCGGGCCAGCGCCCGAGGGGCCCGCCACCGCCTGCGAGGGGCGCGCGCGGCCCGCAGGCGGCATGAAGGTTGCAAGGTCCGGACACGAGGCCCGCCGGAGGGCTTTCCAGCCTGCTACAGCTTCACACGATCTTTTCAATTGACCGTCAGAATGCTCGCCACAACGAAAGCCGTGCCCTGTCCATGAATTGCCCACGCCCCGCCACACGCTCGCTGCCCTCCACGCCCGCTGCCATGGCCCCACGGCCCTCCTCCTTGACTTCTTCCTGCATGACCGCTGTCCCCGGTGCCTTGCGCCGGGCCGGCGCTGCCGTGCTGGCGGCCGCCTTCGTGGTGGCCGGGTGTTCGGACAAGGCGGCCAAGCAGCCCGCGCCGCGCGCCCCGGTGGAAGCCGGCGTGGTCACGATCCAGCCCGAGCGGCAGTCGATCACCACCGAGCTGCCCGGGCGCACCAGCGCCTTCCTGGTCGCCGAGATCCGGCCCCAGGTGGGCGGCATCGTGCAAAAGCGGCTCTTCACCGAAGGGGCGGACGTGAAGGCCGGCCAGGTGCTGTACCAGCTGGATGCCTCGCCCTTCGAGGTGGCGCTGGCGAGCGCCCAGGCGTCGCTGGGCAAGGCCCAGGCGACGGTGGGCACGGCCGAGACCAACGCGCGGCGCAATGCCGAGCTGGTCAAGATCGATGCGATCAGCCGGCAGGTGTATGACGACAGCCAGGCGGTGCTGGTGCAGGCCCGCTCGGACCTGGCCGTGAACCGCGCGGCGGTCGAGAACGCGCGCATCAACCTGGGCTATACACGCATCAAGGCGCCCATCTCGGGCCGCACCACCACCTCGGCGGTGACGCCGGGCGCGCTGGTCACCGCCAACCAGACCACGGCGCTCACCACCATCTCGCAGATCGACCCGCTGTACGTGGACGTGACCCAGTCCAGCACCGACGTGCTGCGCCTGAAGACCGACCTGGCCAAGGGCCGCTTCCAGCGTGCGGGCGAAGGCCAGGCGCGCGTGGCGCTCAAGCTGGAGGACGGCAGCACCTACGCCCAGGCCGGCCGGCTGCAGTTCAGCGGCGTGACGGTGAACCCCGCAACCGGCGCGGTCACCCTGCGCGCGGTGTTCCCCAACCCGGACGGCCTGCTGATGCCGGGCATGTACGTGCGCGCGGTGCTGGAGACGGGCGTGAACGAGCAGGCCCTGCTCGTGCCCCAGCAAGGCGTGACGCGCGACACCGCCGGCAACGCCAGCGTGCTGCTGGTCAATGCCGAGAACAAGGTCGAGCGCCGCAAGATCCAGGTCGAGGCCGCCGTGGGCAACCGCTGGCAGGCCGTGGGGGGCCTGGCCGCCGGCGACCGCGTGGTGGTGGACGGGCTGCAGCGCGTGAAGGTGGGCGACACGGTCAAGCCGGTGGAGGTGGCGGCCAAGGCGGCCGCAGCCCCGGCAGGCGGCGCCTCCTCGGCGGCACCGGCCGCATCGGCGGCGGCATCGGCGGCGGCATCGGCGGCGGCATCGGCGGCGGCACCCGCGGCGTCCGGCGCTGCGGCCCCGGCCGCCCGCTGAAGGACCGCCCGCCATGGCACAGTTCTTCATCAACCGGCCCATCTTCGCGTGGGTCATCGCCATCGTCATCATGCTGGCGGGGGCCATGTCCATCAAGACATTGCCGCTGGAGCAGTACCCCAACATCGCACCGCCGCGCGTGTCCATCAGCGCCACCTACACCGGCGCCTCGGCCAAGACGGTGGAGGAATCGGTCACGCAGGTGATCGAGCAGCAGTTGAAGGGCCTCGACAACCTGATCTACATGGGCTCGACCAGCGATGCCTCGGGCGGCTCGCGCACCACGCTCACCTTCAACGCCGGCACCAACATCGACGTGGCGCAGGTGCAGGTGCAAAACAAGCTGCAGCAGGCCATGTCGCGCCTGCCGCCCGCGGTGCAGAGCCGGGGCGTCACCGTCACCAAGGGCGGCAACGACTACCTGATGATCGTCACCTTCACCTCGCCCGACCCGAGCGTGACGCAGGTGGATATCGGCGACTACATCTCCAGCAACCTGGTGGACGTCATCAGCCGCATCGACGGCGTGGGCGACGTGGCCACGCTGGGCACGCCCTACGCCATGCGCGTGTGGATGGACCCGGCCAAGCTCGAGAAGTACGCGCTCATGCCGTCCGACATCGGCAACGCCATCAACGCGCAGAACGCCCAGGTCTCCGCCGGCCAGTTGGGCGCCCTGCCCGCCGTGGGCGAGCAGCAGCTCAACGCCACCATCACCGCGCGCAGCAAGCTGCAGTCGCGCGAAGAGTTCGAGAACATCGTTCTCAAGTCCACGGTGGACGGCGCCATCGTGCGCCTAAAAGACGTGGCCCGCATCGAACTGGGCGCCGAGAACCTCACCATCACCTCGCGCCTGAACGGCCAGCCCGGCGCCGGCATGGGCGTGGTGCTGGCCGACAGCGCCAACGCCATGGCGGTGGCCAACGCGGTGAACGCCAAGATCGCCGAGCTGCAGCCGTTCTTTCCGTACCAGCTCAAGCCCTTCACCAGCTACGACACCACGCCCTTCGTGAGCGCCTCCATCGAAGAGGTGGTCAAGGCGCTGGTCGAGGCCATGCTGCTCGTGGTGCTGGTGATGTACATCTTCCTGCAGAACTTCCGCGCCACGCTGATCCCGGCGATCGCGGTGCCCGTGGTGCTGCTGGGCACCTTCGGCGTGCTGTCGGTGGCGGGCTACTCGATCAACACGCTGACCATGTTCGGCATGGTGCTGGCCATCGGCCTGCTGGTGGACGACGCCATCGTGGTGGTGGAGAACGTCGAGCGCGTGATGAGCGAGGAGGGTCTGCCCCCGAAAGAGGCCACGCGCAAGTCCATGGCCGAGATCACGCCCGCGCTGGTGGGCATCGCGCTCACGCTGTCGGCGGTGTTCATCCCCATGGCGTTCTTCGGCGGCTCCACCGGGGTGATCTACCGGCAGTTCTCCATCACCATCGTCTCGGCCATGGTGCTGTCGGTGCTGGTGGCGCTCACGCTCACGCCGGCGCTGTGCGCCACGCTGCTCAAGCCCATCCCCCAGGGCCAGCACAGCCCGCACGGAGCGCCGCGCCGGGGCGTGCTGGGCTGGGTGGACCGCTTCTTCACCGGCTTCAACCGCCGCTTCGACCGCACCGCCGACGGCTACCAGCGCGGCGTGGGCCGCATCGTGCGCCGCGGCGGGCGGATGATGCTGGTCTATGCGCTCATCGTGGGCGGCATGGCCGTGCTGTTCATGCGCCTGCCCACCTCGTTCCTGCCCAACGAGGACCAGGGCGCCGTGCAGGTGCAGATCACCCTGCCCCCGGGCGCCTCCAACACCCGCCTGCAGGTGGTGATGGCCGAGGTGCAGAAGTACTTCGCCGCGCAGCCCGACGTGGTGAGCTTCAACTCCATCACCGGCTCCAACGGCGACCAGAGCTCGGCGCGCGGCTTCGTGCGCCTGAAAGACTGGAGCGAGCGCCCCCTGGCCTCGCAAAGCGCCGACGCCATCGCCCGCAAGGCCACGCGCGATCTGTCCAGGATCCGCGACGCGCGCATCTTCGTCGTGCTGCCGCCGGCCGTGCGCGGCCTGGGCGCCAATGCGGGCTTCAACTTCCAGCTCAAGGACCTGAACGGGCTGGGCCACGACGCGCTCGTGGCCGCGCGCGACAAGGTGCTGCAGCTGGCCGGCCAGCGGCCCGAGCTGTCCAACACCCGCAGCAACAACCTGGACGACACGCCGCAGCTGGGCGTGGCCATCGACGACGCCAAGGCCGGCGCCCTGGGCCTGGCCACCACCGACGTCAACAACACGCTGGGCAGCGCCATCGGCGGCACCTACGTGAACGACTTCCTAAACAAGGGCCGGGTCAAGCGCGTGTACATGCAGGGCGATGCGCCCTACCGCATGCTGCCGCAGGACATCGCGCCCTGGACGGTGCGCAACAGCCAGGGCCTCATGGTGCCGTTCTCGGCGTTCTCCAGCACCAGCTGGACCTACGGCTCGCCCCAGCTGCAGCGCTACAACGGCAGCCCCAGCTACGAATTCGTGGGCGACGCGGCCACGGGGGTCAGCTCCGGCGCGGCCATGGACGCGGTGGAAACCATCATGAAGGAGATGCCGCCCGGCATCGGCTACGAATGGACGGGCGCCTCCTACCAGGAGCGGCTGTCGGGCTCGCAGGCGCCCCTGCTGTATGCCGTGTCCATCCTGTTCGTGTTCCTGTGCCTGGCGGCGCTGTACGAAAGCTGGTCGGTGCCGTTCTCGGTGATCCTGGTGGTGCCGCTCGGCATCGTGGGCGCGCTGCTGGGCATTGGCATCCGCGGGCTGTCCAACGACGTGTACTTCCAGGTCGGGCTGCTCACCACCGTGGGGCTGTCGTCCAAGAACGCCATCCTGATCGTGGAGTTCGCCACCCAGCTGCAGGCCCAGGGCAAGAGCGTGATCGACGCCACGCTGGAGGCCGTGCGCCTGCGGCTGCGCCCGATTCTCATGACCTCGCTGGCCTTCGGCTTCGGCGTGCTGCCGCTGGCCATCGGCACGGGCGCCGGCGCGGGCGGGCGGCAGGCCATCGGCACCGCGGTGCTGGGCGGCATGATCTCCGCCACCGTGCTGGGCATCTTCTTCGTGCCCGTGTTCTTCGTTCTCATCCGCGGCTTCTTCGCCAACCGGGCCGCCAAGGCCGGCGGCCAGCCCACCGGAGCCCCCGCATGACGCCGCGCCAAGCCCCCACCCTCCCCGCCCTGCGCCCGCTGGCCTGGGCGGTGGCCGCCACCGTGGCGCTGGCAGCGCTGCCCGGCTGCACCAACCTGGCGCCGCCCTACCAGGCGCCCGCGCTGCCGGTACCGGCCGCCCTGGGCACGGGCTCCGTGCCGGTGGCCGTGACCGCTCCCGCCGCCCTGGGGGACGGGTCCGCCGCGGCGGTCCCGTCCGATCCGCTGGACCGCCCCCTGGAATGGGCCGAATTCTTGCAGGAACCCCGCCTGCGCGCCCTGGCCGAGATGGCCGTGGCCAACAACCGCGACCTGCGCGTGGCCGTGCTGGCCATCGAGCGGGCGCGGGCGCAGTACGGCGTCTCGCGCGCCGACCTGTTCCCCGGCGTGAACGCCACCGGCGCGGGCAGCCGCAGCCGCACGGCCGACGACCTGACCACCGCGGGCCGCTCCAACGTGGGCGGGCAATACAGCGCGCAACTCGGTTTTGCCAGCTACGAGATCGACTTCTTCGGCCGCGTGCGCAACCTGAACGACGCCGCGCTGCAGGACTTCTTCCGCGCCGCCGAGAACCGCCGCAGCGTGCAGTTGAGCCTGGTGGCCGAGGCGGTGAACGCCTGGCTCACCCTCGATGCCGACGGCCGCCGCCTGCAACTGGCGCGCGACACGCTGCGCACGCGCCAGCAGTCGCTGGACCTCACGCAGCGCAGCCATGCGCTGGGCGCCACCTCGGGCCTGACCCTGGCGCAGACGCAGACCACGGTGGACACCGCGCGCGCCGACGTCGCCACTTACACCGCCCAGGTCGCGCGCGACCGCAACGCGCTCGCGCTGCTGGTGGGTGCCACCGTGCCCGACGACCTGCTGCCGCCCGTGGCCCTGGCCGCCGCGGCGAATGCCGCACCCGCCACGGTGCCGCCCGCCACGGCAACGGCAACGGCAACGGCCGACGGCACCTCGCGCAGCAGCGCCCCCCGCAACACCAGCACCGCCATCGTGCCCACCACGCCGGCCGCCGCTTTGCTCGCCGTGCCCGCCGACCTGCCCTCCGGCGTGCTGCTGCGCCGGCCCGACGTGCGCGCGGCCGAGCGCACGCTGCAGGGCAGCTACGCCAGCATCGGCGCGGCGCGCGCGGCGTTCTTTCCGTCCATCACGCTCACCGGTTCCATCGGCACGGCCAGCAATGCGCTGTCGGGCCTGTTCGACGGCGGCAACGGCACCTGGAGCTTCGCGCCGCAGATCCGCCTGCCGATCTTCGACGCCGGCCGCAACAACGCCAACCTGCGCGTGGCCGAAGTGACGCGCGATACGGCCCTGGCCCAGTACGAAAAATCCATCCAGACCGCGTTCCGCGAAGTGTCCGACGCGCTGGCCGACCGCGCCACGCTGGACGAGCGCCTGGCCGCCCAGCGCTCGCTGCTGGACGCCACCCAGCGCGCGCTGGACCTGTCCGACGCGCGCTACCGGCTCGGGGCCGACAGCTTCCTCACGGTGCTGGACGCGCAGCGCTCGCTGTACGCGGCGCAGCAGACGCAGATCACCCTGCTGCTGGCCGAGCAGACCAACCGGGTCACGCTGTACAAGGTGCTGGGCGGCGGCTGGGCCGCCGGCGGTGCGGGCGCGGCGGCGGACGATCCCGTTCTGCGCTGACGCGAGGTGCGACGGGTGCGCTCGGTGTACCCCAGCCTGCCAACGAAGCAATGCATTGACGGCCGAAGGCGGGCTGCAGGCGGCAAGCCGATGCGGCGGGCAGGGCTGGACCGAGCCGAGCCTCTTGCCCCTACGCTGCGCGAATCCAGGGGCGAAGGTCCGAGCCCCCGCCCCGAAGCAGCCTGCATGCATTCAGTCATCGCCAGGCCTGCTGATGAACCCGCTCTAACGAAGGTAGGCGCCGTATTCGAGATTTCCTGCAGGGAAAGCGGTCGATGCCTCGAAATCAGCGGGGTTGTAACGCGGCCGAACCGGCGACTGGGCAGGACTACTCTCGTCTCGAGCAATCATCGCCCCAACGACTCCGGCACGGTGTTCGTTCACGATTCTGGTAAGTCGCTGCAATTTTTCGCTGACATCATCCGGTCCTACGGGAAGTCCTGTTCCGACAAGGTAGCTCTGGATTTTTGCACTCAGTTTCTCGCACGCTGCCACGGCGCTCTTCATGCCGCCATGGCCAGGGTACTGAATCGCATGCTCCAGCAAAAGCGATATGGCTTCCTGCTGCCGTCGGAGAGTTCGTGCGGCGTTTCGCGTGGTTGTCTCTGTCGCGTGTAGTGGGGAGCGCGGCGCCATGGATCCCGCCGTACTGGTCCGTCCTCGGCCGGGGCCTGGGCCTGCATACGGCGAGCCATGTTGCAGCGGTGATCGGTTCCCTGGGGTTGCGATGGGGGTATTTGCGGCGGGGGTCTGAATCGGCGTGGAACGGCGCGACGTGCTGGATTGAATGCATCCCATAAGGGGGGGTTCCTTTGAAAAGTTGAAAACCCCAGTGTGCCCAGAACTCCATTTAATGGAAAAAGGATGCGAAGCATTGATTGGATGACCGAAGCAGCGATGGTGCGATGAGCACATCGCCTCGTGATGCATCTGCTGCGCACCACCCCAAGCACCAAGAGTGGGCGGCCCATTGAGAGGGCGGGCAGGACCGCCAGGGCTGGCGGCTGCCCGTTCCCAAGCCGGTTGCGCCGACGGATCGACAGGCCGGCTTCAGCCGGCCGGCACCAGCTCGACGGCGGCGTGCTCTTCCAGCCACTCCGCGACCGGCAAGCCGGCCTCGTCGGCCACGCCCTGGTTCCAGAACTGCGAGGCGCACAGCACCTCCACGTCCAGGCCCTCCAGCGTGCTGCGCGCCAGCACCGCGCCGATGTAGGCGCTGCGCGCCCGCTCGACGATGCCCCAGACCAGCGTGGTCTCGGCGGCGCATTGCAGGCCGATCAGGAACGCCTCCTTGCGCGCGCCGTCCGCGGTTTTCTCCACCATCCAGGGCAACTGTTCGGCCAGCAGCTCGTCCTGCAGCAGCACGTTCAGCAGGTCGCGCGCCGGCTCGGCCCCCAGCGGAACGACCACGAAACGTTCGGTTTCGAATTTCGGGGCCTGGGTGGGCAGCAGCTCGACGCTGGCTTTCATCTCTTGGTACGACATCGTTTTTAACCTCCGTGGCTACCGAGCGTAGGTGCGCGCCCAGGCGAGCCAGAATCAGGCAACGAAGAAATGCGCCTGCGGCCGAAGATGGGCGTGGCACGCCAAAACATCGCGATTTGTGAATGGCGCCGTGCGATTGAAAATTAACTGCTGCGCTGCAGACTATTAGCGTGCAAGGCTGAAATTCATTGGACCCTCTAATCCCTCCACACCGCTTTTGGCGTTCGGTACAATATTTTCGCCACTCCATCCACACCAGAATCCATGTACAAAAATCTGGAAAATATCGTCGCCACCCTTCAGACAAAGCACCTCAACGTCACCGCTGGCGGGCCGATTCCGGTGTACACGATCGATAAAGGATTATCCAAAAATCTGCCCGGCCACGAAATAGAGATTTCAATCCAATCCAGCGGAGACATCGCATTCAAACAAAGGTGGATTGGCGATCCCGTATCGCACCCGCAATTGACATGGCCAGTGCTGCGGCAAATTTTGAACAAGATCATGCTCTCGTATTTTTGTGCAGACTACAAAACAATTAAAAAGCATGAAGTTTTCCGCCATTTCTTTCATTATTCCGAGCGTCAAATTCTTTTCATGCACCAAGGAAAAGAAGTGACCAGGACGCTGGGCAGCTTTCCCTGCATTCACTGCGGTATTATTTTGCCGGAAGATCAAATCACCATCGACCACCATTACCCTCAAACCGGAGGCGAGATGCTGGCCCTTCTGAAGGTATTGAGGGCGTGCCATCTGACGCAAGAGGGCCCCTCGGGCGAACTGGGAAAGTTCTACGCCGGCCAATCCGCACATTCACCCGAGCATCTTGCCGCAGCGATCATGGCGCCTCCCTCATGGCCGACGGCGCACTACCCGTTTCCACAGAGAGCGCCAAAAACCAAACCAGACCTTGGCACCACTTTGAATGATTTCGGCACACTCATTTACTCCGTATTGGTCTGGTCCGGGGATATCCGGCAGGTCATGCAGAACTGCATGAACTCCTTCCTGAATCTGAAGCCGTCGTGCCTGCGCTGCAACGCCTCCAAAGGGAATTCCATATGAATGTGCCTTGGATCGCCACCGAGGCCGAAGCGGCCCCGCCCGCAGAAGCCCGCAGGCCGGCGCTGTGCACCGGCCTGGGCGCCATGCACCAAGGCGGGTCGCCCCCGCCCTGCCCTCGCCTCCGTGCAGGCCACGCCACGCCGCCTGACGCTATTAAATCAATAGCAAAATGCCCTGGTGGAATATGCGCCGGGGCCCGATTTCCCTTCAACCCCTCCGATCCCACCAAGACCTGGCACGCGCATTGCAACAGCGTCCCCGTGACCAATGCCGGTCACATGGCTGGCCCCTTCCAATGGCGGAAACGGGGCGGTCAGGACGAAGGCGTCCCCACAGGCAGTGCAGGCTTCAACCGCCCGCGCCCTGTGCGGACGCCTTTTTTGTTTTTTGGTTTCGGCTTCGTCTGCCGGCAGGCGCTGTTCATTCGTTTTTGCAGCGCCGCGGCGGGCACCCATGGGGGTCACGATGAAAAAATCCAGGCTGGTGATGGTGGGCAATGGCATGGCCGGGGTGCGCACGCTCGAAGAGCTGCTCAAGATCGCTCCGGACCTCTACGACATCACGGTGTTCGGCGCCGAGCCGCACCCCAACTACAACCGCATCCTGCTGTCGCCCGTGCTGGCGGGCGAGCAGACCATCGACGAGATCATCCTCAACGACTGGTCCTGGTACGAGGAGCACGGCATCCACCTGCACACGGGCTTCACCGTGAACGAGGTGGACCGCGTGCGCCGCGTAGTGCATGCCACCAACGCGGCGGGCGAGGCCATCAGCGCCGAGTACGACCGGCTCATCCTCGCCACCGGGTCCAACCCGTTCATCCTGCCGATTCCGGGCAAGGACTTGCAAGGCGTGCTGGCCTACCGCGACATCGCCGACACGCAGGCCATGATCGACGCCGCCGCCACGTACCAGCATGCGGTGGTCATCGGCGGCGGGCTGCTGGGCCTGGAGGCCGCCAACGGCCTCATGAAGCGCGGCATGCAGGTGAGCGTGGTGCACGTGGGCGACTGGCTCATGGAGCGCCAGCTGGACGACGTGGCGGGCAAGATGCTGCAAAAGTCCCTGGCCGAGCGCGGCATGCAGTTCCTGATGAAGGCGCAGACGCAGGAGCTGGTGGGCGGGGCGGACGGCCGCGTCACCGCCGTGCGGTTCAAGGACGGCACCGAGGTGCCCGCCGACCTGGTGGTGATGGCCGTGGGCATCCGCCCCAACACGCAGCTGGCCGAAAAGATGCGCCTGCACGTCCACCGCGGCATCGTGGTGAGCGACACGCTGCAGACCACCACCGACGCGCGCATCTACGCCGTGGGCGAATGCGCCGCGCACCGGGGCATCGCCTACGGGCTGGTGGCGCCGCTGTTCGAGCAGGGCAAGGTGCTGGCCAACCACCTGGCGGAGTTCGGCATCGGGCGCTACCAGGGCTCGCTCACCTCCACCAAGCTCAAGGTGACGGGCATCGACCTGTTCAGCGCGGGCGACTTCCAGGGCGGCGAAGGCACCGAGGAGATCGTGATGAGCGACCCCTTCGGCGGCGTGTACAAAAAACTCGTCATCAAGGACGACAAGCTCGTGGGCGCGTGCCTCTACGGCGACACGGTGGACGGCAGCTGGTACTTCAAGCTGCTGCGCGACGGCCGCACGGTGGGCGACATCCGCGACAAGCTGATGTTCGGCGAGAGCAACATCGGCGACGCGGGCCACCAGGGCCACAGCAAGGCCGCCGCCATGGCCGACACCGACGAGGTGTGCGGCTGCAACGGCGTGACCAAGGGCGCGATCTGCAAGGCCATCAAGGACAAGGGCCTGTTCACGCTGGACGACGTGAAAAAGCACACCAAGGCCAGCGCCAGCTGCGGCTCGTGCACGGGCCTGGTGGAGCAGATCATCATGTTCACGGCCGGCGGCGACTACTCCGCCACGCCCAAGACCAAGGCCGTGTGCGGCTGCACCGACCACGGCCACCAGGCGGTGCGCGATGCGATCCGCGCCAACAAGCTGCTGTCCATCGGCGACGTGTTCGCCTTTCTGGAATGGAAGACGCCCAACGGCTGCGCCACCTGCCGCCCGGCCGTCAACTACTACCTGATCAGCACCTGGCCGAAGGAGGCCAAGGACGACCCGCAAAGCCGCGCCATCAACGAGCGCAGCCACGCCAACATCCAGAAGGACGGCACGTACAGCGTGATCCCGCGCATGTGGGGCGGCGAGACCACGGCCAGCGAACTGCGCCGCATCGCCGACGTGGTGGACAAATACCAGATCCCCACCGTGAAGGTGACCGGCGGCCAGCGCATCGACCTGCTGGGCGTGAAGAAGGAAGACCTGCAGGCCGTGTGGAAGGACATCGGCATGCCCAGCGGCCACGCCTACGCCAAGGCCCTGCGCACGGTAAAGACCTGCGTGGGCAGCGAGTGGTGCCGCATGGGCACGCAGGACAGCACGCAGATGGGCAAGGACCTGGAGCGCGCGATGTGGCGCATGTACGCCCCGCACAAGGTCAAGTTCGCGGTGAGCGGCTGCCCGCGCAACTGCGCCGAGAGCGGCATCAAGGACGTGGGCATCATCGGCGTGGACAGCGGCTGGGAGATGTACATCGCCGGCAACGGCGGCATCAAGACCGAGGTGGCGCACTTCTTCACCAAGCTCAAGACCGCGGCCGAGGTGCTGGAGTACACCGGGGCTTTTTGCGAGCTGTACCGCCAGGAAGGCTGGTACCTGGAGCGCACGGTGCACTACGTGAATCGCGTGGGCCTCGATCACGTGAAAAAACGCATCCTCGAAGACCACGAAGGCCGCCGCGCGCTGTGGGAGCAGCTGCAGTTCGCGCTGGACGGCGAGCCCGACCCGTGGTTCGACTTCCAGGAAGCCCGCGTGGACACGCGGCAGTTCGCCGCCATCGCGCCATGAGCCCCGGCCCAGCCATTGCCACCACCCCTTTCATTCATTCATCCCCCCGATTCGCAAGGAGCCGCCATGAGCGACTGGAAATACATCTGCCGTGTGGACGACATTCCCGTGCTGGGCTCGCGCCGCGTGGCGCGGCCGCAGGGCCTGGACGTGGCCGTGTTCCGCAACGGGGCGGACGAGGTGTTCGCGCTGCTGGACCGGTGTCCGCACAAGGGGGGGCCCCTGTCGCAGGGGATCGTGTTCGGGACGAGCGTGGCGTGTCCGCTGCACAACTGGACGATCGGGTTGTGCGATGGGCAGGCTTCGGCGCCGGACGAGGGGTGTACGCCGAAGTTTGCGGTGAAGGTGGAGGGGGGGGAGGTGTTTTTGGATGCTGTTGAGTTGGCGGGGCATGCGGTGGAGTTGGTGCGGCCGGTGGCGGGGCCTTTGAGGCGGGGTGTTGTTGGTTCTGGGTTGGATGCTTGAGGCTGGCTGTGTTTTGTTTTTGCGGTGGCTGCGGATTTTTCTCCCGGGGCCGGGTCTCGGCCCGGCGGCCGAGGTACTTTTCTTTGCTTCGCCAAAGAAACGTACCCAAAAGAAAGGCGACCCTACTGGCTGCGTCCCTGCGCTTCGCTCCGGGCAACCTGCGGTGCTCGCGGCTGGCGGGGTCCGCGCAAACTCGCTCCACTACGTTGCGCTCAGACAGCGCGCGGCCCTTTTTCCGCCAGCCGCTGCGCTCCTCGGCGCATCCAGAAGGGAACCCAACAGCCCACACACGGGCCATCGCTGCGCTCGGCCCCCAACGCGCAGGCGCTGCGCGCCGCGAAGGCCGGGCCGAGCGCAGCGATGGCCCGGCTGGCGGGTTCCCTTCTGGATGCGCCGAGGAGCGCAGGGCGCGGGGCGGGCAGGTGTGCCGCAGGACACACCTGCCTTCGTCATCTGACTCGCTGCGGTTGTCCGAGCGGAGTTCACGCAGTGAACGCAGCGAGTTCCGCAGCGCGACCCGCGACCGAGCACCGCAGGTTTCCCCGTTCGCCGAAAGGCGAACGGGGACGCAGCCAGCAGGGTCGCCTTTTCTTTGCTTACTTTCTTTTGGCGAAGCAAAAGAAAGTGAGTGCGCCGCCGGGCGCAACTCCCGGCCCCGGAACGTAACTTAACAGCAATCAACCAAAATTAGCCCCCACCCCATCGGTCAGCCCAACCAAAGTCAAAGTTAACCAAAAATCACGCCATGACCCAAACCCAATCCACCTGCCCCTACTGCGGCGTAGGCTGCGGCGTGATCATCGAATCCACCGGCCCCCAGATCACCGGCGTGAGAGGCGACCCCACCCACCCCGCCAACTTCGGCCGCCTGTGCACCAAGGGCTCCACCCTCCACCTCACCGCCGCCAGCCCCGTCACCCTCCAGACAAGACTGCTCACCCCCCAGCACCGCCCCCAGCGCGGCGACAAGCCCCAGCCCATCGCCTGGGAAGCAGCCCTCGACACCGCCGCACAAAAATTCGCCGACACCATCGCCCGGCACGGCCCCGACGCCGTCGGCTTCTACGTCTCCGGCCAGCTCCTCACCGAGGACTACTACGTCTTCAACAAGCTTGCCAAGGGCCTGGTCGGCACCAACAACATCGACACCAACTCGCGCCTGTGCATGAGCAGCGCCGTGGCGGGCTACAAGGCCACGCTCGGCGCCGACGCCCCGCCCACCTGCTACGACGACGTGCAGCACGCGCAGTGCCTCTTCATCGTGGGCAGCAACACCGCGTGGGCGCACCCCATCCTGTTTCGCCGCATCGAGGACGCCAAGGCCGCCAACCCCGGCATGAAGATCATCGTGGCCGACCCGCGCCGCACCGAGACCGCCGGGCTGGCCGACCTGTTCCTGCCCATCCAGCCGGGCAGCGACGTCATGCTGTTCCACGGCATGCTGCACCTCATACTGTGGGAAGGCTGGGTGGACAGCGCCTACATCGCCGCGCACACCACCGGCTTCGACGCGCTCAAGGCCCTGGTGCGCGACTGCACGCCCGCCCGGGTGGCCGAGGTGTGCGGCATCAGCGAGGCGGATCTGGCCACCGCCGCGCGCTGGTTTGCCGGTGTGGGTGCCGGTGCAAGTGCTGGTGCCGCGCGCCAGCCCACGCTCAGCCTTTACTGCCAGGGCCTGAACCAGAGCACCAGCGGCACGGCCAAGAACGCCGCCCTCATCAACCTGCACCTGGCCACGGGCCAGATCGGCCGACCGGGCGCGGGGCCGTTCTCGCTCACCGGGCAGCCCAACGCCATGGGCGGGCGCGAGGTGGGGGGGCTGGCCAACCTGCTGTCGGCCCACCGCGACCTGGCCAACCCGCAGCACCGCGCCGAAGTGGCCGCCCTGTGGGGCGTGCCCGAGGTGCCGGGCACGCCCGGCAAGACCGCCGTGGAGATGTTCCAGGCCGCGGCCGACGGCGAGATCCGGGCGCTGTGGATCGCCTGCACCAACCCGGCGCAGAGCCTGCCCGACCAGGCCACCGTGCGCCGCGCGCTGGAGCGCGCCGAGTTCGTGGTGGTGCAGGAGGCCTTCGCCACCACCGCCACCGCGCAGTACGCCGACCTGCTGCTGCCCGCCACCACCTGGGGCGAGAAGACCGGCACGGTGACCAACAGCGAGCGCCGCATCTCCCGCGTGCGCCCTGCGGTGCCCGCGCCCGGCGACACGCGCCACGACTGGGCCATCGCCGTGCAGTTCGCCCACCGGCTGGAGGCGCGGCTGCGCCCGGGGCGGCCCACGCTCTTTCCGTACGCCACCGGGGACGGCGAGGCCGAGCGCGGCGCCGAGGCCGTGTGGAACGAGCACCGCGAGAGCACGCGCGGGCGCGACCTGGACATCACCGGCCTGTCGTGGGCGCTGCTCGATGCGCAGGGCCCGCAGCAGTGGCCCTGCCCGGCCGGCGCCGCCGACAACACTGATGCCGATGCCGACCCTTCGGCCCCGCCCCGCCCGCTGGGCAAAGCGCGCCTGTACGAAGACGGCGTGTTCCCCACCGCCGACGGCCGCGCGCGCTTCGCCGCCAACGCCTGGCAGCCCGTGGCCGAGCCGCGCCAGGCGCGCTACCCGTTCAGCCTGACCACCGGCCGCCTGCGCGACCAGTGGCACGGCATGAGCCGCACCGGCACCCTGGGCCGCCTGTTCGGCCACGTGGCCGAGCCCAGCGTGCAGATGCACCCGCAGGACATGGCGCGCCGCCAGCTGGCCGAGGGCGACCTGGTGCACGTCACCAGCGCGCGCGGCGCCGTCGTGGTGCCGGTGCAGGGCAGCACCGACGTGGGCCTGTCGCAGGCCTTCATCGCCATGCACTGGGGCAGCGAATACCTGAGCGGGCAGTCGTCCACCGGCACGCCGCTGGCGGGCGTGAACGCGCTCACCACGCCGGCCTTCTGCCCCACCTCCAAGCAGCCCGAACTCAAGCACACCGCCGTCAAGATCCTGAAGGCCGAGCTGCCCTGGCGGCTGCTCGCCATGGCCTGGCTGCCGGCCGACAGCGCCCTGGCCGCGCGCGAGGCGCTGGCCGCGCTGATGCCCGCCCTGCCCTTCGCCAGCTGCGTGCCCTTCAGCAACAACGCGCCCCTGGCCGGCCCGCAGCGCGAGCGCCACGGCGTGCTGCTGCGCGCCGCCGGCCACGAGCCCGCGCCCGATGCGCTGATCGAACGCATCGAGGCCCTGCTGGGCCTGGACACCCGCGACACCCTGCGCTACGCCGACCGCCGCCAGGGCCAGCGCCGCGCGCTGCGCCTGGAGCGCCAGGGCGGCGACACCCTGCTGGCCGGCATGCTGCTGGCCGGCGACACCCGGGCGGAGGCCTGGCTCAAGACCCTGCTGCAGGAAGAGCTGCCCGCGCAAGGCTACGGCCGCCTGCTGCTCGTGCCCGGCGCCCAGGCGCCCTCCGGCGCGCAGGCCGTGCAGTCGCGCGGCAAGCCCGTGTGCTCCTGCCTGAACGTGACCGACGCCGCCATCACCGCCCACCTGGCGCAGTGCCACGGCACCGATGCCGACCGGCTCGCGCAGCTGCAGGGCGCGCTGCGCTGCGGCACCCAGTGCGGCTCCTGCGTGCCCGAACTCAAGCGCATGGTGCGCGCCACCGGGCCGCTGGCCCCGGCCTCCCCGCAGCCCCCCGCCGCCGCCCTCTCCATATAACCAAAAGTTGGCATAAGTGGGGGAGAATCCGGTCCCCTTCGATCCGCCAGAAAAACCCCACGCCATGGCCATCAGCCACTATCTCAAGGACCTCGGCCGCGGCGCGCGCGGCGCCCGCGCCATCGGCCGCGAGCAGGCCAACGACCTGTTCGGCCAGGTGCTGGACGGCCAGGTCACCGACCTGGAGATCGGCGCCTTCTGCATCGCCATGCGCATCAAGGGCGAGACCGCCGAGGAGATGTGCGGCTTTCTCGACGCCACCCACGCCCGCCTGGCCCGCCTGCCCGCCAGCGACCGGCCCGTGGTCGTGCTGCCCAGCTACAACGGCGCGCGCA
Source organism: Acidovorax sp. SUPP1855 (assembly GCF_030158955.1). Lineage (NCBI taxonomy): Bacteria > Pseudomonadati > Pseudomonadota > Betaproteobacteria > Burkholderiales > Comamonadaceae > Acidovorax > Acidovorax sp. SUPP1855. The sequence continues at coordinate 16,773 of NZ_BQXI01000038.1, read as the reverse complement.
AGCTGCCCGTGCTCACCCCGCTGCTGGCGCTGCTGCTGGCGCGCGAGGGCCTGCCCGTGCTGCTGCACGGCATGCGCACCGAGGCGCGGCGCATTCTGGCATCGGATGTGCTCGACGCCCTAGGAATATCTGCCCTGAATGCTCCTGAAAAGATAGCAAACGGCACCGTGACCCACATTCACACCGAAGCCCTGCACCCGGGCCTGGCCCGCCTGCTGGCCGCGCGCGAGGCCATCGGCCTGCGCAACCCGGGCCACAGCGTCGTCAAGCTGATGAACCCCTGCGCCGGGCCGTCGCTGGTCGTCACCGCCTACACCCACCCCGAGTACCAGGACATGCTGCACGCCACCTTCAGCACGCTGGGCATGAACGCCCTGCTCTCGCGCGGGCTGGAGGGCGAAGTGGCCGCCGACCCGCGACGAACGCCCCGTTACGACGCCTTCGTCGCCGGCGCGCACCATCTGTGGGAAGAGCAGCAGCCCGGCACGGCCAGCGAGGTGCCCGGCCTGCCCCAGGACATCGACGTGGACACCACCGCCCGCTACACGCGCCAGGTGCTCGACGGCGCGCTGCCGGTGCCCGCGCCGCTGTCCCGTCAGGTGGAACACATCTTGCGTCTGGCCGGGCAAATCCCTTTGGAGACAAACCCATGAATCGCCCATCCCCCCCCGCCTTCGAAGGCGTCCCCCCCGGCCGCTGCACGCTGGTCGGCGCCGGCCCGGGCGATCCGGAACTGCTCACCATCAAGGCCCTCAAGGCCATCCAGGCCGCCACTGTGCTGCTGGTGGACGACCTGGTCAGCGACGAGATCGTGGCCATGGCCCCGCCCGGCGCGCGCATCGTCCATGTGGGCAAGCGCGGCGGCTGCAAGAGCACGCCCCAGGCCTTCATCGAAAAGCTCATGGTCATGGCCGTGAACGAGGGCGAGAACGTGGTGCGCCTGAAGGGCGGGGACCCGTTCATCTTCGGGCGCGGCGGCGAAGAGGTCGAGCACCTGCGCGCGGCCGGCATCGACGTGCAGGTGGTCAACGGCATCACCGCGGGCCTGGCCGGCATGACGCTGCTGGGCACGCCCCTCACCCACCGCGAGCACGCGCACGGCGTGGTCTTCGTCACCGGCCACGCCAAGCCCGGCGACGCCGGCACCGACTGGCGCCAGCTGGCCGCCACCGCGCGCGATGCCCGCCTCACCCTGGTCATCTACATGGGCGTGAGCAGCGCCGCGCACATCCAGCAGGAACTGCTCACCGGCCTGCCCGCCAGCACCCCCGTGGTCGTCATCCAGCACGTGAGCCTGCCCCAGCAACGCCACGCGCTCACCACCCTGGGCGAGTTGCACGCCACCATCGAGCGCGAGCAGCTCGCCAGCCCATCGGTCATCGTCGTGGGCGACGTGGTGAGCGGCGTAGCGGCGGCCAGGGGCAGCACCCGCGGCGCGGACCCCCTGCCCTCCGCGAAGCGCAACGCAGCGGGCGGCTGAGGCGCGCGGCGGGCTGCGGGCAAGCGACCGCGATGCGCCGCGGCATCGTCGCCGCGCCCGCGTTCACGGCGCCCCGATGAGCCGCACCTCCACCACCATCCCGCCCTCCTCGAAATGCCGCGCCACCTGGGCCATCTGCGGGGCGCCGCGGTCGGGGTGCCTGGAGTAGCGGCCCGACTGGTTGGTGATGAAGAACGTCTCGCGCTGGGCATCCCACAGCAGCTCGCCCGAGATGCGGGTCTGCTTCCCCACCAGTCTCCGGTCGCATCGTCCCGGGTTCCCGCGACCAGTGAAGGGTGGCCCATCCGGCGCTCTTTGCCGGCAGGCTCGCCGGCCGGCGTCTCGACCCGTGCGTGCGGCCCCAGGTGCAGCGTGGCGCCCATGCCGATCGACCACAGGACCGGCGTTCCCTCCCGGATGGCCTGCAGGTCCAGCACCTCGGGCAGCCGCACGCCGCGGGAGTTGCCCAGCGGGATGGAGACGCGCTGCGGGTGCAAGGCCTCTTCCCAGGGGTGGATCTGCGGGTGGCCGTTCTTGACCCGGACCGATTGCAAGGTGCCCCAGTCGCGGTCCAGCCCCCGGGCCGCTGCCTCGCCGACCAGCTGCGCGAACGGCATGGCGTCCGCGGAATGCGCCGGGCGGCTGTCGGGCGAGGCCGAACGCGCCCGCCGCGGTGCCGCCTCCGTCTCCGTCTCCGCAGCCCTCCCCTGGGGCCGCCCCGGCTGCGGCAACGCCGTGGGGCCGATCCTGCGCCGCTTCGCGCCCGAGGCGCTGGTCTCGGCGCCCGCCGCCCGCGCCCGGGTGTCGATCGGAAACCCGGCGGGCGGCTCCGCGCTGCGCGCACGGCGCCGTGGCGGCAAGGCAGCAGCGGGTGCCACGGGTGCGTGGGATGCAGTGGATGGGGTGGTCAAGGCCGGGGCCGCAGCGCTGGCGCTGGACCCGTCCCGGTCGGTGGTTTTCATGGCTCGCTCCCTTTGGCGCCCCGCCCTCTGGCGGGCGGTGGGGGAGCATGGTGGGCGGCAGGCCCGACCGGGGCAAGCCACCATGCGAAGCCGTGTGCGCCCCGGCGCACGGCCAACGCGTCCCTGACGTCTCTTACCTCTTACAGGCCAGCCGGCCCGGCCGCCGCCAGCCGCACCTGCTCGAAGCGCTCGGCCTGCTCCTTGCGCAGGGCCTTGCGCAGCAGCGCGGCCTCCCAGCGGCGGCGCTCGTCGGCGGTGGAGGGCGACAGGGGCGGCACGGCGACGGGCTTGCGGTCCTCGTCCACGGCCACCATTGTGAAAAAGCAGCTGTTCACGTGGCGCACCACCTGGGTGCGGATGTTCTCGGCCACCACCTTGATGCCCACTTCCATCGACGAGTTGCCGGTGTAGTTCACGCAGGCCAGGAAGGTGACGAGTTCGCCCACGTGGATCGGCTGCAGGAAGGTGACCTGGTCCACGCTGAGCGTGACGGCGTAGCAGCCCGAGTAGCGCGTGGCGCAGGCGTAGGCCACCTGGTCCAGCAGCCGCAGCACCGCGCCGCCGTGCACGTTGCCCGAGAAGTTGGCCATGTCGGGGGACATCAGCACGGTCATGCTGAGCTGGTTGGCCGGAAGGTTGATCGTCATGGCGCGCGATTTTAGAAGCGCGAGGGCCTGCGGCACGGGCCTTGCGTGGCGCGGATCGGGCCGGTGATGCGGCTTCGCTACACTCGCGCCCGGCGTTCCCGCCCGGAGAAAAAATGCTCGACAAACTCAACGAACTCACCGCCAGCCATGGCGAACTGCGCACCGGCCGCGGCCTGGTCTCGGGCGTCATCGCCCTGTCGCTGGCCATCCTGTGCATGCTGGGGGTGCTGGCCTTCCACTTCCCGCAATACCTCACCACGCCGGAGCTGCGCAAGAGCTACAACGTGGACGTGATCCGCATGATCATGCTGGCCGCGCTGGTGGCGGCGGGCGGCATCTCGCTCGTCAACATGCTGTTCAACCGCTCGCGCTGGCTGTCGGCGGCGGCCTTCCTGCTGGTGGTGTCCACCGCGCTGCTGGGCGGGCACAAGGTGCCGGTGAACGACTTCGCGGACAACACGCCCTACATCGGCCTGGACTGGTTCATCCTCGACCTGCTGGGCAGCGCGCTGATCTTCATCTTCATCGAAAAGCTGTTCGCCCTGCGGCGCGACCAGCCGGTGTTCCGCGCCGAGTGGCAGACCGACTTCCACCACTTCATCGTGAACCACATGGTGGTGGGCTTCGTGCTGCTGGCCACCAACCTGCTGGTGCACAAGTTCTTCGGCTGGGCCGCGAGCGACGGCGTCCGCGGCTGGGTGCAGGGGCTGAACTTCTGGGTGGCGCTGTTCCTCATCGTGCTGGTGGCCGACCTGGTGCAGTACTGGACGCACCGGGCCTACCACGAGGTGCCGGTGCTGTGGCGCCTGCACGCGGTGCACCACAGCGTGAAAAGCATGGACTGGATGGCCGGCTCGCGCCAGCACATCCTGGAGCTGCTGATCACGCGCACGCTGGTGCTGGCACCGATCTACGTGCTGGGCTTTTCCAAGGAGGTGATCGACGCGTACATCGTGATCGTGGGCTTCCAGGCGGTGTTCAACCACGCCAACGTGAGCGTGCGCCTGGGGCCGCTGCGCTACCTGATCGTCACGCCCAACTTCCACCACTGGCACCACAGCCAGGACCAGGAGGCGCTGGACAAGAACTACGCGGCGCACTTCGCCTTCATCGACTACGCCTTCGGCACGGCGGTCAAGAGCACCAAGCTCTGGCCCGAGCACTACGGCGTGCTGGGCGACTACGTGCCCAACGGGTTCATGAAGCAGCTCAAGTTCCCGTTCACGTGGAAGGGCTAGTGGCTTCCATGAACACGGCGGACACCGCGCGGCGGTTCGACGCCGTCGTCATCGGCGCCGGCGCGGCGGGCCTGTTCTGCGCCGCGCAGGCGGGGCAGCGCGGCCTCTCGGTGCTGCTGATCGACCACGGCGAGAAGGTGGCCGAGAAGATCCGCATCTCGGGCGGCGGTCGCTGCAACTTCACCAACCGCGACCTGGACCCGGCCGCGCCGCACAAGCACTTCGTGGGGCAGAACCCGCAGTTCTGCCGCTCGGCGCTGTCGCGCTACACGCCGGCCGACTTCATCGCGCTGATGGACCGGCACGGCATCGCCCACCACGAAAAGCACAAGGGCCAGCTCTTCGCCGACCGCTCGGCGGAGGACATCATCCAGATGCTGCTGGCCGAATGCGCCGCGGGCGGCGTGCAGCGCTGGCAGCCGTGCCGGGTGAAAAATGTGGTCTTTTCGGCCTCCAGCACATATTCCACTAGGGCGTTCTGCTATCAAATTGATACCGATCGCGGTCCCGTGCTGGCCCGCAGCGTGGTCGTGGCGACCGGGGGGCTGTCGATCCCCAAGATCGGCGCCACCGACTTCGGCTACCGGATCGCGCAGCAGTTCGCCATCCCGCTGGTGGAGCGCCGCCCGGGGCTGGTGCCGCTGACGTTCGACGGCGATGCCTGGGCGCCCTACGCCCAGCTGGCCGGGCTGGCGTTGCCGGTGGAGATTTCCACGGGCGCCAGGAAGGCGCGCATGGCCTTCCACGAAGACCTGCTGTTCACCCACCGGGGGCTGTCGGGCCCGGCGGTGCTGCAGATCTCCAGCTACTGGCAGGAGGGCCTGCCCCTGTCCATCCACCTGGCGCCGGGCACCGACCTGCCCGCCCTGCTCGCGCAGGCCAAGGCGCGGTCGAGAAAGCGCATCGCCAACGAACTGGCCGGCCTGGTGCCCAGCCGCCTGGCCGACACCTGGGTGCAGCAGGACGCGGACTGGCAGCGGCCCATCAACGAGGCCTCGGACAAGGCGCTGGCGCGGCTGGCCGAGCGGCTGTCGCGCTGGGAGCTGGTGCCCACGGGCACCGAGGGCTACAAGAAGGCCGAGGTGACGCTGGGCGGCGTGGACACGCGGGCGCTGTCGCAGCAGACCATGGAGGCCAAGGCCCAGCCGGGGCTGTATTTCATCGGCGAGGTGGTCGATGTGACCGGCTGGCTGGGGGGCTACAACTTCCAGTGGGCCTGGGCCAGCGCGCACGCCTGTGCGCAGGCGCTGCCGGGCGGCTGAGCCCCGCCGGCACGGGCACCGACGCCAGCCCGGGCCCCGGCACGAGGCCAGCGCATGCGGTCATGCGCGCCCGATGGACGGCGGAATCTCGCTCGGTTCGCGCACGGGCGTCTGGTTGCGGTCCGCGCGGAACTGCGCCGAGCGTTCGTATGCCAGCTTGCGGGCGCGCATCACGTTGCCCAGGGGCTGGTGGTCCGCCAGACCGCGCCAGGGGCTGAAGAAGAGGCCGTCTTCCGACACGGCGGCCACGGCCTCGCTCCACGCGGTCTGCGGCTGCGCCACCAGCCGGGCCACGGTGATGTAGGGGCTCTGTTCCTGCGGCCACTCCACGGACGCGTCTTCGACCGGCATCGAGTCCAGGTCGGTGCACAGCTGCACCCGCAGGTCCCACTGCGCGGGATTCACCGCCATGAAGCGGACCACCTCCTCGCGCAGGCCATCGGGCCGGCCGTCGAGATCGACCTTCTGGTCCACCAGCGCCTTCAAGGCGTCCGATGCCGGCGCCAGCGACAGCTTGGCGATGTACTGGCCGTGCCGCAAGGCCGCGCCCGAGAAGAAGGTGGCGCCCAGCACGTGCGTCGGGGCATGGCCGCCCAGCGAGATCAGCTTGCCGCTCTTGCCGCCGAAGGCCTCGACGACCCTCTCGGCCACCTGCAGGGTGGCCGACAGCGCTTTCTTGGCCCCCTCCGCCACATCGGTCGTGGCCGCCAGGGGCTTGAGGTTGCTCAGGAATTTCCGGGCCGTGGGCGCGGCGAAGACCGGGCTGTCCGCAAAGACGAAGTTCTGGGTGGTGTCGGACTCCGAACCCGGGAGCCGCTCGCCCTCGACGCCGAGGACCTTCAAGCCCAGGCCCCGGGGCAGGGACACCTTGTCGTCCAGCACGTCGCCCGGGTTGGTGGAGAACCGCAGGATGGCGTCGTACGTGCCGGGCCGGGCGAACAGCCCCTGGGCGAGCGGCTCGGGCAAGTCCGGCAGCACCGTCAATTGCGCCCGCAGCACGCCGTGCGCCTTGGCATGGACGCTGCGGCGCGCGTGGCCGCTGTGCTCGAACGTCGTCTCGCGGATCTTGGCGAGCGTCTGGTCCAGATCGGCGAACACCTGCGCCTCGTCGGGATCGGCCTGCTCGACGGCAGGGTGGTAGCGAACGGGCGACTGGCTGGCGGGGTCTTGGCGCATGGCGGGTCCTTGGCAGTGAGAGGATTGGGGCGGGTGCATCAGCCTGGGAACAGGCGGACGGGAATGGACTTGGCGGCGGGAACGTGGCTTTCCCTGGCGTGGTGGTCCAGGGGCATCAACGGATTGAGTTCGGGGTAGTAGCCCGCCACGGCGCCGCGCGGCAGGTCGTAGGCCACGACGGTCAGTCCGGAAACCTCGCGGCGGACATCGTCCTGCCGCCACTGCGTGCGCGCCGTCACGCGGGCGCCGGCCTGCAGGCCGAGCCGCTCGATGTCGTGGGCATTCATCAACAGCACCTGGCGCGTGCCCTCGATCCGGCGAAAGCGGTCGTTCAGGCTGTAGATGGTGGTGTTGAACTGGTCGTCGCTGCGGATCGTGAAAAGGCGCAGCACCTCGCCGTCCACGGGCGTGGGCACCTGGTCCGGATCGGCCTGCAGGCCGCCGGGCGCGACGAAAGCGGCCTTGCCGCTGTCGGTCTCCCACACCCGATGGCGTGCCGCGATGGGCCGCGCGAAGCCGCCCGGGACGGCCAACCGGCGGTTGAAGTCGTGGAAGATCCTGGGGAAGGTCAGCGCGATGGCGTCCCGCACGCGGGCGTAGTCGTCGGTCCACCCGGCCCACGGAACGCAGGCGTTCGGCGCGAGGGTGGCCTGCGCGATGCCCGCCACGATCGACAGCTCGGAGCGCAGCGTCGCGGCCGCCGGCTCGGCCACGCCACGGGAGGGGTGCATGAAACCTGTCGAATCCTCGGTCGAGACCGTTTGCTCGCCGCTGGCCTGCCGGTCGATCTCCACCCGGCCCAGGCACGGCAGCAGGTAGGCCACCTCGCCATGCACCACGTGGCTGCGGTTGAGCTTGGTCGCGATCTGAACGGTCAGCCGCATCCGGCGCCACGCGGCCTCGATGAGCCCCGTCTCGGGCACCGCGCGCACGAAATTGCCGCCGAGGCCGAGGAACGCCCGCACCGACCCGTCCAGGATGCCCCGGCAGGCGGCGACGGTATCCAGGCCCTTCTTGCGCGGGGGCTCGAACTGGAACTGCGAGGCCAGCTGGTCCAGCGGGGCGAGTTCCGGCTTCTCGGTGATGCCCACCGTGCGCTGCCCCTGCACGTTGGAATGCCCGCGCACCGGGCACAGCCCGGCACCGGGCTTGCCCACGTTGCCGCGCAGCAGCAGCAGGTTGGCGAGCATCTGCACGTTCAGCACGCCCTCGCGGTGCTGCGTGAGCCCCATGCCGTAGATGCCGATGACGCGTTCGGCCGCAAGGTAGGTGCGTGCGGCCTCCTCCAGCGCCGAGCGGGACAGGCCGGAGTCGCTTTCGATGTCGGCCCACGGGGCGGCGCGCATCGCCTGCGCGAGTTCGTCGTAGCCCTGCGTGTGCTCGGCGACGAACCCGGCATCGATGGCGCGGGGGCCGCCCGATGCCAGCGCCGCGTCGTCCGCCTCGATCACGAACTTGCACAGGCCGGTCAGCGCGGCGATGTCGCCCCCGGGCCGGACCTGCAGGTACTGCGTGCTGATGGCGGTGCTGCCCGGCGTGAGCATGTCCACCGGCGACTGGGGGTTGTTGAACGCCACCAGGCCGCTCTCGCGCAGCGGATTGAAGGTCACGATGGGCACGCCCCGGCGCCGCGCGTCCTGCAGGGGATGCAGCATGCGCGGACTGGACACGCCGACGTTCTGGCCGAAGAAGAAGAAGAAGATGGCGTCGCACTGGTCGAAGTCGTCCAGGTCCACCGTGCCCACCGGCGACCCGATGGACTGCTTGAGGCCGACCGATGTGCTCTCGTGGCACATGTTCGAGCTGTCGGGCAGATTGTTGGTCCCATACAGCCGGGCGAAGAGTTGCCACAGGTACGACGTCTCCAGCGACGCCCGGCCTGACGCGTAGAACACCACCGCATCGGGCTGCAGCGCTTTCAGTTCCCGGCCGATGCCGTCGAAGGCCTCCTGCCAGGAGACCTCGACATACCGGTCCCGGCCGGCGTCGTAGCGCAGAGGAACCGTCAGCCGCCCGCCCGCTTCCAGCGCGTGATCGGTCCAGCCGGCGAGTTCCGCCAAGGGGTGGGCCTCGAAGAAGGCGGCGTCCAGGCGCCGGTCCGTCAGCTCCCACGACGTCGCCTTCGCGCCGTTCTCGCAGAACTCGGCGGGATGCGGATGCAGCGGCTTGGCCCAGGCGCAGCTGGAGCAGGTGAAACCGTCGTGCTTGTTCTGCAGGGCCAGCGCCTTGATCACCGTGACGCCCGGGCGATCGCGCAGCAAGGTGCCGGCGACCGCTCTGACGGAACCCCAGCCGCCGGACGACGGAGGATCCTGCCCTGCATCGGGGGAGGCGCTGCTGGCTGGCGTGGCCAGGGCTTCGGTGGACGGCGGCGGCTTATCGCGCATGGACCGCTTTCGACGCGGGCCTGCGGCGGTGCGGGGCAGCGGCCCGCTCCAGGAAGCCAGGGCAGGCACGCAGTGGATGGCGGTGTCGGAATCGATCGATCGAAAGGGGTGGCATGCGGGGCTCGGCGGGCAATGGGGCGTGGCCCCCGATTACGCGGCTGGGGGCCGTGCAGGCCCTGTCGGATGGAGCGCCTATTGGCCATGCGCGTTGGCCGACAGCGGGCCGATGGACCCTTCGCCAACACGCCGGCGCGGCAAGCCGAGCGGCTGCCGCTGCAGGCCAGGGAGGGCCAGGGCCCGATCGCGCCTTCGTCGTTTCAGGCGCCGGGCAATGGTGCTTGCACCACGCCGCTCCAGCGCGCGGTGCCCAGCCAGCCTTGCAGGGCGGCGGCCCCGGGCGGGGTGATGGCGAGCGCGCGCGAGCCTTCGCGGCGCACCAGCCAGCCCTGGTCCAGGCAGTGCGCGCACACCAGCGCGCCCAGGCGCCCGGCCAGGTGCGGGCGCCGCTCGCTCCAGTCCAGGCACGGTCGGCACAGCGGGCGCGGGCCCCGCTGCGGCGGGCCGGCAGACGGGCCCGCAAGGTCCAGCCCCAGGCGCCCCAGCACGGCGGCGGCCCGGTCGGTCACCTGACCGCCCGCCTCGGCGTCGAACACGATCGCGCCCTCTTGCAGCAGGTGCTCGGCCACCGCCACGCCGAGGCGCCCGGCAATGTGGTCGTAGCAGGTGCGCGCCCTGCGCAGCGCCGCATCGCGCGGGCCCACCGCCACCGGGCGCGCCGGCGAGGCCTGGCCCGCGGCCAGCTGCATCAGCCCCTCCAGCAGCCGCGCCACCTCGGCCGAGGCGAGGCGGTGGTAGCGGTGGCGGCCCTGGCTCTGCACGGACAGCAGGCGTGCCTGCACCAGCAGCGCGAGGTGCCGGCTGGCGGTGGCCGGGGTGATGTGCGCGGCATCGGCCAGCTCGCGCGCCGTGAGCGCCCGCCCGTCCATCAGCGCCAGCAGCATGCCGGTGCGCGCCGGCTCGCCCACGAGCGCGGCGATGTGCGCGATCTGGTTGGTGTTCATGCCGGCCAGTGTGCCGCAGGCGCCGGCCGCGATGCTTCGTTCCACGGCGAAGCATCGACCCCGCGGAACGCGGCCCAATGGCCACCATGCCGTGCGGATGCGGCGCCCCGCCGGCCCTGTGCCTTCGCCCCCAACCTTCTACCCAAGGAACCCTCCATGGCCCTCACCTGCTTCATCCGCTACCAGCTCGACCCCTTCCAGATCGCCGCGTTTCGCGAGTACGCCGCACACTGGGGCCACATCATTCCGCGCTGCGGCGGCCACCTGCTGGGCTACTTCGTGCCCAGCGAGGGCACCAACGACGAGGCCTGGGGCCTGATCGCGTTCGACAGCCTCGCGGCCTACGAGGCCTACCGCGCGCGTCTGCGGACCGACCCGCAAGGCCGCGCCAACTTCGAGCGGGCGCAGCGCCAGCGCTTCATCCTGCGCGAGCAGCGCACGTTCGCCGAGGTGGTGGAGGGCACGTTCCAGCGCCCCGCCCTGCCGCCGCACCCGCCGCTGTCGATGGCATCCGCCCAGCCAACCCAGGACTCGCCCGGAGCCGCCGCATGATCGCCGTCATCTTCGAGGTCGTGCCCAGTGCCGCGGGCCGCCAGCCCTACCTGGACACCGCCGCCGCGCTGCGCTGCGAGCTGGAGCGCATGGACGGCTTCGTTTCCATCGAGCGGTTCGAGAGCCTCAGCCAGCCGGGCAAGCTGCTGTCGCTGTCGTTCTGGCGCGACGAGGCCGCCGTGGCGCAGTGGCGCCAGTGCGAGAGCCACCGCCATGCGCAGGCCGCCGGTCGCGCGGGCGTGTTCGCCGACTACCGCCTGCGCGTGGCGGCCGTGCTGCGCGACTACGGGCTGAACGAGCGCGCGCAGGCACCGGCCGATTCGCGCACGGTTCACGACGGCAGCAGCGCCAGCCGCGGGCGCTCGCCCGCGTAGCCCCTCACCCAGGCCTCCAGGGCCGGCACGGGCAGCGCCTGGCTGAAGTGGTAGCCCTGCAGTTCGTCGCAGTCGAGCGAACCCAGCGCCTGCGCCGTGGCCAGGTCCTCCACGCCTTCGGCCACCACCTTGAGGCCCAGGGTGTGGCCCAGCGCGATGACGGCGCGGGTGATGGCCATGTCCGCACCATCGGTCAGCATGTCGCGGATGAACGACTTGTCCACCTTGAGCTTGTCGATGGCAAAGCGCTTGAGGTAGGCCAGGCTCGAATAGCCGGTGCCGAAATCGTCGATGGACAACTGCACGCCCAGCCCCTTGAGCGCGGCCAGCTGCTGCTGCGTGGCCTCGGCGTTCTCCATCAGTTGCGATTCGGTCAGCTCCAGCTCCAGCCACTTGGGCGGCATGCCGCAGCGCGCGAGCAGGGTGCGGATGTCGGGCACCAGCGCCGGGTCGGCCAGTTGCGCGGCGGAGAGGTTGACCGACACCGGCAGCCCCGCCAGCGCCAGGGGCGGCCTCGCCCGCCGGGCGTCGTGGGCGATGCCTTGGCCCTCCTGCGGGCCCTGTGCGCCCGGGCCCGCGGCGTGGCGCGCACCGCCGTATGCGGCCTGCCAGCGCGCCCATTGCAGGCAGGCCTGCTCCAGCACCCAGCCGCCGATCGCGCGGATCAGGCCGGCCTCTTCCGCGATGGGGATGAACTCGCCCGGCAGCACCTGGCCGAGCACCGGATGGTTCCAGCGCACCAGCGCCTCCACGCCCGTGAGGCGGCCCGAGCGCGTGTCCACGCGCGGCTGGTAGTGCAGCTCCAGTTCGTGGCGCTCCAGCGCGCGGCGCAGCATCTGCTCCATGGCCTGGCGGGCCTGCACGCGCCGGTCGGTCTCCAGCGAATACAGGCGCGCCATGTCGCGGCCGGTGGTCTTGGCCTCATACATGGCGGCGTCGGCGCGGCGCATCAGCTCGTCCAGCCCCGTGCCGTCGTCAGGGTACACGGCAATGCCCACGCTGCACGAAACGTTCAGCTCGTGCCCCTGCACCGGGTGGCTCTGGCGGATGAGCGGGATCAACCGGCGCTCCACGGCCTGCAGCACGTCGTCCGGGCCTTCCACGTCGCGCATCACGATCACGAACTCGTCGCCGCCCAGGCGGCTCACGGTATCGTGCGTGCGCACGGCCTGCAGCAGCCGCGCCGCCACCGAGCGCAGCAGCCCGTCGCCGATGTGGTGGCCCAGCGTGTCGTTGATGGACTTGAAGCGGTCCAGGTCGATGAACAGCACCGCGACGCGCTCGCCCGTGATGGCGGCATGCGCGATGGCCGCCTGCAGCCGCTGCACGCACAGCGAACGGTTGGGCAGCTCGGTGAGCACGTCGTGGTGGGCCAGGAACTGGATGCGCTCCTCGTTGCGCTTGCGGTCGGTGATGTCGATGGCGATGCCGATGTGGTTGGCCACGGCACCGCCCTTGCCGCCCTCGCGCACGGCCGACACCATCAGCCAGGCCGGATAGGTCTCGCCCGAGCGGCGCCGGAACCGCACCTCGCCCTGCCAGGACTCCTTGTCCAGCAGCGTGCGGGCGATGCGCGCGCCCAGCGGCGGCTCGCCCGGGTCCTCCAGCAGGAAGCCCAGGTTCTCGCCGATCACCTCGTAGAAGTCGTAGTGCGTGCTGCGGCAGAACGCCTTGTTCACGCTCAGGATCTTCTGGTCCGCGGCCATGATGATGATGCCCTCGGACGAGGCCTCGAACACCTTGGCCCACAGCTCCAGCCGCTGCTCCATCACCTTGAGCACGTTGATGGGCGTGAAGGCGGTCAGCATGGCATCGCGCCCCTGGAAGTGCAGGCGCCGCGCCGACAGCACGGCCCACAGCGGCTCGGCGCTGCCCTTCCAGCGCACCTCGAACTCGTCCACCACGCCCTGGTCGGCCAGCCGCTGGAAAAACCGCGCGCGCACGCCCGGCTCCATGCCCGTGCGCCAGGGGTCCAGCGTGGTGCCGTTCAGCCACAGGCCGGCCGGGGCGTTGGCGTGCAGCACCTCGTGCTCGGGCACCGAGGTGACCACCATCGGAATGGGCAGCGCCTCCACAAGCTCGCGCTGGGCCTCGGCGGCGCGCGCGCTGGCGGCCAGCTCCTGCTGCAGCACGCGCTCGCGGTCGAGCTGCGCCAGCATGCCGTTGAAGGCCGTCACCAGCCGGCCGATCTCGTCGCGGCTGGTCCAGTGCGCGCGCAGGGTGTGGTCGCCGCTGCGGCGCACCTCGTCGGCCACGCGGGCCAGCTGCTGCAGGGGCTTGGCGATCTGCCGCGCCACCAGCGTGACCAGGCTCAGGATGCAGCCCAGCAGCAGCACGGCCGTGCCCAGGTGCAGCCACATGCGCGCAAAGAGGTCGTCCACCCGGGCGTAGAGCAGGCGGTCCAGCTGCGCCGTGCCCTGCACCCACGCCGTCTGCAGCGCGCCCAGCAGCGCACGCTGGCGCGCGGGCAGCTCGGCCGCGGCGGTGCGCCCCTCGCCCTGGGCGATGCCCTGCAGCAGCGCCTGCAGGTCGTTGCCGGCTTGGCGCAAGGCCGCACGCTGCGCATCCAGCGCCGCCCTCAGCGCGGGCGAGCCGGCGATGAAGGCCTGGTCGTAGTCGGCATCGATGCCCAGCATCACCGCATCGAGCCGGCCCGCCAGCGTGAGCAGTTCGGCCGCGCGGTGGTCGCCCTGGCGGGCGCCGGGCGCATTCAGGAAGGCCGCCGTGTCGTGCGTGACCTGCAGCAGCTCCGGAAAGCGCAGCAGGATCAACGACATCACGTAGTAGCTGTCCAGGTCGGGGTCGAGGATCAGGTTGGACTGGTTGCCCACGGTCGTGAGCAGCTCGCGCCCCTGCCGCAGCAAGGGACCGCGCACCGGCTCGCCGGCCGCCCCCATCGCGCCCCCCGCTCCACGCCCCGCCAGGTCGCCGGTGGCCGACTGGCGCAGCAGCGCCTCGAAGCGCGCGGCCGGCTCGCCGGTCTTGAGCGCGCCGTCGTGCGCGCTGCGCACCGCGGCCAGGCGGTCCATCAGCAGGATGCCCGCGATGCCGTCGCCCTCCATGAACGCCCCCATCAGCCCGTCGCGCACCACCGAGGCATAGGCGGTACCCACGATCTCCTTGCGCGCGAAATCGATGGCCAGGAATTTCTCGTGGATCAGGATGCCCGAGACGTAGATCACGGCCGTCAGGTCCAGCAGGTAGATGAGCATGAGCTTGCGGCCCACACTGAGCCGGCCCAGCCAGCCCGATACGCGGTGCATGATTGCCATGGTGTCGTGCTTGGGGCCCCGCGCGGGGAAAGAACGGCGCGGGGCGGTTGCGGGAACGAACGGGGGGATGAATCGAATCAGCGCCACCGGGCCCCATGCAAATTCCAAGCCATACGCCTGGTGACAACGCGATCGGACCGCACCCATCCACAGAGCGGATTACAGGGCTATAATCTTCGGCTTTGCTGGCAATACCCCGTCGGCCAATACTAGTTACAGACGGGGAACCCGCTACACACGGCATTCAGGCCCGATCTCCTGGATACCCTCTGTGGGCACATTTTGGAAACCATTAGCTAATGACCACCATCCGCGTAAAAGAAAACGAACCCTTTGACGTCGCCCTGCGCCGCTTCAAGCGCACCATCGAAAAGCTCGGCCTGCTGACCGACCTGCGCGCCCGTGAGTTCTACGAGAAGCCCACCGCCGAGCGCAAGCGCAAGAAGGCTGCTGCCGTCAAGCGCCACTACAAGCGCGTTCGCAGCATGCAGCTGCCCAAGAAGCTGTACTAAGCTCTGACAGAGCCGGCCTCACCGCCGCAAAACCCGCGCTAGGGACGCCAAGCGCGGGTTTTTTCGTTTGGGGCACAGCGCGCCACCCCACCCACCCCTGGTTTGAACGGAGAACACCATGAGCCTCAAAGAGCAGATCACCGAAGACATGAAGACCGCCATGCGCGCCAAGGACGTCGAGCGCCTGGGCACCATCCGCCTGCTGCAGGCGGCGATCAAGCAAAAGGAAGTCGACGAGCGCATCACGCTGGACGACGCTGCCGTCGTCGCCATCCTGGACAAGCTCATCAAGCAGCGCAAGGACTCCATCACCGCCTTCGAAGGCGCGGGCCGCCAGGACCTGGCCGACAAGGAAAAGTCCGAAACGTCCGTGCTGCAGGCCTACTTGCCCGCGCGCATGTCCGCCGAGGAAACCCTGGCCGCCGTGAAAGCCATCGTGGCTGAACTGGGTGCCGCGGGACCCGGCGACATGGGCAAGGTCATGGGCGTGGTGAAGACGCGGCTGGCCGGCAAGGCCGACATGGGCCAGGTGTCGGCCGCCGTGAAGGCCGCGCTGGCCGGCTGATCGGGCCCTCGGGATGCGTGCAATGCGCGTCCTTGCAAAGCCGGGTGACGGCGCACCGCACCCGGCTGCCCTTCCCTCTCAATCCCCGGCACCGTCCACCGCACCGCTGAGTTCAGCATCACCGCTGGCCGCCCACTCCTGGCGGAAGTGCTCCTGCAAAAACTCCACGCACACGCGCACCTTGGCCGACAGATGGAGACGCGTGGGATAGACGGCCCACACATTCGCCTCCTGCCGCCACTCGGGCAGCACCGGCACCAGATGCCCCGCACGCAACTGCGGTCCCACGTCCCACAGCGAGCGCAGCGTGATGCCGCGGCCGTCCACGGCCCACTGCACCACCATTTCCCCGTGGTTGGCCGACAGCGGGCCGCGCACTTTCACCGACTCTTCCACGCCGCCGCTGCGCAGGCGCCACACGCCGAACGGGTGGTCACGCTCCTTGATGACGAGGCAGTC
Organism: Acidovorax sp. SUPP1855; assembly: GCF_030158955.1. Lineage (NCBI taxonomy): Bacteria > Pseudomonadati > Pseudomonadota > Betaproteobacteria > Burkholderiales > Comamonadaceae > Acidovorax > Acidovorax sp. SUPP1855. Next base: position 826 of record NZ_BQXI01000038.1, on the reverse strand, counting down.
GTGACTGGACAGCTCCGCCAGCGTGCGCGGCGTGCCATGGCGCGCCAGATAGGCGGGCGCCGCGCACAGCACCCGGTGGTTGTCCGCCAGCCGCCGCGCGATGAGGTGCGGCGCGATCTCGTCGCCCACGCGCACGTCCAGGTCGAACCCCTCGCCCGCCACGTCCACCAGCCGGTCGAACACCTCCAGCCGCACCTGCAGGGCCGGATGGCGCTCCACCAGCCGCGACAACGCCGGCGCCACCACGCGCCGCCCGAATCCGAAGCTGCAGCTCACCCGCAGCAGGCCGCGGGGCTCGCGCCGCGTGACCGCCACCTCCTGCAGCAGCTGGTCCACATCGTCCAGGATGCGCTGCGCCCAGTGGAACACGCGCTCGCCCTCCTCCGTCACCACCACGCGGCGCGTGGTGCGGTGCAGCAGCTTGACGGCCAAATCCTCCTCCAGCAGTCGGATGCGCTTGCTCACATAGGCGGGCGAGGTGCCCAGCTCGGTCGCGGCCTCGCCGAAGCTCGATTTGCGCACCACCACGGTGAACACGCGCAGGTCGTCGTTGGAGGGAATCTTGTGCACGAAGTGTGAAGAATGAGACCACAGGCGGCTGATTGTATTTTGCGCAGCACTGCCGAACAATTCCCCCATCCGGCACCTGCCGCTCCCCTTTTTTCCACAAGGAACCCCATGCAAAAAACCAAGTACCAGATCGCCGTGATCCCCGGCGACGGCATCGGCAAGGAAGTCATGCCCGAAGGCCTGCGGGCCATCCAGACCGCGGCCGAACGCTTCGGCTTCGAGCTGGAATGCCGCACCATCGACTGGGCCAGCTGCG
>NZ_BQXI01000037.1:0-42075 GCF_030158955.1 Acidovorax sp. SUPP1855 | reverse complement strand
GAGCAGCGGCCCCACCTGTCCCTAGAATACAAAACGCCCGATGCGGTGCACCGGGCGTCTCTTGCAAGCCAATTACGGCTAGGGTTCAGTCCCGCATAGGTGTCAACCTATTCCAGGACGGGTCACTTTTCTAGAAGTTCTTGTGGTCCGAGCAGCCCCTAACGCTCCGATGACTGCAAGAGGCTGGACAGAGTCATTCGCGGCAGAAGCTCCGAGCGACCGCTGCATCCGTTACCGGACTGTAGTGCACTTGTTAAGTGCTGCCTTCGAACAACAGTTGAAGTCACGATGCCCCACTACATGCTGCCGCCTTTAGCTGCGACTGCGCAAGAATTGCCTCACACTCAGTGACCAGTGTTTTAAGCGCTGCTTGCCGCCAAGGTTTTTGACCACTCTTGCCATCGCCCTCTTCGAGGATTGCAAGCGTGGCGTGGCAGACAAGCGGGCCTGTCGAAATGCCGACTTCACGAGCGATGCAAGACTGCAATCGCGCGAGACCCTTGAAGTTTCCAAGCGCCTTCTGTACGAAGTACTGGTAACGATAAATCGCCGTGAGGTAAAGCTCTTTGTTCGGACCTAGCTTCAGGCTGACATGGCTAAGACATTGCCCACCACGCCCGTTGTCGTAGTCGTTCTCTGCGTCGTAGAGCTTCAACTCCAACGGAGAAAGCGTAAGGTCGAGTTCGTACGTCGCCCGCGGAGGCCCACCTTTTTTGACTCGCTCCGACGTCTCGATCGCCGTCTTCATCTTATCGATAACCAGCTTCAGCGGGTTGAGCGTTGTGCCATCAGCGCATTTGCGTTCGGTAAGCCGAAGTGCGTAGGTTCCCCATTGGTTCGCACGAACTGCCTTGATATGCGGATACACAGCGGTCGGATAATCATAAACCCTCTCCAACCCACCTGATTTGTACTCTGCCGCCGGGAAAATGGTGTCAGAGACCGTCTGGATCGGAAGGCAGTTGTGCTCGGCAAGGAATGCATTCAACCTCTGCTCAATGGCTTTGGTCGCCTCATTCTCAATGCCAGGTTGTTCCACTTCAACGATGAGGTTGTAGATGCGCTCATGCTCCGGAACCATCCTCTCGATTATTTATTACTAATTGTTTTTCGTTCTGTACAGCGACGCTGCATATATCCGGCTTCGTCAAGGCATGTCGTGTGGACATAGACATAATTATTTAGCCTTGTAAGGCATCACCCAAAATTCAAAGGTATGCCGTCTGGACTTCGCAATCGGTCACTACATTTGCCGGAAGAGTACAGACCGCTCACGAAGTGCGCCTGTCCGTTCTTCAGGTGACCAAGCTGTTAGAGATGGAGAAGCCCAGGCATCGGGAACGCCTTGAGCAAATGCGTTGCATCTGCCCCTAGAAAGCCATTTTTGGGCATTGCCGTTGCAACCACAAATACGTTTCCCCCGAGACCATTAATGGGCTTTAATTGGATGGTGTCAGTCCGTTGCCGGGCGCCCTGGACTCCGTGGAGTTCGGAATGCACGAATGGGCGGTACTGGTTCATCCAATATCAAACATTCGGATCCTCGGACATATCCCGCCTGCAGAGACAACCGAGCTCGTTGCAGAGGTGGCGCGATGGAACACACTCGCAGTCGCGTGAGCTAGGTCCATCAAGTTGAGCGAGCGGCCTCCCCTTGCCGCGAGGTCAGGAAAGCGGTTACTTCGGGCTTGCCGTGCAGGTTGGCTTGCCTCGCGGGTGGGGCAGACAACGAAATGCGCCTTGACGCGCACTGCCTTGCCATGACTTAACTGCACGGCGGGCACCGGCACCCGGCAGACACGGGGTTGCTCCAGCACAGCTCTTTACCCTGCACGCTGTACTCGTGTCGGCGTGGACACTCGTCTGTCCACACTCGATCTATTGAGTCCAAAGTTCCTTCATCATTGGGACGATTCACGAGCCCAACGATGTTTGCAAGATGGGATGGCCAGACGGATGAAACACAAGCATCACGGGCCTTGCTTCACAGGCGTTCCGCAGCCTTGTCTCGCGTCGTCTATTCAGGAGTTAGGAAGATACTCCCTCTTGCTGGGTACCGGATTGCATCGATTACCTGTAGGGCGGGGTAGGACTGCAAAGCTCGAAAGTGCCCACGGTGGTAGCAGTTCCAGTAGCTAACAGCCCGCCTTTCGGTCGTGGCCATGAACTGCGGATTTTCCAGAGCGAACGCAAACAGCAGTTCAGGTGCTGCAAGGGAGAGGGTCGCTGTAGCCACTTCAACGATCTCGATCACATAGTCGCCCAAAAGCTGAACTACGAACGGTACAGCCCATGGTCGATCAATGCTGACAATCTGTCTCAGGCAGTGCTCACGCACGTAACCATTCCAGTGCCTGGTTCCCAGGCAGAGCGCTAGCAATCGAACGTCGCTTCCCGAGCAAGAGATGACGGATTGGAGGTTTGTCGGTTCGTAGTAGACGCGATATGGAACAGACAATTGTTCACCCTGCACCAAGACAGTAAACCCCTCCGTCGCTGACAAGCGCTCGTCTTTTGAAAGCTCACCCAGAAGCCCGGATGCGATAAAACGCAACGCAGATGGGACCATAGGGCGGTATGTCATGACCACTGATTCAACGTGGATACCCGAGGACGCAAGCGGGGCAAGCTTTCAAGCCGACGAAAGCACCTCAAGGTCGACCGCCAACGGTCGGTTCTAACCATACAGCTGCTCCATCTCAGATAACAGTACTGTCAAGCTTTTCGGCCAGCACACGAGAGCTACTTGTTCACACGGCCACGCGAGACAGTCGCAGTCGCCCGAACACGTGTAGGCCTTTGGTTTTGGGGAAGGGTCAGCAGATCCCTGACGTCAATCGCAAACGCTCCAGCGATCTGATAAAGCATGGTGAGCGTTGGATTCGCCTGACCCGACTCAATGCGACTCATGTAGGTGCGGAAAAGTCCACTGCGATCTGACAGTTCTTCTTGCGTGAGGCCGTGCTCCACACGCAGTTCCTTGATACGCAGGCCCAGGCTTTTGCGCGGATCGAATTCAACGCGACTCTTCTTAGCTGGGGTGGACGGGCTCTGCGTTGGCACGTCCGGAACTCTCTGCTATGTATACTCATTGATACACACACTGATTCGTACATTTGAGATCTGAACGGGAGTAAGAATGAGCCTCAAGCCTTGGCAACCACAGGTGGTACACGACCAGCTCTTGGAAGTTGGCACATCCAAAAGCGATGTGGATGCAACCAAGTTCAATTACCTTGAATTCCGCGATGCTGGGCGTGTTCGCAACGTCACGGTGTTTGCGGATTTACTGACCAAGCTGCGGGCAGCCCAGGGTGTGGAATGCTGCTCCTTCCATCTGGTATCCGGTCAGCATGTTCAGCGCGGTGATGTGGCGACCGTGCTGGTCGCGGTCGGCAGACCGAATGAGCCGACGTTTGGAATTGATATGAAGGCGCGCGGGTCGCAGGACACCGTCGCTCACATCGAGAAGGCCCGCAAGATGGGCAAGCTGATGCATTGGGGCGGCATCGCCATGATCATCATCGGGATTCCGCTCATCCCTGTTTTTGTGGGCATCCTCATCATCGGCGGTGGCGTCATATTGCGACGCACTGGCAAGAACATGGTCAGAGGCATGCAGTACCAACTGGACATGTTGGAGCAATGCTCCGCCACGCTGAAGCGCATTCCCGGAGTTCGGTTAGTTTGAGACGTACGTTGTCGGTTGACCCCCCTCTGGACACTGCCGGGTCTGCTCGCTACGCTTTCATCAATGAACGAGCTGGACGGTGCAAGCTCAGCAAACGCGGCTTTTCACTCAGGCGTTTTGTGTTGATGGGTCAATGGCTCTCGACTGGAGGAAAGCGTGATGAACAGCAAGGCGCAAGAGAAACCGAAGGATTTGATCGAAGCCCTGATCTGGCTGGTGGGCCCAGAAAGTAAGGAGATCCGGAAGAAACACCATCAGGGGCAGCATCTCGTCAACTTTGATGGCGATCACCCGGACTGAGCGTGGACGACGTCTCCCGATGGTTCAGTGGTCCACGGACGGTTGCTCGAAGACGGAACGTTCATTCCCGATGAAACGGGTGTCGTTGCACATCAACGGGCCAACAACGCTCAGTGAGAGCGCCGCAGTTCAGGGTGATCGCTTGTACGGCGCTCCTGGCGACGAATCTCTTCGATCATCGGCCAGCTCGAACAGGCACTGCATGTAGGGCTGGACATCGGTCCAACCCGCGCGCTCTTCATAGAACTGCACCAAATTGCGCGTTGCCTCGATGGCATCCGGCCAGCGATCGGCCGCGCTGACTTTGGTCATCGCCTCGCGACTGTCTTGCTCGTCATGCAGTCCACCATCTTGCGCTCCGTAGGTGTGAAACTCCACGATCCGGCGCGGGGCCTCATAGGCCGTATCTGCGCACATGCCACCAGGCAGTAGCGCTTCACGAGAGACATGGGCTCTAGCAAACGAATCCTGCACGGTGTGGAGCACCGAACCAAAAGCCACTTGGTGCAAATACCGCCCCAGCTTGTCTTGTTGACCCAGGATGTAGAGGTCGACAACGCGCCATTCTGTGCATCCAAAGTGTTCTTGTACGGTCGGGATCTGAACGTCTCGCAGGAAGGTGTCGGACTTAATCTCTCGCGACGAAACCTTCCAGGCGAATTCCAGCCAATCGAGTACCTTGGCGCGGGTCGCTCCAGGGTGCACGCCTTCCTGGCTTGCCATCGCATGCAGAAATTGCAGATCCCCAAAATGCGAACGCGTCATCACATTGCCCTGAAGCGCGCCTTTCTCTTTGCTGCATCCCACAATGGCGCGGCTTTGCGCCTTCTTCTCCGCATCCTTGAAAAGGCAGTACCAGCACAATGGCTGTGTAGAGAATCGGATGGTCTGCGCCACATTGCACGACTTCCCAAGGTAAGTGCAATTCCCTTCATCCGGCGACAGCCGAAAGGGCGGCAGGTCGTTCCATCGAACGCCGTAGATGACATACGCAGAGGCAAAGGGGCGATCTCGCAAACCACAGGTCTTATCGGAAGCCAAGCTGGATGGATCGACTGGACAGCCCATCCCAATCTGAGTGATCTCTTCGTGAACCCGGCCTTTGATCATGATGCCCAGGCTGTCCGCGGTTCGCGCCAGCGATGCTTCGGATTCGTTGGTCAACCGCGCCTCGAACTCGGAGCCCATCGGGGCGATCTGGAATGCAAGCGCCGCACTGGAAAGAAGGCACGCTGACAGCACTGCCAGCATCTGTCTTAAGACCTGCCCCGAAGTGCTTTTCTCCGAGCAAAGTCTGAACAGACTGGTTGCGCGCTGGCGACGTGATGTGATCATTTCCCCCTCCCTGCCTCTGTGTGCTTAGGAAGAACATTCTGCAACATATCGCTTGGACGTGGTCGCAGAAGTCGACGCGCGGGCGTCAGTGCTCCGTAAGCCCTATGGCACCATCCAAGGGTGTGCTCCTGGTGAGTGCTTTGCTTTTTGAGAGGCCCTTCATGCTTAGCCGTTCCACGCTTTCACTTTTGCAACAGGCCGGTGAATTACTCTACGCAGCCCAGCAAGCCATGGCTCAGGAGGTTCAGTCCGGTGCCCAGAGCGTGGTAGATACCGTAGCAAGCCTGCCATTCAGTGCTGAGGCTGACCGCGCCTATGCCCAACTTCGAACCGTGGCCCGCCTGTCCCACGAACTCCAAGCCATCGAAGAACAACTTCGCACGGCTTATCAAACTGCCGCCTCTTTGGCTCAGAATGACTTGCAATTGCTGCAGGCTTTGCCGCTGCGGAGATCACCTCAGATTTCGCCTGCTCAGCAGGCCCAGGCAGAGGATGCAGTCGTCAAGCCAACTCCAGTCAAAGGCGTCCGGGCCAGTTCCAAAACCAAGACCCAATCATCTGGAGTGCCCAAGGCCCAATCGCTCAGTTCCAACGACGAGAAGGTCTTAACGTACCTCGAGCGGGAACTGACTCGCAGCGCCTGGTCGCAGATGACGCAAGCCTCGATCGCAGAAGGGGCGGGCATTCCGAAAGGCTCAATCGCTGTCGCGATCAGTCGGCTGAAGCAAACAGGCCGTTTGAAGGAAGGCACGCGTGGGCACTACCGTTTGAAGTGACTGGGCTTGCAACCCGACCAGCCTTGCAAGCATCGTGAAGATCTTCTGCACAATGGCCGGGGGAGGGAACAAAAGTGCAAAGACTTCTATGGCTCGCCCTGTTGCCCCTGGCCGCACAGGGGCAGCAGGCGGTTTATCGCTGTGAGCAAAACGGGAAGGTGGGGTACTCGCATGAGCCTTGCGTGGGAGCAAGAGTGATCGATGCCACCCCAAACCCAAGGTGTGAACAAAATGACTGGCGTCACTCGAAAAGGCGCCGAGGTTCAGCGTGAGGAGCACAGCAAGCTGCTCGACGATGGCTTCCGCCCTCTGACTGGCATGTCGCACGAACAAATGGATGTGGAACGCCGAAGGTCCAGGCTTTCATCCGGAGATAAGTTACGGTGCAGGTCTTTAGATCTCCAACTGCCTGAGTTAGAAAGTCGCGTTGCTGCGGCCAATCGAGAGACAAGATCCCGCGCTGAGGCAGAGCTATATAAGGCCCGGCAAGAGTTTTATTGGCTCAAGTGCTGACCATGAATGCCGATCGTGCATTCGTTTCGAGTTTGGTAGGCGTCGTTTGGCTCTGTCTAAACTGAACCAGTAGCCGCCTTCCGTCTATCAGATGCATCACACTGCCGAATGCAATCGTTGAAAAGTCAGCTTTAGGCTGGTTGCAGTCATTCGAGCACGAACTGCTGACCGACTGCTCTCGTGATGCAGACAAACAAGCGTGGCCCGCGAAGCGCGAACTTTTTGGTCAATGAGGTTCGCGAGAGACTGGAAGGCTGATGGCATCGACGCGCAACACCGTTGCGGCAGGTTGGTAACCCGCTGCCGTCGCCGTGAGATTTGTGGTCCCCAGGCTCTGGCCTTGGATAACGAAGGTTGCCTTGCTTTGCCCTGCAGGTATCTGCACGGAAGCCGGGATCTGGGCTAAACCGGCCTGTTCCAGCGCCAGGGCCACCGCAAGTCCTGATGCCGGTGCGGGCTCTGTAGCTTCAAGGGTGACGGTGGTCTGCCCATTGGGTGCAACAATCACGCTGTAAGGAAGAACGAGTGCCTTGCTCCGCACGACCACTGTGGCCAGCGCACTCGCATAGCCCTCGGCCTGGGCGGTGATACGGGCCGTTCCGTCCATCAAACCCGTCACCTCGAAGCTGATACCTTGCTGCCCAGCAGGCACAAGAAGAGACGTTGGCGTAGACAGAACACTGGGGTTTGAGTTGCCCAGTTGAATCGCCACACCCGCAGCCCCAGCAGCGCTAGGCAAAGACACCGTCATGGGATAAGCCCTGTTGAGCCCCACCGTCGGACTGCTCGGCGACAGGCCCAGGGACGGCAAGTTCACGACTTCCACCTGCGTCTCCGCAAAGCCCAAGGCGCCATTGCTGGCAGTAACGCGTGTTGAGCCGATGGTGCTGGCCTGGATCTCCAGATCGGCACCGACCTCCCCCGCTGCGATGGTGACGCGCGACACCGCCGATGCGACGGAAGGCACACTGCTTGTCACGTCGATCACGACTCCTCCAGAGGGTGCGGGCGTATTAAGCGACACGCGCAACATCGCCACAACCCCAGGGCTCAGCTTGAGCATCCCGGGCTCTAACGACAAAGGCGCTTGCCCCACTTGCACCAGTCCCTGTCGAACAAGGTAAGGGATGCCTACGACACCCCACACCACTTGGGATCGGATGGTGCCTGCGGGAACGGCAATGGCATTTACCGAATTGCCACTGGCGGTGTTTCCCGTACCTACTGGCGAGGAGGCCAGATCCATAGTCACAGCCGGGCCACTGTGGTGGTTGATGGCGGTGTTGTTGATGACCGGAGAGGCGCCTTCGATGGCAACGCCACTGCCGTACTCGATGGATAGGTAGCCAAGTTGGGTCAAGGCATTGTTGGTGCCCGGCGTGAAACGCCATTGGCGCCAGTCACCCGCAGCGGGTGTTGAAACTGCAGACGTGATTCTGATGGGACTGCCGGGAGTGCCTACTGCTTGCAGCGCACCCTTTTTTAGGGTGAAACTGGCCGCAGGCGCCATTTGTACCGTCACGCCTGGCTCGATGCTCAAGGTGGCGTTGTTGTCCAGAACCACATCGCCCTGGAAGGTATAAGGCGACTGGGCTGCGCGCAACGTGGTGTTGCCAGTGATAGTGCCGGTGACCGTACTTTGCGCCACCGCATGCCCCGTGCCCATCACCCAAAGGCAGGCCACAACAAGCCACAGTTGCATCAGGGCTCGGCCAAATTGTTGTCGGAGCAACATACATCCCTCTGTCGTCTTTGTCATTTTTAGATTCGTCCGCAAGGCGCTTGCAGCTTGTGGCTGGCGGTCTGTTGAACTGCGGCAGTCTGTGCGACCTGCTGCTCGTAGGCCTGCCAACCACCCTGTAGCCAATAGATGGCCGGGCCGGTGCCAGAGAGTCCTGCGAACCGGACGAGATGGGCATCGGCCCGGTGTTCGCAGTGCCGAAGCTCCTGAAGCGCCATGGGCTCACGGTGGATGACATCGGGCTGTGGGAGCTGAACGAAGCCTTCGCCTCGCAGGCCCTGTACTGCCAGCGGCAACTGGGCATTCCCATGGAACGCCTGAACGTCAACGGGGGAGCCATCTCCATCGGCCATCCTTTCGGCATGACGGGCGCGCGCTTGGCTGGCCACATCCTGCTCGAAGGCCGGCGCCGCAAGGCGAAGTACGGCGTGGTGACCATGTGCATCGCTGGCGGCATGGGAGCGGCTGGCCTGTTCGAGATGTATTGATGCCCTGAATCGCTGTGCGCCGTCTCCCCGGCAGGGGCGAAAGGCGCTTGGTTCCAGGGACGACTGAGGAAATAGCAAATGGATCTCCAATTCACACCGCAGGAAGAAGCCTTCCGCACCGAAGTGCAGGCCTTCCTGAAGGCTGAACTGCCCGTGCGCATCGCTGGCAAGGTCAAGGCCGGCCAACGACTGACCAAGGCCGATCAAGAGGAGTGGCACGCCATCCTGAACGCGCGCGGCTGGCTGGCCAACCACTGGCCCCAGGAGCACGGCGGCCCGGGCTGGAGCGCGGTCGAGAAGTTCATTTTCGATACCGAATGCGCGCTGGCTGGCGGCCCGCGCATCGTGCCGTTCGGCGTGAGCATGCTGGGCCCGGTGCTCATCAAGTACGGCAACGAAGCGCAGAAGCGTTACTGGCTGCCGCGCATCCTGAGCGGCGCCGACTGGTGGTGCCAGGGCTATTCCGAGCCCGGCGCGGGCTCGGACCTGGCCTCGGTCAAGACCACGGCGGTGCGGCAGGGCGACCATTACGTCGTCAACGGCCAGAAGACATGGACCACCCAGGGCCAGCACGCCAACATGATCTTCTGCCTGGTGCGCACCCAACGCGAAGCCAAGGCCCAAGCCGGCATCAGTTTCCTGCTGGTGGACATGAACAGTCCCGGCGTGGAGTTGCGCCCCATCCGCACGCTGGACGGCGATCACGAGGTCAACGAAGTCTTCTTCACCGACGTGAAAGTGCCCGTGGACAACTTGGTGGGCGAGGAGAACAAGGGCTGGACCTATGCCAAGTACTTGTTGACCTATGAGCGCACAGGCATCGCGGGCGTGGGCTTTTGCATCTCGGCCCTGGCCAAGCTCAAGACCATCGCTGCCAAGGTGCAAAAGAACGGCAGGCCCATCGACCAGGACCCGCTGTTCGCCGCGCGCATGGCCCGCGTCGAGATCGACCTGGAGAACATGAAGACCACCAACCTGCGTGTGATTGCCGCCGTGGCCGGCGGCGGGGTGCCGGGCGCGGAAAGCTCCATGCTCAAGATTCGCGGCACCGAGATCCGCCAGGAGATCCTCTCGCTGATCCGCCGCGCCATGGGCCCTTATGCTGCCCCTTTCATCGAGGAAGCGCAGTACGAGGGCTACACGCAAGCGCCGGTGGGCCCGCAGGAGGCTGCAACGGCCGCCGCCAACTACTTCAACTACCGCAAGCTGTCGATCTTCGGCGGCTCCAATGAAATCCAGAAGAACATCATCTCCAAGATGATTCTCGGCCTGTAGCCATGCAAGACCCCTTGAGTCGTTTGGCGCCTGCCCCTTGCGAGGAGATGGCCTGCGCGGTGGCCGCTTTCTGGCCCCATGGATTGAGAAAGAGTTTCCTATGAACTTCGTACACACCGAAGACCGCCGCATGCTGGCGGACAGCCTGAACCGCTTCATCGCCGAGCAGTACGGCATGGAGCGCCGCAACCAGTTCGCCTATGGCGACGAGGGCCACAGCCCCGCCCTGTATGCCCAGTTCGCAGAGCTGGGCGCCATCGGCGCTTTGTTCCCCGAAGCCGCAGGAGGCTTTGGCGGCGGAGGTTTCGACATCAGCGTGGTGTTCGAAGCCCTGGGCAGAGGCTTGGTGGCTGAGCCGCTGCTGGGGGCCCTGGTCGTGGGCCAGGCGCTGATCGCAGCGGGCACCGAGGCGCAGAAAGCCAGGGTGCAAGACATTGCCGCCGGTGGTGTGGTCGCTGCCTTGGCCCACGACGAACCCGGCAGCCACTACGAGCTTTCCAATGTCTCGGCGACAGCTACCAAGACCGCCCAGGGCTGGGTGCTGAACGGTGCCAAGTCGGTGGTGGCATTTGGTGGAAAGGCCGATCTGCTGCTGGTTTCCACGCGCACGGCGGGCCGCCCGTTCGACACCGCCGGCATCAGCCTGTTCCTGGTGGACGGCAGCGCGGTCGGCATTGCCAAGCGCAGCTACAGCCGTATCGACGGCGGCCGTGCAGCTGAACTGACGTTCACCGATGTGCAGCTTGGCTCCGAAGCGCTAGTGGGCCAGGAAGGGGAGGGCTACGCGCTGCTAGAGCTCGTGCAGGGCTATGCGCTGCTGGCACTGGCGGCCGAAGCCCTGGGTGTCATGGATGTGGCCAAGCAGAGCACTCTGGAGTACCTGCAGACGCGCAAGCAGTTCGGCGTGGCCATCGGCGCCTTCCAGGCCCTGCAGCACCGCATGGCCGACCTGTTGCTGGAGGTGGAACAGATGCGTTCGGCTGTCATCAACGCGGCCGACGCCATCGACAATGCGCGGGGCGGGGCACGCGAACGCACTTTGTCGGCTGCCAAGTACACCGCAGGCTATGTGGGCGCGCTGGTCGCGGAGGAAAGCATCCAGCTGCACGGCGGTATCGGCATGACCTGGGAGTTGCCCCTGTCGCACTACGCCAAGCGCCTGGTGCTGATCGACCATCAGTTCGGCGACGAAGACCACCACCTTGCCCGGTTCATCGCTCTGGGCGCGGCATCCGCTGATTCCCCGAAAGGACGGCCATGACAGAGACCACCCCGCCTTTGCTGCAGCGGCGCGATGGCGCCGTGCTGGTGCTGAGCAACAACAACACGGCTGCGCGCAATGCGCTGTCCCCCGCGTTCTACGCCGCACTGACGCAGGCCTTGGTCGAGGCGCAGGCCGATCCTTCGGTGGGCGCTGTCGTGCTGACCGGAGAGGGCGGCCATTTCTGCGCGGGTGGCGACCTGAGGCAGTTGGCCAAACGGCGTGAGTTGAGCGTCGAACAGCGACGCGAGAAGCTCGAAGGCCTGCACGACCTCATCCGCGCCGTGCGCGACTGCGAGAAGCCCGTGATCGCTGCAGTGGAGGGCGCCGCCGCGGGTGCTGGCCTGTCCCTGGCCCTGGCGTGCGACATACTGGTGGCGGCGCGCGATGCCGTGTTCTCCGTGGCCTATGTGAAGGTCGGCCTCACTCCCGACTGCGGTGCGACGGCGTTCCTGGCCGAGTTCGTTTCACGCCAGGTGCTGACCGAGTTGTGCCTGACGGGTGAGCGCCTGTCGGGCGAACGCCTGCATGCCCTGGGTGCCGTCAACCGCCTGGCCGAACCGGGCAAGGCTCTGGCGGGTGCTGTGGCAATGGCCGCTAGCGTGGCGGACGGTCCGCACCGGGCGATGGCACGCATCAAGGCCTTGTGCCGTACTGCGCCCCATGCGTCGCTGGAGGAGCAACTGGAAAGTGAAGCCCGCTTCATGGTGATGTCGCAAGCGACCGAAGAGTCGCGCGAAGGCATCGGCGCTTTCCTGGAAAAGCGCACGCCGGACTTCGCACCGCTGCGCGGTGCGGACTGACGCACGCATGCCCACTACGACCAACACAGGAGACAACACCATGACCGCCCCAGAACCTTCGCAGGACATCGATTTTCCGCTGGAAGGCGTGCGCGTGCTCGATCTGTCGCGCGTGTTCGCCGGGCCGCTGTGCGGCCAGGTGCTGGCCGATTTCGGCGCCGAGGTCATTAAGGTCGAGCACCCGGGCCGCGGCGATGACACACGCGACTGGGGCTTGCGCATCGGCAAGACCGAGACCACTTACTACAACAGCATGAACCGCAACAAGCGGTCCATTACGCTGGATCTGCAAAGCCCCGAGGGCCTGCAGATCATCCATGACCTGCTGCCGCAGTTCGACGTCGTCATCCACAATTTCAAAACCGGTGGGGCCGAGAAGCTGGGCCTGGGCTACGAGCAGTTGAAGGCGCTGCGGCCCGGCCTGATCTATTGCGCGGTGGCTGGCTACGACAGCAGCGGCCCGGAGGCCAAACGCCCTGGCTACGACTTGGTGATCCAGGGCGAGGCGGGCCTGATGGCGCTCAACGGCGAGGCCACGCAGCCACCGCTGAAATTCGGCGTGGCTGTGGTGGACCTGATGACCGGCATGTACGCCGCGCAGGCCGTGCTGGCGGCGCTGTTTCGCCGGGAGCGCACTGGGCACGGCCGGCTCATCGAAATGGCTTTGTACGACTGCGGGATCATGGTCACAGGCTACTACGGCCTCGACGCCATGCAGCTGGGCCGCGATCCGGAGCGCTACGGCAATGCGCACCCGTCCATCGTTCCCTACGGCATGTACGACGCGGCCGATGGTCCGTTGATCATCGCCGTAGGCAACAACGCGCAGTTCGACAAGTTCTGCCGCCAGGTCATCGAGCGGCCCGACATCGTGGAAGACCCGCGCTTTTCCACCAACGTGAACCGGGCCAGGAACCGCGTGGAACTGGGCCCCTTGCTGAAGGCGCTGATCCATGCCTTCCCGCGCGATCTGCTGCTGGAGCGCCTCACGGCCGCCGGTATTCCCTGCGGCCGTGTGGCGGGGCTGCATGAGGCGCTGACCAGCGAGAGAACGCGCCGCAGCGGCCTGCTGCGCGACATGCCGCACCCCGTGGTCGGAACCACGCCCGTCTTTGCACCTCCTTACCGCATGGACGGCCAGCGCCTGCCCATTCGCAGCGCGCCGCCAACGCTGGGCGAGGGCACACGCGAGGTGCTGCACCGCCTGCTGTCGATGAGCGACGCCGAACTGCAGCAACTGCAGCAGCGCGGCGTGCTGACCCTGCCGGACGATTCGCCACCGGCCTGAAGGCCGTCCATTTCACCGCCCGGTCCCTTGCGAAAACACCGCATCATACGGTGCATGGGGCCGTTTTCATCCCTTGACGACGATCGCACTGATCCAGGAGACAACGCTATGGGAATCCAATACAACCGCCGCAACCTGCTGCAAGAGCTGGCCGCGCTGGGGGGCACCAGCCTGCTCGGCCAGGCCGCAGCGCAAACCGGCAAAGCAGCCTGGCCGACCAAGCCCATCCGGCTGATCGTGCCGTTCAACGCCGGGGGGGCGACGGACATCATCGCCCGCACGGTGGGCGAAGCGCTGGCAAAACGCGTGGGCCAGCCCGTGGTAGTGGACAACCGGGGCGGTGCCGCCGGCATCCTGGGTACCGACGCAGTGACCAAGGCCGCACCGGACGGGCACACCCTGTTGGTATCGCTCAGCACATCGATGCTGATCAACCAGTTTCTGTACACCAAGCTGCCCTACGACCCGCAGAAGGACATCACGCCCATCACCCAGATCGCGGCAGCGCCCGTCACGCTGGTGGTGCACCCGTCGGTGCCCGCGAGCAATATGAAAGAGTTGCTGGCCTACGTGAAGGCCCACAAGGGCAAGCTCTCGTACGGTTCCTGGGGCGTGGGTTCCTACGCGCACCTGGCCGGGGCCTACATGAGCAAGACGATGGACGCCGACATGACCCACGTGGCTTACAAGGGCGAGGCGCCCATGATCCAGGAGCTGATCGGAGGCCAGCTGCAGCTGTGCTTCTCCAGTGCGCTGAACACCAAGCCCTTCATCGATGCGGGCCGCCTGAACGCCATCGGCGTGACGGGCAAGCAGCGCATGGACATCCTGCCCACGCTGCCCTCCATCTACGAGCAGGGGGTGCCGGACGATGCGTATGCCATCTTCGGCTGGGTGGCCGTGGGTGCCCCTGCCGGACTGCCCAAGGAGATCGTGGACCAGCTCTACGGCCATCTGCGCGAGATCGCCAAGGACCCGAAGGTGCTGGAACGCACCGTGGGGGCCGGCTTCATGCCCCTGATGAACAGCCCGGAAGCCTTTCGCGAGAACTACCAGCGCGACATGCCTGTCTGGAAGGCTTTGGTCGACGAAGCTGGCGCCAAGCTCGACTGAAACCTGGCGGCCGCAGCTCAGCAACGAGTCAGTGGCTGCCCCTGCAATGACTGACCGATGGATTGACGGGAAACAACATGCCTATGCCTCACAAAACGTTCTTTGCCTGCACGCGCCGGAACACCCTTCTGGCGCTGGCCGCCGCCCCCTGGCTTTTCGGGAGCGCCAGCGCGCAGCAAGCGGCGGCCATCTGGCCCACCAAGATGATCAAGCTGGTGGTGCCTTTTCCGGCAGGGGGGCCCACGGACACGGCTTCGCGCATCGTCGGGCAGAAGCTGGCCGATCGGTTGAAGCAGTCCGTGGTGGTGGACAACCGTCCGGGTGCCTCGGGCTCCATCGCCGCCTCGCAGGTGGCCAAGGCCGACCCGGATGGCTACACCTTCATGATGCTGGCCACTCCGACCTTGCTGGCCCCGCATCTCTACAAGAAGCTGAGTTACGACACGGTGAAAGATTTCACCCCCGTCGCCACGGTCTATGACCTGCCCATCGTGGTGGTGGTCAACCCGGCGCAGTTGCCGGACGTGACCGACCTGCGCACGCTCATCGCCCATACCAAGGCGCAGAAGACGCCGCTCAACTACACCAGTTCCGGGACCGGCAGCTTTGGCCACCTCAGCATGGAGTTGCTCAAGCAGATGGGCCATTTCGACATGCAGCATGTGCCCTACAAGGGCGGCGTTCCTGCCATCACCGACACTATTGGCGGGCAGGTGCCCATCATGTATGCCGACCTGGTCGCTGCACTTCCGCATATCCAGGCCGGCAAGCTGCGGGCGATCGCCGTGGGCTCGCCCCAGCGGGTAATCATGCTGCCGGATGTGGCAACCATTGCCGAGCAAGGCTTTAAGGGCTACGACGCCGTGTCCTGGGGCGGACTGCTTGCACCACCCGGTACGCCGAAACTGGTGGTGGACCGGGTGGCGAACGAGGTCAAGCAGATCCTGGCCGAAAAAGAAACGCAGGAGAAGCTGCTGCACGCTGGCGCCATCGCGCATTTCGAAGACCCCGCGCAAATGGGCAAGCATGTTCAGCAAGACTATGCCAAATGGGGCCAGCTGATCCGGGACAAGGGCATTGCCTCGGAGTGACCCCCGTTCAGTAATCCATCGGCCGCTTCATGCGTGAAGCCCATGCCCGTCTGCGAGCGCCTGGCTGTGCCTGCCTGCCGAGCGCTTCATCAACCCATCCTTTGCACAGGAAAGAACACTGCCATGAAAATTCTGGTTCCCGTCAAGCGCGTGGTGGACTACAACGTGAAGGTCCGAGTGAAGTCGGACAACACGGGTGTGGACATCGCGAACGTGAAGATGAGCATGAACCCATTTGACGAGATCGCCGTCGAGGAGGCCGTGCGCCTGAAGGAAAAGGGCGTGGTGACCGAAGTCATCGCCGTCTCCTGCGGCGTGGCGCAGTGCCAGGAAACGCTGCGCACCGCCATGGCCATCGGTGCCGACCGTGCCATCCTGGTGGAGACCACCGAAGAACTGCAGCCCCTGGCCGTGGCCAAGATCCTGAAGGCGCTGGTGGACAAGGAGCAGCCCCAGCTCATCATCCTGGGCAAGCAGGCCATCGACGACGATGCCAACCAGACCGGGCAGATGCTCGCAGCCCTGGCCGACCTGCCGCAGGCCACCTTCGCCTCCAAGGTGGAAGTGAGCGGCGACAAGGTCAACGTCACGCGTGAAGTCGATGGCGGGCTGGAGACCATCTCCCTCACGCTGCCGGCCGTGGTCACCACCGACCTGCGCCTGAACGAGCCGCGCTACGTCACCTTGCCCAACATCATGAAGGCCAAGAAAAAGCAGCTCGACACCGTCAAGCCCGAAGACCTGGGCGTCGATGTCAAGCCCCGCCTGAAGACCCTGAAGGTCTCCGAACCGCCGAAGCGCGGCGCCGGCATCAAGGTGCCCGACGTGGCCGCCCTGGTGGACAAGCTCAAGAACGAAGCAAAGGTGATCTGAACATGACAGCCCTCGTAATTGCCGAACACGACAACGCCAGCATCAAGCCCTCCACCCTGAACACCGTGACGGCCGCCGTGGCCTGCGGTGGCGACGTGCACGTGCTGGTGGCGGGCAACGGCGCCGATGCCGCCGCCCAGGCCGCCGCGCAGATCGCCGGCGTCAGCAAGGTCATCCTGGCCGATGGCGCGAGCCTCAAGGACGGGCTGGCCGAGAACGTCGCCGCCCAGGTGTTGGCCATTGCCAGCCAATACAGCCACATCCTGTTCCCCGCCACCGCAGGCGGCAAGAACGTGGCCCCGCGCGTAGCCGCCAAGCTCGATGTCGCGCAGATCAGCGACATCACCAAGGTCGACAGCCCCGACACCTTCGAGCGCCCCATCTACGCCGGCAACGCCATCGCCACCGTGCAGAGCAGCGATGCGACCAAGGTCATCACCGTGCGCACCACCGGCTTCGATGCCGCGGCCGCCACGGGGGGCTCGGCCGCTGTCGATAAGCAGGAGGCCGCCGCCGATTCGGGCAAGAGCAGCTTCGTGGGCCGCGAAGTGACCAAGAGCGACCGCCCCGAGCTCACCGCCGCCAAAATCATCGTCTCGGGCGGACGGGCGCTGGGCAGCAGCGAGAAGTTCAACGAAGTGATGACGCCCCTGGCGGACAAGCTGGGTGCGGCGATCGGCGCGAGCCGCGCGGCGGTGGATGCGGGCTACGCGCCCAACGACCTGCAGGTGGGGCAGACGGGCAAGATCGTGGCGCCGCAGCTGTACATCGCGGCGGGCATCTCGGGCGCGATCCAGCATCTGGCGGGCATGAAGGACTCCAAGGTGATCGTGGCGATCAACAAGGACCCGGAGGCACCGATCTTCAGCGTGGCCGACTACGGCCTGGAGGCCGACCTGTTCACGGCCGTGCCGGAACTGGTGGACCGGCTCTGACCCATGGACCAGAGCCACACGCCATGCCCGTGTGCCGGTCATTTCCCCTGATTCCTGGAGATAGGAGAGACACATGCACACATTCCTTCGCCGCCGCCAACTATTGCTCGCCGCCATGGCGGGTTTCGCCGGAGCGGCTGTCAGCGCGCCTGCCTTGGCCAGCACCCCCTGGCCGAGCAAGCCGATCCGGATCGTGGTTCCTTACACCACGGGCGGTTTCACCGATCAGATGGCACGCTTGCTGCAGGTGGGCTTGCAACAGCGCTTGGGCCAGCCGGTGATCGTGGACAACAAGCCGGGCGCCAACAGCATCATCGGCGTGGACGCCGTGGCCAAGGCCGCGCCGGACGGCTACACCTTCGGCGTGTTCATCGCCGCCTATGCCGCCAACACCACGCTGTATCCCAAGCTGCCGTATGACCCGAAGAAGGATTTGGTGGGCGTGTCGCTGATGGGGGTGTCGCCCCTGGTGGCCGCCGTAGCGATGAATGCGCCGTTCAAGACGACGGCCGAACTGGTGGCCTATGCGCGTTCCAACCCAGGCGAACTGAGCTTCGCGTCGTCTGGCAACGGATCTGCCGCCCACCTCACCTCCGAGCTGATGCGCCTGATCACCAAGACCGAGATGGTGCACATCCCGTACAAAGGCGCTTCACCTGCGCTGGCAGACCTCATGGGTGGGCAGGTACCGCTGTTCCTGGATCCACCGCCCAATCTGATCCAGCCAGCCAGGGCCGGAAAGATCCGACTCATCGGGGTGGCCAGCGAAAAGCGCCTTCCTGCCTTGCCCGATGTCCCGACCTTTGCCGAGCAGGGCTACCCTGGCCTGGTGGGCAGTACCTGGGCCGCGATGCTCGCGCCTTCCGGCGTGCCCCGCGAAATCGTGCAGCGCATGTCCGAAGAGGTGGCGCGCATCATCCGGAGCCCCGAAGTGACGCAGCGGCTGGAGCAGACCATGGGGACGTTCGCTGAAGGCTCAACCCCTCAGGAATGCGATGCCTTCATCGCGTCGGAAACGGTCAAATGGGCCAAAGTGATTCAGGAGGCGCGTGTCACGCTGGATTGACGCGGGGGCGAGGGCGGGGTTTCCACCCCGTCGGCGCAGGCGGCACCTGCCGCCGCTCTTCATGAAACTTCGCACTCCGTTGATCAGCCACTGGATCTGCGCCATGACCGGGTGGGCATCTGACGAGTGATCTGCTCCAGCAAACGGATGGGCGCCAAAGTACGAGAGTGAAGGCGGTCCTTGGTACCAGTTACTCGGCTTTCGCACCGGACACCCGCACCTGCTCGGCAGCCAATGGCATCTGCTGCTGCACGAAGCTCCAGAATTCATCGATGCCCATCGGCTTGACGGGCAGCGAACCCTGGTCCAGGAACTGCTTTTGCACCTCGGGATTGCGCAGGGCGGTAGCGAGCGCAGCATTGAGTTTGTCCAACGCTGCACGCGGCGTGCCTGCCGGCGCGACCAGTCCGTACCAGGAGTCGGTATAGAAACCCTTCACCCCGGCTTCCTTGAACGTCGGTACGTCGGGTAGCGCTGGCAGGCGCTGTCGAGCGGCCACCGCGAGCGGGCGCAGCTTGCCCGAGCGGATGAAAGACATTGCGCCCGTCGTCAAAACGAAATCCACGCGGCCAGCCATCAGGTCGGTCATCGCCGGGGCCGTTCCCTTGTAAGGGATGTGGGTCACGTCGGCGCCAGTGATCTTCTTGAAGTTGGCGCCAGCCAGATGCTGACTGGAGCCGACGCCGCCTGATCCGTAATTGAGTTTGCCTGGTCGGGCTTGAGCGGCCTTGAGCAAGTCCGCAACCGAGAGAAACGGCGAATCGGTCTGTACCAGCAGCACGCTGGGAGATGTCGTAATCATGCCGATGGGTGCGAAGTCTTTCATCGGGTCATGGTTGAGCTTCGGGTACAGCGAAGAATTCAGACCGTGCGATGCCACCGTCGCCAGCATGATGGTGCTGCCATCCGGCTTCGCGCGTGCAGCCGCATCGCTGCCGATGTTGCCCCCAGCGCCCCCCTTGTTGTCGATGACGATGGATTGGCCCAGTGCCTCGGACATGCGGACGGCCGTGAGCCGTGCCACGTTGTCGGAGGGGCCTCCGGCAGGCCAGCCCACGATCATGGTGATGGGGCCGGCTGGTAGAGAGCCCTGGGCCATGGCGTGGATGTGAGGTAGTAGCGCAACAGCCAAGGCAAGTGTGGAGAAGGTACGGCGATTCAGTATGTTCATGGTGTGCGTTCATCGAGGAGCCTGCAGGTCAGCGGGGAACCCATTGAGTGGCGAGGTCTTCAAGGGTGTTCCGGAACGGAAGGAGCGGCGCGTGTGCGTCGGCAGGCAGACGGACCGCGCTTCACGGTCTGTCCTGCCAGGGCATTTCTGCCCAGAGTTTGCGGAAGTTGGCTTCAGTGGCTTCGAGTTCGGCCGCATAAGCCGCTGGCGCCAGGTATCGCAAAGGTGCGTACATGGCTTCGGCCTGCTGCTTGAACGCAGGGTCCGCGGCGATGGTGGCAATCGCATCGACCAGTTTCTTGCGGATCGCCTCCGGTAAGCCCTTGGGCGCCGCCAGGCCACGCAGCGAGGCCAACTCAATGGCAATGCCTTGCTCTTTGAAGGTCGGCACCTGTGGCGCCAGGGATGAACGCTCAGCTGACATTTGACCCAGCAGTCGGATCGGGGTGCCACCCTTCTGATATGCCAGTACCTCCCCGACGTTGATGGCGCCAATCACAATCTGCTGGCCCGTGGCCGCGGCACGCACCTCGCCAGCGCCTTTGTAAGGCACATGCATGAGCTTGGTTCCCGTAGCGCGTTCGAACAGCAGCATCGCCAGGTGGTCATCCGATCCAGTGCCTGTCGTGCCAACGGTCACGGCGCCAGGGTGCGCCTTGGAATAGGCCGCCAGGCCCGCCAGCGTGGTGATGTTGTTTGTGTTGTGTATGGCGAAGCCGCCCGGGTCGTCCACCAGATTGCCGAGCAGGTCGTACTGGCTCCAGTGGAAGCTACTCTTGCGTTCAATCGGGATGGTCAACACGTTGGGCGTGTTGATGAAGCCGATGGTGTAACCATCAGGCTTCGCGCGTACCAGCTCACCGAAGCCGATGCCGCCTCCTGCGCCAGGACGGTTGAGCACCACGACACTGCCTTCGAGTTGCTTTTCCAAATGCCGTGCCAGCAGCCGGGCGACAAGGTCGGTACCTCCACCAGGACCGTAGGCCACAATCAGCTCGATGGGTTTGGACGGGTACGGCGCGGTGGGCTGCGCTGCTGAGGGAAGCGAAAATGCAGTCGCTGCCAGGCCGGCGCACAGCGTGCGACGGGTCCATTGTTTGTTCATGCTTGTCTCCGTGATGTTTGCCCGTTTCGGGCTTATGGAAATCAGTGGCCGAGCGCGGCGGCAATGCGCTCCCTGGCCCGTGGCCAGACGTCAGGGTTGACCAGTCGCTCAGGTCGCTCGCCATCCGAGAGCAATTGCAAGATCTGTGTGGCGGCCAGCGTGGCGTTGTTGCGCCGGGCTTCATGTGTGACACCGGCCGTGTGGAACGTGGCCACGACATTCGGGAGGCGCAACAGGGCATGGTTGGCGGGTGGAGGCTCCTGGTCCCAAACATCGAGACCTGCACCCGCGAGATGGCCGTTGGCGATTGCGGCATGCAGGGCGTTCTCATCGTGAATGCCGCCGCGTGCGGTGCTGACGAAGATGCTGCCCGGCTTCATGGCTGCGAATGCGGCTGCCTTCATCAGCCCGAGGGTGCTGGCATTGCGCGGGCAGTGCAGCGAGACAATGTCGGAACGACGCAGCAATTCATCCAGTGGCACGGATTGCGCACCTCGTGCACTCAGCTCGGCGTCGTCCAGGGCGGGATCAACGCCCAGCACTTGCATGCCGAAGGCCCGACCCAGCGCTGCGGTGCGTCGGCCGGTTTCGCCGACACCCACAATGCCCAGTGTGCGTCCGCGCAGTTCGTGGCCCATCAGGTCTTCGCGACTGAAGCTGCGTTGGTCCGAGCGCAGCAACGCATCCGATTCCGGAATGCGGCGCAGCACCGCCAGCATCAGGCCGAGTGCTAATTCGGCCACCGAATCGGCGTTGCCGCCGGCCTGGTTCATGACCACCACGCCAGCGCGCGTACACGCTTCGATGTCGATGGTGTCGCAGCCTGAACCACTCGACGAAACCGCCAGCAGCCTGGGGCAGCGTGCCAGCAACTCAGCGCTGACGAACCAGCGTCGCGGCAACTCATCCTTGGCCGCAGTAATCTGCAGCACCTGTGCTTGGGCCAGCGCCTCCCATGCTGCACTGTCAGCGCCTTCCCGTGCGCAGGTCTGCAATGTCACGCCAGGGGCTGCGGAGATGATGCGATTGAAGGCCGGGTCCAGCCAATAGTCGAAGCGGACGACCTGGCTCACAGAACCCCCTTCTCGCGCAGCGTGCGTTCAACCCAGCTTCGGTCGGCGCGGCCTTCAGCGATGGCCTGCAGCGCATCGGCTTCGATGCGTTCAATGGCTTCAACACGTGCCGCAATGTCTTCGGCCTCTTCGGGCGGCACCGCCAGCAGGCCATCGCCATCGCCAACCACAATGTCCCCGGGATGCACCACCATCCCGTCAATGGTGACTGGCACATGCAACTCGCCTGGACCATCCTTGTATGGGCCACGGTGTGCAACGCCGCGTGCATACACCGCCAGACTATGTTGACCGATGGTGTCGCTGTCACGAATCAGCCCGTCGATGACGATGCCTGCCGCGCCGCGCGCGATCAGGAGCGCGAGCATGATTTCGCCAATGATGGCGTTCGGACCCACTCCGCCGGCATCCACCACGATGACGTCACCCGGTGCGCAGGTGTCGATGGCGTGGTGCACCATGAGGTTGTCACCAGGCCTGGTGCGCACCGTCAGCGCACGGCCTGCGAGTCCACCCTCGCGTTTGTGGAACGGTTTCAGCGACGAGGTTCCGGTGGTGCGGCTCATGGCGTCGCTGATGTTGGCGACCTGAAATCCACGGTAACGCTCCAAGAGTGCGTCACTCACGACGGTCGAGGGGCGCGCATGGATGTGGAAGCCCTGGATTTTGCTCATGGTTGGTTCGAAGTGATGGGGAAATAGTCGGTCGGACTGGCAACTGGACGGATGCAGCGGGATGTGATGTCGGCAATGCGCGTGAGCCCCAGCATGGCCATATCGCGAGAAATTTCTTCGTGCAGCAGGGCGATGGCATGGGCCACGCCGCCTTGTCCCGCGACCGAGGCGGCATAGTTGAAGGGCCGGCCCACGAATACGCAGCGCGCCCCGAGGGCCAGCGCTTTGACGACGTCGGTACCGCGGCGAACGCCGCTGTCGAGCATCACCGGCATTTCGGGAACGGCGCGTGCGATGGCGGGCAACACGCGCAGCGGTGCCACCGCACCGTCGAGCTGACGCCCTCCATGGTTGGAGACGATGATTCCGTCGACGCCATGGTCGCGTGCATGCACAGCGTCCTCTGGCGTCAGGATGCCCTTGACCACGAGTTGATTCGGCCAGCGCTTGCGTATAGCTGCCAGATGCGGCCAAGCCAGGTGAGCGCGGTCTGAGAAATCGCGCAGCACATCGGAAGAAAGGATGGGTGCGCCGCGCATGGCGTAGTTGTTCTCGAAGTGGGGCATGCCATGCAGCAGCAGCGTCTTCAGAAACGTACCCAGCAACCAGCGCGGATGGCTCAGGCCTTGCCAAGCCAGCGAAAGGCTGGGCTTGAGCGGCGTTGAAAAGCCTGCACGCACATTGTTCTCCCGGTTCGCTGCGACGGGTGTGTCCACCGTGACCACCAGGGTCTGTACGCCTGCGCCTTGCACGCGATCGAGCAGGCCATGTATCTGCGCAAGCTCGCCTGGCAGGTAGGCCTGGAACCAGGTTTGCGGAGCGACCGCCATCACCTCTTCGAGCCGAATCAACGAAGAGCCGCTCATGATGGCTGGCACATTGGCTTGCTGTGCTGCCTGGGCCAGCACGACATCGCCACGGTAGGCCGAGAGCGCGGAAATACCCATGGGTGCGAGTCCCACCGGCGTGGCGTAGCGGCGGCCGAAGAGTTCGAATCCGAGGTAGCGTTGCGCGACGCCGACCAGCATGCGCGGTCGGAAGGCCAAATCACTGAAGGCCCGGCGGTTCTCCGCCAGCGACTGGTTGTCCTCTACGGCGCCGCTGATGTAGGCATAGATAGGCCGAGGCAGGTGGCGGCGGGCCAACTTCTCGAAGTCGTCCAGGGACAGCACCTGTCGGCAGGCTTTGGGTAGGCGTGGGGGAGACGAAGGCATGGCGCAACAATGGTGCGCCGGTTGATATTGAAAGAAAAGAGAAAAAATTCGAACTTTTGATTTCGCTTTTCGTAAACTCAATTCATGACTCTCAAGCAACTCGAGGCCTTCTACTGGGCCGCCACTTGTCTCAATTTCACGGTCGCGGCTGAACGGGTGCACCTGTCCATCTCTTCCCTGTCCAAGCGCATTGCTGAATTGGAGGTTTCGCTGGGGACCCTGCTGTTCGACCGGAGCGGGCGGTCAGCCGAGTTGACGCCCCATGGCGAACTGCTGTTGCCGCGTGTTCGTGCGTTGCTGCATGACGCGGCCCAGTTGCAGCAGGCCATCGGTCAAAGTACTGGGTTGCAAGGGCGTTGCCGGCTTGGCTTCGGCGAACTAAGTGGACTGACCTGGCTGCCGAAGCTGGTGCAGAAGGTGGCCGAACTGCATCCTGCGCTGCAGTTGGAGCCGCATACCGACATTGGCCAAGTGCTGGAGCAGCGCATCGTGGATGGCGAACTCGACTGCGTGGTGATCGCAGGCCCCTCATCGCGCAGTACCTTGGCTTTCGAACGCGTAGCGCAGGTGCGATTCGTCTGGGCTGCAAGCGAGGCATTTCTCGTGAAAGCCGGTACCGACTTGCCGCAGCGGCTGGTACGCGAGCAGATGCTGATTGCCCTGCCTGAGGGCTCAGGTGCTACCCGCATTCTGGATGAATGGCTGAGCGGCCAATCGATGAGCGTCGAGCGGCGGCTCAGCTGCAACAGTTGGGGTGCGGTGGTGGGAATGGTGGCCGAAGGCCTAGGCTTCACGTACATGCCCCACGGGTGGGCCGAAGCGCTGCAAGCTCGCGGGATGCTGAGGATTCTGTCTGCAGGCAATGCGTTGACACCCCTGACCTATACCGTGCAGTGGCGGCGCGACGATGTGAGGCCGCTCATCACCGAAATGCGAAAAATCATCAAAAGCGTCATCGACTTTTCCGCCCCCCGCTGCTTGTGCTGAAAAGTGCAGAGTGATCCATCGTGATCTCGGATACGCAGGCGCAGCGCGCTTTTGATTCCGAACAGTGCTCGTCGACACTTCGATGCCAGATCCCAATCGCAGCAACATCACCCGAAACGGTCAGCGATGCTGGTTCGGAGAATTGCGTTGTCGTCGGCACGATGTGTGCCGGCACACCTTTCGCTGCAAGTGCGGGAGCTGTGAAGGGCTTGCTTTAGGGCGCCGGCGCAGGCAGCGCCTGTCGCCGCTCCTCACAAAATCCCCGTCCCTCCTCTACCAGCCACTCCCGGACCTGCTCCATGGCCGGGCTGGGATGCGCGGTGGTCACAAACGAGTAAGACGCGCGCGACAGCACGCTGCGCTGGAGAACCGGCACCAAACGCCCTGCCTTGATGTCCTGCAATACCAGTGCGGCCCGGCCCATGGCGATGCCCTGGCCGGCCAGGGCGGCGCCCTGAGCCAGTTGCGACAGGTTGAATTGCTGGCCGCCCGCCCACGGCGGGGGCGTGCTCCCCACTTGGGTAAACCAGTGCTGCCATTCCTCGTACGTGTCGGCGCCATCCCATGCGCTGCCGTCGTGCAATAGCCAGTCACGCTGCAGGTCCTGGGGGGATGTGATGGGCGGATGCCGCGCCAAAAATTCGGGGCTCGCCACGGGCAGGAGCCACTCATCGAGAAACACCGTTGCGTTCAGATCACGGTAGCCCCCCAAATCGAAACGCACTGCGGCCTCGATACCGTCCCGCACCATGCGGGTGCGGTCCAGTCTGTGGAACTCGCCAAACACCCGCAGGCCCATGCTCGGATACTGGCGGAAAAATTCACCCAGCCGGGGCGTGAGCCAGCTCATGGCGAACGACGGTGAGCAACTGAGGGTGGCGGTAGCGGCCTCCTGCGGCCGGCGCATCTGCGCCAGCGTGTTTTCGATCGCGGTGAAGCTCTCGCGCAGTACCACAGCCAGCCACTGGCCCTCGGGCGTGGGCACCAGTGCGCGCGGTGTGCGAAGGAACAGCGGACGGTGCAGCCAGTCTTCGAGGTGCTTGACCTGCTGGCTGACGGCGCCTTGGGTGATGCAAAGTTCGGCAGCGGCCTTGGTGAAGCTTCCATGGCGGGCGGCTGCATCAAAACAGCGCAGCCAGGCGAGCAAGGAGGCGGAGAGGTGGATGTCCATTACTTTGGCTAATGCGTTCGCCACTATAAATGCGTTGTGACAACGGGGTGACGGGCGAAGAATGCGTTGCAGGCCACCTTTGGAAGGCGGCCCGAAGACCGCGTCCCATTGCTGCCATAACCCGATATGTCCCATCCAATCGACCGTTCCCCGCAGGCTGGAGTTGCCGCCTTGGCAATCCGCCTCCGGCAGGCCCACCCGTGCGTGTGGATCAATCCTGAACGCTTGGCACATCCACCGGCCACGTTGGAAGCATTGGGGCGCAGCATTAGTCTGGATGATACGAAAACCGCTGCCGCTCGCCTGAAACGTTTCGAGGCATTGCTGGCACAGGTGTTTACGGAATTGGCAGACGCGGAGGGCGTCGTGGAGTCGCCCCTGCTGCCGGCTGCCGCGTTGAAGCCTGTGCTCGGCCTGCAGCCAGGGCAGGGCAACCTGTTCATCAAGGCCGATCACCGCCTGCCCGTGGCGGGCTCCATCAAGGCGCGGGGTGGGATGCATGAGGTGCTGGAGTTCGCCGAACAGCTGGCGCTGAAGCATGGGTTGGTGTCGCAGGGCAGTGACGAACATGCCTACCTTGCGTTGGCCGGCACTGCGGCACGCGAAGTGCTGGGACGCTACCAAGTGGCAGTGGGGTCTACCGGCAATCTGGGGTTGAGCATCGGCGTGGTGGCCTCGGCCCTGGGATTCAAGGCGGCGGTACACATGTCGGCCGACGCCAAGGAATGGAAAAAGGAGCGTCTGCGCCAGCGTGGCGTGCTGGTGGTGGAGCATGCGGGCGACTATGAGCGCGCAGTGGCCGCCGGTCGCTCCCAGGCCGGAGCCGATCCCACGTGCCACTTCGTGGATGACGAGCAGTCGTTCTCGCTGTTGCTGGGGTACAGCACCGCGGCCTTGCATCTGCAAAAGCAGCTGGCAGAGCAGGGCATCGTGGTGGATGCCGGTCACCCCCTCATCGTTTACCTGCCTTGCGGGGTGGGCGGAGCACCTGCGGGCATCACCTTTGGCCTGCGGCAGTTGCTGGGACCCCATGTGCATTGCTTCTTCGCGGAGCCGGTTCAGTCGCCATGTTTCCTGGTGCAGATGCTGGGTGGGCAAGCCGGCTTGGCAAGCGGTTCAGCGCACCCTTCTGTATATGACTGGGGCCTGACCAACCAGACAGAGGCCGATGGGCTGGCCGTGCCGCGCGCTTCGTTGCTGGCGGCTGAATTGATGGCGCCGCTGCTGTCCGGGGTGTTCACGGTGGCGGACGACACCTTGTTCGTCCATTTGGTGCAGGTGCTGGATGCGCTGGGCGAGCGCATCGAGCCCTCTGCAGCGGCAGGCTTCAGCGGCCCCGGCATGCTGACTGGCACCGACGCGGGGCAGGCTTGGCTGCGCAGCACCGGCGTGGGCGAAGTGCTGCCCCAGGCCACCCACCTCGTGTGGACCACTGGTGGGCTCTTGGTGCCCGATGCGCAGTACCAGGGCTTCGTGGAGCGCGGGCGGGCTTTGCTTGCCGCGCGTGACTGACGCGGGGTGCGGCTGCGGCCTTTCTCGGCGTCTCTTTTTTGTTGCTATCCCCTTTTTTTGACCCTTGGAGCGAATGTCATGAACCGCAAGAAGCTGCTTTTGTCCGCTGTGATCTGTGCCCTGGGCGTGGCTTCGTGGGCCCCTGCCATGGCACAGGAGGCGCCATTCCCTACCAAGCCCATCACGCTGGTGATTCCGTTTCCGCCCGGCGGCGCCACTGACGTACTGGGCCGGCTGATTGGCAAGAAGATGGGAGATCTGCTCGGGCAAAGCGTGGTCATCGACAACCGCGCCGGGGCGGGCACCACCATTGGGGCTGCTTATGCGGCCAAGGCAACGCCCGACGGCTACACGTTGCTCATGAGTTCAGGCACGACCTTTACCGTGAACCCTGCGGTGCGCCCCAAGCTGCCCTACGACCCGGTCAAGAGCTTCGAGCCCATCGGCATTGCCGGACGCACCAGCCTGATCCTCTTGGCCAACAAGGACGTGCCGGCGGCTGACGTGAAGCAGTTCGTGGCTTTGGTGAAGGCCGCACCCGACAAATATTCCTATGGCTCCTTTGGCGCGGGCACCACGTCGCAGTTTGCAGGCGAGATGTTCTTTCACGCTGCGGGTTTGAAGATTCAGCACGTGCCCTACAAAGGCAGTGCGCCAGCCATGACGGACCTGATGGGTGGGCAGATTCCGTTCACGGTAGATACCGTGTCGGCGGCGCTGCCGCAGCTCAAGGACGGCAAGATCAAGGCCATTGCCGTCACGGCGGGCAAACGTTCGGCCCTGCTGCCCAAGGTCCCCACGCTGGTGGAAAGCGGATACCCCGGCCTGGAGATGGACACTTGGCTGGCCATGGTGGCGCCGCGCGGGCTGCCGCCCGCCGTCAAGTCGCGGCTGGAGTTGACCCTGGCCCAGGTGGTGTCGGACCCGGAAGCCCGCGACAAGATGATCGCCGTGGGATTCGAACCTGCCTATGCTTCGTCCAAAACGGTGGCCGAGTTGATCGACAGGGAACTGCCCCTGATGCGCGCCATTGCCCAGCGAGCAAGCATCACGGCCGATTGAGAGCCACTCCGCGCTGTACTCCCCTGTGCCATCGGGTAGGACGGTGCCAGTGCGGCAGAAAGACTTTGCGCTGCGGCCACTGCTTTGGACTGCCGCAGGTTCAGAGGCTGGCGCTGTTTTGCAGACATCATGGATAACGAATGGACACGCACTGCCGGATACGCACTGCCAAATCGACAAGGAGACGAGTACCCCATGACCACCCCCAGCACGCTGGTCGAGTTGACCGCCAACGAACTGCGTCACCGCATCGGCAGCCGAGAGGTATCGCCGGTGGAACTGCTGGACGCCTGCATCGAACGCATCGAGGCGTTGAACCCGTCTGTCAACGCCATCACGGCCACCTGCTACGACCGCGCCCGCGCTGAGGCCAGGGTGGCCGAGGAGGCCGTGCTGCGCGGCGAGCCGTTAGGCCTGCTGCATGGCCTGCCGCTGGGCGTAAAGGATCTGGAAGCCACAGCTGGGCTACTGACCACCTATGGCTCGGAAATCTATCGCGACCACATTCCTATGCAAGACAACGTGCTGGTGGCACGCCTGCGAGCCGCAGGCGCCATCGTGGCGGGTAAAACCAACATTCCCGAAATGGGTGCCGGCGCCAACTCGCGCAACACCGTGTGGGGGGCCACGGGTAACCCGTTCAATCCTGCGCTGAATGCCGGGGGCTCATCGGGCGGCTCGGCTGCGGCGCTTGCCTGCGACATGCTGCCCGTGTGCACAGGCTCGGACACGGGCGGGTCGCTGCGCATTCCCGCCTCCATCTGCGGCGTGGTGGGTTTTCGGCCTTCACCCGGTGTGGTGCCGAGTTCACGCAAGCTGCTGGGCTGGACGCCCATCTCCGTTGTGGGCCCAATGGGCCGCACGGTGGAAGAAGCTTGCCTGCAACTGGCCGCGACGGCGGGCATGTCGGCCGGCGATCCGCTGAGCTACCCGCTGGACCCCACGAGCTTTCAGTTCCCCGAAACGGTGGACCTGGGCCGCCTGCGCGTGGCGATCACGGAGGACTTTGGTGCCTGCGCGGTGGACAACGGCATCCGCGCCGTGTTTCGCACCAAGGTGCAAGCCATGAAGCATTTGTTCGGCACCTGCGACGCGATCGACATGGACCTGGGCGACGTGCACCGCTGCTTCGACGTACTGCGCGCCGAGGCCTTCGTGGCCGGCATGCGCGAAGCCTACCAGCGCGACCCGAACAGCCTGGGGCCCAACACCCGTGCCAACTACGAAATGGGTGCCGCCATGACGCTGCTGGACAGCGCCTGGGCACAGGCCGAGCAAACGCGCATTCTGGCGCGGTTTCAGGCGCTGTTCGAGCAATACGACGTGATCCTTTCCCCTACCACGCCCGTGTCTCCCTTCGCATGGACGCAGCTGTTTGCCAGCCACATCAACGGCGAGCCACAGGCCAATTACTACCGCTGGCTGGCACTGACCTATGTGACCACGCTCACCACACACCCCTCGCTGAGCCTGCCTTGCGGGCTGGACGACGCGGGCATGCCCTTCGGCCTGCAGATCGTGGGGCGCTTTCGGGCAGACCGCCACACGCTGGGCGTGGGCCATGCGATGGAGCAGGCCTTCAAGGGCATCGCCGGGCTTCACCGCCCAAGGCCGGACCTGGCCAAGTTGGTGGCAACCCGTATGGAGCCCGCACTGACCTCGATCGTGACCGGCGCACCCGATCCACGCGATGTCCGCAGCCTGCCGCGCGATGACCGAGCGGCCTCGGCGGTGAAGGTGTCTGCGGTGTGATGGGGGAGCATGAAATCATGCAATCAGTGGACTACATCATCATCGGCGCAGGCATTGCAGGTGCCTCGCTGGCCTGGCAATTGGTCAATCGGGAGGGCGAGAACGAACGCCCCGGCGTGCTGCTGCTGGAGCGTGAATCGCAGCCTGGTTATCACACCACAGGGCGTTCCGCGGCGCTTTACATGGCCACCTATGGAACCCCCAATATCCAGGCGCTCACACGAGCAAGCCGCGCTTTCTATGACGCGCCGCCGCCCGAGTTCGGAGCGGACCCCATCCTCTCGCCCCGTGGCGTGGTCTATGTGGCGGGGCCTGACCAACTGGACCTGCTGCAGCATACTTATGACGAAGCCCGGGCCGCATCGCCCAATGTGGAATGGATGGAAAAGGCAGCACTGCTGGCCCAACTGCCATGCCTAAGGCCCGATGCCGTGGCTGCAGGCATGCGCGAGCCCGACGCAGCCGACATCGACGTGCATGCGTTTCACCAGGGCTATCTGCGTGGGCTGCGGCAGCGTGGTGGTCAGGTGCTGACCCATGCCGAGGTAACGGCTCTGCAGCGCCAGGGCGGCGGTTGGCGGGTCACACTGGCAGATGGCCGGCAGCTGCAGGCCGGAAACATCGTCAACGCGGCGGGCGCCTGGGCCGATGTGGTGGCAGGCCTCGCCGGCGTGCCGCCCATCGGATTGGAGCCGCGCAGGCGCACCGCCTTCACCTTCGCCGTGCCCGAGGGCCTGGATGCCACGCACTGGCCGGCCGTGGTGGGCATCGACGAAAGTTTTTACTTCAAGCCCGATGCAGGCCAGTTGCTGGGTTCCCCTGCCAATGCCGACCCCACCCATCCGCACGACGTGGTGCCCGAAGAGCTGGATGTGGCCACCGGCATCTATCACATCGAGGAAATGACGACTTTCCAGATCCGCCGCCCATCCCATACCTGGGCGGGGCTGCGCTCATTTGTGCCGGATGGCGACATGGTCATCGGGTGGGACAACCACGTGCCGGGCTTTTTCTGGCTGGCAGGGCAGGGCGGGTATGGCATTCAGAGTGCTGCTGGCGCGTCGCTGCTTGCTCGGCAATTGCTGCGCGGCGAGCCACTGCCTGAGGAATTGGTGCGTGAGGGCTTGGTGGTGGAAGGGCTATCGCCTGCCCGGCTGTCCGCACGGCAAAGCATTCCGGGCCAGGTGACGTAGCGCTTTCCTGGCCGCGAAGTCAAAAACCATTCCCCGATCACCGATGGGTGTCTGCATCGCGGCCATGGGACATCCATGGCGGCCACGGCGATCGTGACCTTGGGCCTGAGAGGTCAGGTCATTTTGTACAGCTGATGGGACTCGGCCAAATTCTCGAGCTGTGCACCGAACTGCTCCGCATGGCGCCAAAAGCGCCGGTCCAGGCCATCGAGCGCCTGGTTCGCAATTTCATATTCAGGGTGGTCTTCCGATGCCGTGCGCATGAGGTCGAAGCGAGCCACTCGGTTGGCGGGTACTGGTGCGTCACCGAATACCGCAGCCTTTGCCTGTAATAGAAGGTCTAGGGCCACGGTATCCCCGATCTCCTTGAGCGCATCGACGGTTTCGCGGTAGTGGTTACCGCTGGAGTTGGAGAAGAACTGATCGAAGCCTCCGTTGTGGACCTCGCCAGAAAGGACGCTGAGCAAGTAATAAAGCTGGTCGCCATGCGAGAGCGATTCAAAGCCCTCGCCTTTGTACACCCGGTCGACGAGGGCAATCCAATACAGGTGTTCCGGGGATTCTCGATCGGCACGCTCGGCCTCGCGGCGCTGCCGATGTTCCTCGCGACGCTCTTCAATGGAGCGGGTATTACCTCGCACACAAGGCATGCACAGGCCATCGTTGCTTGCTGCCGTATCGGGGTGAATGGAGTCGCCGCATCTGGTGCATGGAAGACGTTGCAAGGTTTGATTCCTGTCTGTGGATCAAGTCGACTGTGCCGTTCGCTTCGATCAAAAATTCGCGTGTGCGCCTGACGTGGATGACTTTGCCTCGCCGTCCGTCCTTCATGCAAGCGCTGAAACAATTTGCTGCAGTACCACCAAGGGCTGACGGTGCACCAGACCAGCATGGGCGTACAAGCTGATCTCGAAGCTCAGAAACCCCCCATAGGTTGGGGTGCCCGTATTGGTTCTCCAGGCTTCGAACGCGCCGATGATGCTCTGCACCGTGCTGGTCGCATTGAATTCAGAGAGTGAGAGGAACATCACCGGAGTCAGGGTTTCAATGGCCGGCGGGGAGCTTGCGACACGGTAGCCATAGGTGGTTCGGACCATGATCTCGCGACCCGTTTCATTGCTGTCGAACAACGCGTTGAACAGTGACGTCAGTGGGTTGGTGGCCACGTCGTTGGTCCAGATGCCGATGGGCAGCGGGGTATCGATGCGGATGAGTGGGATCAGCGGTTCTGAAAACCCCCTCTGCGGGGTTCGGTAGACAAAGGCCGGGCAGGTCAGGGCACCGTCGGTGCCCAGCAATTGCGCATTGCGTATGACGGCCACGGTAGCGTTGGCCCGTTGATAGCGAGCCACGTGCAGACCGGAAAGCGTCCATTGGCACGACACAGGGGTAAAAGCCGGCACATTGGGCACGCCTTCACCCGCAGGAAAGTTGTAGTCACGACTCTGGCCCACCGGCTCTACTCCGATCAGCGGGACGTTCGCGCCGTCTGCGCAGAGGATGGTGATCTCTGGCCATGCTGCGGGTCCATCGGCTTGCAGCCGCTGCAGCGTCAGTTTGCAGTAGGCAGGTTGATTGGTCCCGTCGCCAGCGGCTGTGGTGGCGTGCAGCGTTGCCAGGTATTGATAGCGCTCATGCGGCACACTCGCATCGGTCGAGCCTGGCATGGAGACGCCATGCGCGGCACTTTCGGCGCTGCCGGAAAGGTGTGGCGCCCGATGTCCGTCCATGCGGTGCGTGGCAGGGGGCGAGTCCTGCGAATCATGGCTGGGCCACCAATCCGACCAGAGTGCGCCCACACGTTCGGCCAGGTCGGCGTAGGTATGGAGTGCTGTCACGAGCACCGGGTCCTTCGGCGAAACGCTGGGCACTTGCAGTTGCCCAAGGATGGCCCAAAGGGGTTCCTGCACGGCCGTGTACTGCGCCAGGGCCTGGAACAGCGCGTTGTCACCCCGGTTCCCGAGGTCGGTGGCAACGGGCGGCTGACCGTTGAATTCAATCTCGATGAGGGCTTGGTCTTGTGCTGCGTTGTCATGGGCATGGATGAACACATAAGACCAGTGCAGAGCCTCTGCCAGCGTGGCTGGGTCGGTCGGCCCTTCGGCCTGATGCGAGACCGCGAGCGGCGGGTTGGGGCAGGCGCGCAGCGGCACCGGTATGACCGTCGTGCCCAGCGGCGCGCTGAAGGCCGCGGGTGGGAACCGTTCGAAGTCGCGCAAGAAGCTCAGTCGCTTTGGCGTGCCACTGTCGTTGTCCGAAAGCTCGCCGGCGACCTCCATGTCATGGATGGCATAGTCTGGTTGCAGTGCCACCGCTCGGTGGAAGGCGGGCTGGTCAACATCCAGCGGGAAGGAGACAGTGCCTTTGCGGGTGTTGGCCAGGGCGGTCGCGGCATTTCCCAACTGGCAGATTTTCCACGCGCCTGGATCTTCGGAGACGGAGTCGTGTGCGCCTGCAGCCTGTGGATTGCCCACGTGCCCAGTCCCCCAGAGCCGTGCCATGGACGCGGTGGCTGGGGATGTGACAGCGGCATTGAACTGCAGGATGGCAGCGGTGTCGTAGCCACTCAGCAACTGGTCCTGCAGGCGCTGTTGCAGTGCTTCGCGAGCCGCTTGCCATGCCTCCGAATCGAGGGCACCAATGCTTGTCTCCTGGATCACCAGGACGGGGGAAAGCCCGTTTGCCACGGCGCGGGCCAGAACCTTCTTGGCGGTCATCAGCCGAGCGAGCGCTTCGGGCGCCACTTGTGCAGCGGGCACGGCATAGCGGTCAGTGCAAAGCTGGTCCAATCCCGCCAACCAGATGCGCACCCAGGCCTCCAGGTCAATGCCCTGGTAATCGTTGACAGTGGAGGCACCCCAGCCGCCGGTGGTCTCGTCAATGGATCGGATCTCGACACCAGTCGCGTGCTCCAACGTGTTTGACAGAGGGCGCAGCGCGAAGCTCAGAGGCTGGAGCCCTTCGACGCCAGGCACGCTGGCCTGTGGCGACACCTTTACTTCGGCGATGCCACCAGGGTCGACGAAAGAGACACCCCATACATCGGCGGGGGCAGTGCCATGCTCCGTGGTCATCTTCAGGCCGATCACAGTGCTCTCGATGGCAACAGCCAACTGGTCCAGCGCGACAGCGTTGCTTTCTTGGCCATCGCCAATGCCGTTGCCCACCGCCGCCACCACGCTGCTGTCCTGCACTGCCGCGCCGGGCGCTTCTGTGGTGCCACGCAACGCCGGTAGTACCTGGTCAGCGTCGCGCTTCAGCGTGACCCAGGTACGCAAAGGAAAAATCGCTGCCGGCAATTGCCAGCCGCCAGTGCCGAAGGCGGCGTTCAGTACCGTATCGACCGGCGGCAGAAGCAATTGCGCGCGGGCTGCCAGAAAAGCGGTGCTCTGATTCGCGCGGACCAAGTCCTCGATGGTGACGTCCATCCCGGCCAATGCGAAGCGGCGGATGATGGCATGGATGCTGTCGCCTTGCGCGGTCTCAATGGTAGGCCCATCGGCGACTTGCGATGGCTTGAGCACGAGGCCTGGCACGATCAGCTTCGGCGTGGCCGCATTGGCGCTGAGCAGTGCTGTCGCAGTCAGGCCATAAGCGGTAGCCAGATCCTTTGGCGTGGTAGGGCTTGCCAAAAAAGCAGGTGGACAAAGTAGCAGCGCGCCAGCGGCCAGTGCTTCGGGGTCGGTGGCGATGGCCGTGGCAAATTCGTCCAGGGTGACGGCTGGGTTGGCGCGCGCGATCAGCGCGTCGAAGCTGTCGCCGGCCTGGGTGGTCAGTGGTTGGCCTGCGACGGTGATGACCTGGCCTGGCGCCAGCGTGGCGGGCATGGAACGGTTGGTTTCGCACAATGCCTGTTCGTCTGTTTGCTCTGTGGCGGGCGCGGCGGCGGACACAAACAGCGCAGCAATGGCGGACAGTGTTTGACCAGTGCGAACGCGGTAGGGAATGCGCAGCGAAAGGGATGTGCCAGGCCATGCCGCCAAGCCGGGCACAGGAAAGTCGCGCGCCGCCAGTCCCGCGTTGTGGCGCAGCAGATCGCCCGGTCCGATGGCATGGGCGTGGGCCAAGGCGCCGAGCGGCTCTGCATCCAGGCCTGTGGTCAGCGTGGTTTTGAGCAAAAGCGCTGAACCTGCAGGGAGCAGATCCACCGTACTGACATTGAGTCTGGCCAGCGCGCCCATGGCAATGCCGGTGGGGTTGTCCGCCAGCGTCCAGCCGGCTTCGATCAGCCTGCGGTCCACTGCCAGCGTGATACTGGGGCGGAACATGCCTGGCTTGTCTGCGTTGGCCAGGGCGATCATGGCCGCTTCAATCGGTACACCTTTGTCTGAAAAGAGGTGCGCGATGTCGTTCAAGCAGGCATCGGCGCCTGGATCGCCTTCGGCCGGAACTTGCACCGCCACGCCTTCGGCTTCGAAGACAAAACCCGGCGCCAGCAGAGCGGGGCGGGCGCAGTTGGCCGCCACCAGGCTGGCCGGAGTCAGGTGCAGCGTGGCGGCGAGTGCCGACAGCGGCAGGCCGCCGTTGGGTTGTGTCCGGTCGGTGGTCGGAATCGCCAACTCGATGCCGGGGTTCAGCGGCAGTGAGATGTTGTTCGGGTCGGTCATCACGGCAGCAGGGTCCAGGTCCTCGGCCACCAGCGCTGCCACGGTGCCACCGGCCACGAAAGCGGCATAGCTGGGCATCCACAGGCCCTCAGGTGGTAGGTGCACCAGGGTGCCAATCGTGCGGTCTCGAGCGGTCAAGCCCATCGCCTGCCAATCCACACCGTAGTGCGCAGAGACATCGGCCGGCGTGGCTGCTGCGACGGGGTCGGCCATGGCCACGCCCAGCGTTGCAGCCGCTTGGCTGAATGCGTGGCACGCTGCGGCATGGGCGCGCAGCGGCGGGATTTCCACCGGCATTTGGATCGGCGTGCCGCCAGCCGGCTGGTTCAGCGAGGTGGCGAGGGTCAGTTGCATGTCCAGCTGTGCCAACTGCCACATGATGGCTTCGAAGCGGGTTGCGACTTCGCTGGCTGTGGCTGCCGCCGCATCACCCGCCGCTGTGGGTGCGGGCAGCAGGCCTTCGGGATGCATGGCGATGTTCACCGCCAATGTGGCGCCCGTGGTCTCGGCACTGGCAGGCAAAAAACGCCAGGCCATGGTGGTGCCTGGCCAGGATGCGATGCCCAGCACGGCATCGCTGTAGCCGACCGACGTGTTGTCGGTGTCGGCCTTTGCATCGCTTGATAGGGCGCTGGCTTGGGAGGGAGGGGATGGAGAGTTCACTGCGGCGCTCATGGTCGCGCGTCCCCTGGCGCTGTCAGGCTGGCCGAGACGGCCGGTGCAACTGCCTCGGGCGCAGTGCTGCTGCGGAATATATCTTGGAAGCTCCGCGCCGCTGCTGGCCATGGGTGGCGCGCGGGACTCGGCACCAAGATGCCTGCCCGGCCAACCTTCAGCAAGCCCCTGTCACCAAGCCGTCTCTTGACCCTGCAGCGCACGCCGGGCCATCAGGAAGGTGGCTGCATTCCAACTCTGCCCGGCCATACCGAGCGGCGCCAGCGTGCGGCCGTGGAACCACTCGGTGAAGCGCCAATTGTCGAGTTCGTTCGTGCGCGCCAGCTTGACCAGTTCGGCCCAGCCTTCTGCTTGCAGGCCCACCTTCGTCAGTGCC
Organism: Acidovorax sp. SUPP1855; assembly: GCF_030158955.1. Classification (NCBI taxonomy): domain Bacteria; kingdom Pseudomonadati; phylum Pseudomonadota; class Betaproteobacteria; order Burkholderiales; family Comamonadaceae; genus Acidovorax; species Acidovorax sp. SUPP1855. The sequence continues at coordinate 4,954 of NZ_BQXI01000037.1, read as the reverse complement.
ATGACCCAGAAAGCACCGACGAAGGGCCAGATACCTCCGTTGTGGTATTGGTGTGCAAGGTTCTGTCGATGCCGTCCCATGTAGGCTCGCCAGAGATCGTGCTGTTCCGACAGGGGATGCAGCACCACCCGCACCGGATAAGGATCGCTGGCCCGCGCGGCCCCGATCGCGTTCGTGATGCTGTGCGACATGGCCTCGTCGGCCAGGCCGCATTGGATGGCCAGCAAATTGCCGAACACATCACCCTCGTCCCCCACGACCGCCAGATTCACGAAGCTCAGGTAGAGCCCACGGTCACGCCGGCCACGGCGCGCGTAGTGCTGGAGCAGGCGGGCGCGGTGGTACTGGTGAAGATCGCGCTGGAACGGATTGAAGAGATGGTTGAAGTGGTGCTGCGTCTCGTCCGCATGGCACAGCGCGAAACGGCGCTTCACGTCGAACCACAGTGCATTGGTGTAGAGCACATATCCCGAGCGCGGCATGATGTCCGCCCAGTCGCTTGCCTCGTTCTGCTGCAACAGTCGAAAGTGCTGGTGCTCTTGCGCCAGCAGCCATCCGAGCGCGCGGTCGACTTCGCTGGCCCAGTGGTCGGTCCCAACCTCGCCGTGCCGTCGCACGTGGTCCACCGCGATCAGCCACCACAACGTGGCGTCGATGCAGCCCAGGTACCAAAAGTCCGCATCATGGCCTTCCGGGTCCACATACTTTGGGATCTGCCCGTTGGGAGCCTGCTTCGCCGCCAGCGCATCCAGGCTGGCCACCGCGCCTTGTTCGAGGGCCGGCACCCCGCTGCCGCACATGGCCATCACGCAAATGGCCGCATCCCGCCCAAAGATGCGCGTGTAGCGTCGCGCCTCCGCAGCTGCGGTGCGGCTTGCCGCCAAAATGCCATGCTGGGTGAGATTGCTCTCCAGCAGCGTCAGCGCAGCTTCCGAGCAGGTGTCAATCAAGGCGAGCGAGGACGTATCAAGGGTATGGTCGGACATGGGCAGTTCAGATGCCAAAGTGAACGATGCGTGGATTTTGCCGATCGTGGCGAGCGCTGACCATTTCTCCTTTTGTGCAACACCTCGCTGGCAAATCAACGGTAACGACAACCCATCCTATGCCAAACCAATTGAAGCAGGCGAATAACCACGATGGATTCGTTCTTGTGCGCGGCGCACGGGAGCACAACCTGAAGAATGTGGATGTCGAGATTCCCCGCAATGCCATCGTGGTGTTCACGGGCGTCTCGGGCTCCGGTAAGTCTTCGCTGGCTTTCGGCACCATCTATGCGGAGGCGCAGCGCCGGTATTTTGAGTCGGTGGCGCCCTATGCGCGTCGTTTGATCGACCAGGTGGGTGTGCCTCAGGTCGATGCCATCGAGGGTTTGCCGCCCGCTGTGGCCCTGCAGCAGCAACGGGGCACGCCCACCGCACGATCATCCGTGGGCAGCGTGACCACTATTTCCAGCCTGGTGCGCATGCTGTACTCCCGCGCTGGAACTTACCCACTCCGGCAGCCCATGCTGTACGCGGAAGACTTTTCGCCCAACACCCCACAGGGCGCTTGTCCGCACTGCCACGGCTTGGGCCGCATCTACGAGGTGACCGAGGCCTCGATGGTGCCCGACGATTCACTCACCCTGCGCGAGCGGGCTGTGGCGGCTTGGCCCAGCGCCTGGCAAGGGCAGAACCTGCGCGATATCCTGACCACGCTGCGGCACGACATTGATGTGCCTTGGCGAGATCTGCCGCGCAAGACGCGAGACTGGATTCTCTTCACCGACGAGCAGCCGACAGTCCCTGTGTACGCAGGCTTCACGACTGAAGAGGTACGCCGGGCGCGACGCGCCAAGCAGCAGCCCAGCTACATGGGTACCTTCACCGGCGCTCGCCGCTACGTGATGCAGACTTTCGCCACCAGCCAGAGCGCCATGATGAAGCGCAAGGTGGCCCAGTTCATGGTGGGCACGCCCTGTCCCGTGTGCCATGGAAAACGTCTCAAGCCGGAGGCCTTGTCCGTCACTTTTTGCGGGCTGGACATCGGCGACCTCACGCACCTGTCCCTGTCCGCATTGGCCGATGTACTTGGCCCGATGGCCGAGGGTGTGCCATCCATTGGGCCCTCGGAAAGTGCGGGCGCCAGTTTGTCGAAAGCGGCTCGCATGCGTGCGGCCGCAATGCGCGAAGCGGCAGGAGCGTCGGGCCACGCGGGCGCGCCCGACATCCGCCGTACGCCCAACCTGTCGGCGGAAAAGCAATTGGCCGCTCAGCGCATTGCGCAGGAGCTACTGGGCCGTGTTCGGGCGTTGACGGACCTCGGACTGGGCTATCTGTCGCTCGACCGCGCCACCCCCACCCTGTCGCCTGGCGAGTTGCAGCGGTTGCGCTTGGCGACCCAGCTCGCATCGCAACTCTTCGGAGTCGTTTACGTGCTGGACGAGCCTTCTGCCGGCCTGCATCCCGCCGACAGCGAATCGTTGCTGACGGCGCTGGAGCGTCTGAAAGCCGCCGGCAACTCCATCTTCGTGGTGGAACACGACATCGCCACCATGCGCCGTGCCGACTGGCTAGTGGATGTGGGGCCGGACGCCGGAGAACAAGGTGGCCAAGTGCTTTACAGTGGCCCGCCGCAAGGATTGGCCGGCGTGCTGCAATCCCAGACACGCCGGTATCTTTTCGCAGACGTTGCATGTGATCGCCGCGTCCGGCGAACACCGCAAGCCTGGCTGACATTGGAGGGTGTGCATCGCCACAATTTGCGGGGGGTGGATGCTGCTTTCCCCATCGGCTGCCTGACTGCCGTAACCGGTGTTTCAGGGTCAGGCAAGTCGAGTCTAGTCAGCCAAGCGCTTCTGGAACTGGTCAGCGCCCATCTGGGGCAGCCCATGTCGGCGCCCGAGGACGGTGGCATGCCGGAGGGGCCGCCCGATGCGGCTGCCGGCGATGATGATCCGGGCGCTACTCTTGAGTTGGGTGGGGCCATTCCCACCGTGGGCCGACTGGGTGGTGCAACCGATCAGGTGCGCAGGCTGGTGCGGGTGGATCAGAAACCCATTGGACGCACACCCCGCTCCAATTTGGCCACTTACACGGGCCTTTTCGATGCCGTGCGAAAGTTGTTTGCGGCCACACCTGCTGCACGAAAGAAACGGTACGACGCAGGTCGTTTTTCTTTCAATGTTGCGAAAGGGCGGTGCCCCACCTGCGAGGGCGAAGGTTTCGTCAGCGTGGAGTTGCTCTTTCTGCCCAGTGTCTATGCGCCTTGCCCCACTTGCCACGGAACACGCTACAACCCCCAGACATTGGCCATTACCTGGAACGGACTGTCGATTGCAGACGTGCTGGCACTTACCGTGGACGCAGCATGCGAAACCTTCGTGGACGAACCCAGTGTGTTCCGGTCTTTGCAAGTCCTGCGCGACATCGGTCTCGGCTACCTGCGCCTTGGCCAGCCCGCCACGGAGCTGTCGGGTGGCGAAGCACAACGCATCAAGCTCGCCACCGAATTGCAGCGCACGCAACGTGGGCACACGCTGTATCTGCTGGACGAGCCGACCACCGGTTTGCATCCTGCCGATGTGGACCGCCTGCTGTCCCAGTTGGATGCTCTCGTGCAGTCAGGTAACACAGTGGTAGTGGTTGAGCACGACATGCATTTCGTCGCCTCCAGCGATTGGGTGATCGACATCGGTCCGGGGGCAGGGGCCCAGGGCGGGCGCATCGTGGCGAGCGGGACTCCGCCGGAGGTGGCACGCTGCGCAGGGTCTCGCACCGCCGCCTATCTGAAAGCGGTGTTGGGAGCCATCACAACTGAAGCCTAAGCCCAGCAGGAACCCATGAGCTACGGCAGCATGGACCGCCCTGCTTACCCGCGTGATGGGGTGGTTGTGCTACCTGTCGTCTTGCGAGACTGGTATTTTTTCCAGAGATAGCCAGCGACAGCCATGAGAATCATTTTTCGCATCTGAAGACTCCGTTTGATGAAGTCCAGAGCTTCCTTGCGTTGTCAGTCGCGCCTTGTAGGAAGTCCGGGCGAGGCCATGTCGTCTTCTGCGGAATGCCCTGATCCTTGTCCGAAGGGGTGACAGAGGGGTTGGGCTCGTCGAGCCCATTCGCGGCAGCAGAGTGAGCGCGCTGGCTGGTGGCTTCCCATCAACGCTGCTGCGCTGAATCCAGCAGCCAGCTCCTAAAGGTCTGCAGGGTCGGTGATTGCACCGACTCTTCCGGATAAACCAGATAGTAGCCCTTGGGGCTGCGCCATGTGCGCGAAGACAGGCGCACAAGCCGCGTGGCCTGCACCATGTCTTCGGCCATGTAGTCCGGCAGCAGGACCACGCCCAGGCCCGCCACGGCGGCATTCAGTGCCATGGACATGATCTCGAATCGGGGGCCGGTGCGGCCGGGAGCGGCGTCGATTTGCTCCGCCAAAAACCACTGCTCCCAGGCATCCGGCAGTGTGTGGTGATGCAGCAGCCCCGAACCGGGCGTTGCTGCCCCGATCTGCGTGCCGTGGCGCGCCACCCAGGTAGGTGCAGCATAGGGTGCGAGGTCCAGTGCCGCCACGAAGTCGCAGCATAGCCCGGCGCGCTGGCCATCGCCGAATTCCAGGGAAGCATCGATGGTGCCAGCCTTGAAGTCGGCGGGGCCCACGCGTGTGCTCAAGCTCAGCGCAATTTCTCCATGCGCCCGGGTGAATGCAGGCAGGCGGGGGATGAGCCAATACGCACCGATCGAAGCGCCCACCGACAAAGCCAACCCGCCGCCGCGCCCTTTGAACGCCATCACATTGACCGTGGCCCGCTCCAGGCGCTGAAGCAATGGCGTGATCTCCTCGAGGTAGTAGGGAGCCTCTCACAACCCCATGTTTGACGAATCCGAACAGGAATGAGTGGGCGCCAGCAGCCGTTTGAGCGTGATGAGGCCCAGCAGCGGTCTGCGCCTGGGTGCATGAGGGGCCTTGCAGGCCC
>NZ_BQXI01000036.1:0-44204 GCF_030158955.1 Acidovorax sp. SUPP1855 | reverse complement strand
ATCGCCGCCATCATGATGATCACCGGCGGCGAGGAGCAGGAGGTCGCCCGCATGGGCCGCGCCGACCGCTACCTCGTCTCGCGGGCGATCATCCGCGCGTCCGTGCGCTGCAAAAGGGAAGGCCGCAAGCACCCGCTGACCCAGGACGTTGCCATCGAACTCATGGGCATGCACCGCGACGAGACGCTCTCCGGCCCGCGCCAGATGCGCGCTGAGGAAATGGGCCAGTCCATGATGACCTTCACGCAGGCCCTGCGCGGCAAGCTCTTCAATCGCGAGGGCCAGGACTGGCCGGACGCGGACGTGACCCTCATCGAGATGGGAACGCTGACGCAGGACGGCTATGGCGACGCGCTGGCGGTGGCCTACACCAGCCTCATCGACTCGGTGCAGTCCCGCGGCGAGCGCACGCAGGCCGAGGGCCGTCCCATCGTCTTTCTGACTGACGAGGGCCACTTGATCACCACCAACGAGCTGCTGGGCCCGAAGATCGCCAAGGGCACCAAGATGTGGCGAAAGCTGAACATCTGGTTCTGGCTGGCCACGCAGAACCTGCAGGATTTCCCTGACTCCATGGAGCGGGTGCTCTCCATGTGCGAGTACTGGATGCTGCTCACCATGGATCGCTCGGAGATCGCCGAGGTCGCACGGTTTCGCAGCCTCACGCCCGAGCAGCGCCATCTGATGGAGTCCGCCCGCAAGGAGCCGCCCAAGTACACCGAGGGCGTGATCATCTCGGCCCTCGGCCAGATGCTGTTTCGCAACGTGCCACCGGCGCTGCCGATCGCCCTGGCCATGACCGAGGGCCATGAGAAGGCGCACCGGCGCCGGCTCATGGACCAGCACGGCTGCACCGAACTGGAGGCGGCCATGCTTGTGGCCGAGGAACTCGTGAAGGCACGCGGGTGAGCGCCATGCATTGGATTTGCTCGAAATTCCGGCCATGGGCACTGGCATTGCCGCTGCTCATGGTGGTCACCGCGCCCCAAGCGCAGGTCATTCTCGGCGATGACCTGTACCGCGGCGTCACCCAGGTGGAGGTCTTCGCCAACTCGGCCATGCTGGTGACCCCGCAGCGCTCGGACCGGTTCAAGCTCGACATCTACCGCCTGGACGCCATGGCGCGCGTGCAGCAGTCCATCAACCAGGGATTGCCTCAGAACGAGGCCGATGCCCGCGCCTGGCTCGCCGCGAACGAGGCACGCATCCGCCGGCAGGTGCAGCCCGTGGTCGCCAACGCGGCCAATGGCATCACCCTGGCGATGCACTACCGCATCGACCGGCTGCCGGCCATCGTCGTGAACCGCCAGACCGTGGTGTTCGGGATGACGGACGTGAATGCCGCGCTGGCCGCGTTCCAGCGTGCCCGGTCATCCTCTGGGTCGGCCACTGGTTCGAGGGGCGTGCAATGAAGAAGCGCTCGAGGCCATGCAAGCGCTCACCCGCGTCCTGGTGCCGCGCGCCGCGCATCCTGGCCGCTGTGCGATCCGCCACCCTAGGAGCCGCCCTCTGTGGCGCATTCGCTCTGGCGCCCCCCGCGGCTCTCGCGCAGACCACCAACACCGTGGCGATCCTGACCGCCACCCTGCAATCCTTCCCCAGCTGCCTGTCCTACCAGGTCAAGGGGATGTGCTTCTTTCTGCGCTGCAACATCAAGGGCTGCACCGTCCTCTACTCGATCCGCATGAGTCACTATCTGCCCGATGCGATCGTGAGCACCTACAACGATCCGCTGATGCATCCCTGGCTGGAGGTGGGAAAGCCGATCGCCGCAGCCATGGCCGGCGTCGGCTCGGCCATGGCCGGCATGCCCCTGGATTCCGCGGCCGATACCGCCCGCGACGACACCGAGATCACCACCTTCAAGGGGGCGGACGCCATCGGCAACCCTGTGGGCATGGTGGCGAGCGCGCTCTCCACCGGGACGCTGCCGAACGTGCCCTCCATGTTCGGCATCCCAGGCATCTCGGAACTGATGGAGTTCCCCACCGAAGAACTGCCCAACATCCAGCGCGAATGGATGTCCGTGCCCATGGATGCGGCCAATTCGGTTCTGCAGGGCGCGGCGAGTCTCGCCAAGGCACCCATGGACATCATCGGCAAGATCACGAGCCTTCCCGGGCGCCTGTCGCAGCTGCAGTCCGCGGCCGGCAACGTCGGCAGCTTCCTGGGCTCCAGCAGCGGTCTGGCTACCCTGGGCATGGATGGGGCCGCGCTCGCGGGCATCGACCTGGGGCCCTTGCAGCAGGTCGTCTCGATCGCATCGCTTGCCGGCGGCAGCATGGACCTGGGGCCGGGCGGTCTTTTTTGCCCGGGCGGCGCGTCCGCGTTCGGACTGCACTACCAGTCGGAACTTGATGCGCTGTTCTGGCGCGGCATCCTGCCGGTGGAGATGCTGTACCCATCTGCCTGGGTGCCCACCCGCAATGAGGTGAGCCACTCGTCGGGGATCACCAGTACCTGGGGAAGCATCTACCCCCGCACTGGCGAGGTGGTTCAGCAGCACCCGGTCAAGGCCTCGGCCGTACTGGCCGAGCGCGTGGCCAGCATCATCAAGAAGCGCGCCCAACCCCACATCTACAAGCGCCTGGAGACCAGCGGCAACTTCAAGTATTTCTCCTCCATCGAGGACTCCGACACTCGCTGGTCGATGGTCTATCCCCGCACCACCACGAACTGCGTGCGGTTCGGTGAGAACGACTCTCTGTCCCTGCTGTCCTTTGGTGATGGCCGCACCAGCGCCGTCAACGGCTACGTCTGGAACCTCTGGAACAAGTACGACTGCTGCCAGCGCCGCGGCATCTACCTGTTCTCGGTTCCCTGATCCATCGCTCGAACGCCTCCGCACATTTTTCAGCACTCTCATGCGATTCATCTCGATCTCGAAATCCCCATTGCGCCCCCACGCGCTGGCCGTGGCGCTTGCCCTGGCCAGCATGGGCACCACATCGGCCTTGCATGCACAGCCGGTTTCCAACTCCACCCTGTACTACCGCATGGGCGGCGGCACGCCGGGGGGCGCAGCCAACAACCGCGGGCAGACCTCCCAGGCCCTGGGCCTGCAGGCCAACCTGCGCCTGAACTACTCCTGCGGCAAGTTTGATGTGGGCATGTCCTGGGGCAACATCATGAACAACATCTCGCGCCTGGGGCAGCAGGTGACCAATGCCGTGCAGGCAGGCATCGCCTCGCTGCCGCTGTACGTCCTGCAGCGTGCCCAGCCGGGCCTTTATCAACTCTTTCAGAACTACAGCCAGAAGGCGGATCTGCTGGTCGCCTCCTCGCTCAAGACCTGCGAGGAAACCGAGGCGATGATCCGCGCCGGCCAGAATCCCTACGAGGACTGGATCAAGATGGCCAAGGGCGACGCCTGGAAGGTCAAGGCCAATACGTCCGGCGACATCGTGCAGGCCAAGATCGACATCAACAAGAATGAGGAGGCGCAGCGCACGGGCGTGAACTGGGTGTTCGGCCAGAAGGCGGGCGGCATCAACTCGCCTCCCCTTCGCCCCATCCGGGATCTCTCGGTGGCCGGCTACAACGCAACGCTGAACAAGTCCGTCACGACCTCCTCCAGCACCAGCTACACCGCAACCAGTGACAAGTCCACGCGCCTGGTGCAGGCCTTCGCATCGCCAGACGACTTGGCCCGATTCACCACCGAGGTCCTGGGCGACAAGCGCGTCTATACCTGCTCGCAAAGCGCGGATTGCCCCACCGCGACGGCGGTGACCACGGCGTCGGGCCTGGGCCCGAAGTACGAAGCGGAGGTGGACCAGGTGCTGCCGAAGCTGCAGGCCATGGCGGGCGCCCCCTCGGGCAGTCCCTACGCCGATCTGAACACGATCGCCGCGCCCGGCATGGCCATCAGCCCGCAGCTGCTGGACGCGCTGCGCAAGCTGCCTCCCGACACGCGCGGCATCGCGGTGACCCGGCTCGGCCAGGAGCTGGCGATGCACCGGGTGATCGACAAGGCGCTGGTAGCACGTGCCGTGCTGCTCACGGGCCTGAGCCTGCCCGAGGTGACGGCCGCGGGCGACGCCATGCGGGACACGCAGTCGCAGATCGACCGCCTGACGCAATTCATCAACGACCTGATGTTCGAGGCCCGGATTCGCAAGGAACTGACCTCCGACACGGCCCTGGCCATCATGGGCAGCCAGTTCCAGGCCGACTCGCGCTCGATGCGCGTGCCCGATGGGCGGGCAGCCGATCCCCAGCCGATGGAGAACGGCCGGGTGAAGGTGACGCCATGAGCATGCAGCCTCTCGGTCCGCAAGGGCCTGCTGCCGCCAATGAAGTGATGCTCGGAACCTTCATCGAGAAGATTCGGCGCCAGGATCTATTGATCGCGCAGCTGCAAGCCGAACTGCAACGAGCGCAGCAAGCCTCTGCAGACACCCTGCTCGGGCAGCTTCGCTTGCGTGAAGCCTTGCTTCTGTACGTAGGGCAACACGCTGACGACTTCGCAAAGCAGATCGCCGGGAACTTCAGCGACGATGTTGCGCGAGCGGTGTCGAACAGTTTGTTCGTGCTCGACAACGCGCCCATACCGCGCGATGCGCGGGAGGCGATCCGCAAAGCGACCAATCACGGCCTGAACAGGTGGTGACATGTCTGCATTCTCTCTGCCCCACCACGTTCTTGCGCTGACTGTCGCCGTGAACGAACTGCGCTCCATCTCACGGCCGAAATTCAGGCCGTGAGATCTCGGCGGACCTACCAAAAGAAATCGATGTCCAAGATCCAAATTGAACCAGCCCTGACGAAGCCCAAGCCACGCACGGCGATCATCAACCACGGCTCCACGCCCCTGCCCTGCCACCTTGACGAGAAGGTGGCGCCATGAGCATGCAGCCTCTCGATCCACAAGAGCCCGCCAGTGAAGCGAAGGCACAGGGCACGGGTGCGGCCCGGCGCAGGCTGCTTCGCCTGGCGTTCATCGGCATGGCCTGGCTGGCTGGCGCGAGCGCGATGGGGTTCGTCTTGGTCGCGCTGCTGTCGCACCTGCAGGTGCAGCCCGAGACCCTGGCCACGCTCCAGGTCTGGGCGACCGGCATCCGGCACTATGGCGCGCTGGTGCAGTGCATGGTCGTCGCCGGCATCGGCATCTGGTGGCAGGCCATCGTGGCCTGGGGTGCGCGCCGCGGCATCGTGCTGCCACAGGAGCACATGCAGGTCATCGCCCTGCGGTGGAAGGTGATGGCGTTCTGGTTCGCCTACCTGTTGCTCATCCCGATCGGGCCGGCCACGTTGCTGCGGTGGATGCAGGCATGACAGCCGTCCAGGCGCGGCTCGATCTCACTGCTCCAAATGGAGCAGTGAGATTCGATAAACCAAACCAGATGAAGTCGATGTCGAAGATTCAACATGAACCAGCCTCGATCCAATTGAGCGGAACCACGCCCCTGCCCTGTGTTTGCTCTCGTGCGGCGAGGCTGCGCCACGTCCACCGCCTGCTCGCGCAACTCGTCGATGCCCTGCAGGAACCGGGTCGCCAGGCCCTGCCCGCCGCCCTCCTGGCCACGCTGCAGGAGCCAGCCATGCACTCGCGGGCCTCCCAGTTGGCGCCGCGCAGTGCCGGCGCACAGGGCGATCAGAACTGCGCTCGATCTCACGGCCGAAATTTGCGCAGTGAGATTGAAAACAACGTAAGTCATTGAATTCATTGAAGAATCTCACGGCCGAAATTTCGGCCGTGAGATTTCCCCCAGCTTTTAAGGAGAAATCAGTGTCGAAGATCTATTCCAAGACCCCCTCAACCTCTTCAGCCGCTACTTCGGTGAGGCCGCGAATCCAGGTCATCAAGGGCGTGCCGATGGTCACTTCCTTGGCGATCGCCGAACATTTCGCCAAAGACCACAAGCACGTGCTCGACAAGATTCGCCACGAGATCGCAGAGCATGCGGACCTCGCCTTCACCGCCCAGCATTTCGTGGAATCGGTCCACATCAGCCCGCGCGGCAAGCCCATTCCCATCTTCCGGCTCACCGAGATCGGTTTTTGCCTCATCGCCATGGGCTTCACCGGGACCAAGGCCAAGCGCTGGCAGCGCTCCTACGCCCTCACCTTCGCCGCCATGCGCGATGAACTCGCCCGTCCCCGGCCGGCGCAGCCCGAGGCCGTTGCGGCCAAGCCTGCATCGACCGCGGTGGGCCCCGCGCTGCCGCGCGACCCGTCCAGCGACCTTTTCGTGCGGCTCATGTCCGCCCTGGATTACCGCGCCAGCCATGCCCTGCTGATCTGGGCGCTGGTGCAGGCGCGTGCGTTCGATGTGCCGCTGGAGGTCGAGGACGAGAGCATCGGCCCCGTCCTCGACGAGGACGAGGAATTGCCCCAGCGAGCCGCCTCCATGGAGACGATCATGCAGTACGTGGGCTCGGAGATGTCCTGCAACAACCTCTACCAGGCTGCGCTGCGGCTCACGGAGAAAGGACTGGTGACGATCCACCGGGATTTCGGCCCCTACAGCCTGAAGCGGCTTCGGCACTACCGTGCGCGCATCGAACCCCTGATCGCCCTGCTGGAGGCGACCAATGGGCGCGCGCTGCTCGATCCGCAGGCGAAACGCCTGAAGCTGTTGCGCCGCGACGAAAAGCCCTTGGCCCTGCCCGCCGCTTTGCTGGCCACGTTGGGATTGCCCCCGGCATCCTCGGCCGAGCCTAGCCAGCTGGCCGACACGCTCCGCAGATTGCACTGATCCGAACCCATCCTCCGCCACCACCATGCAGCTCGACAGCTACCTCGAAATCTTCACCACCATGTACGGGTGGGCCTTCGCCAACATCATTGGCGAGGTGATCACCGGCACCGGCCTGATCATCGTGCCCTTCGCGGTCATCCTCTTCAACGCCTGGCGCGATGCCAAGGAGCAGGGCCTGGAGAGCGCCGGCGTGCTGCCCCTCCTGGAGAGCGTGGGCACGAAGATCATCGTCGCCCTGTTCGTGATGTCGCTGTGCTTCGCCACGACGCCCATCACGTCGCTCAGCTCCGTCAACCTGAGCTACATGCCGAGCGCAACGCCCCAGGAGCCCAACCCCACCATGGTCTCGCGCAACGGCGGCACGGGCTCGGGCTACGACGCGGCGATGAAGGATGCGTCGGACGGCACCATGAGCACGGCAGGCAACCTCTCCCAGGTGCCGGCCTGGTGGTTCTCCACCATGGCCATCTCCTCGGGCATCAACCGCGCCGTGCGCGCCGGCATTCGATCGGGCGACCGGCAGATCCGCATGGTCGAGGACATGGCACGCAACGCGACCATCCAGGACCCGCGCGTGCTCAACGCCATCCAGCGCTTCTACAGCGAGTGCTTCATCCCGGCCCGAAGCCGCTACCTGGCGGCCGCCAGCGGCGCCCTTTCGCCGACGGGGCAAAGCCTCGTGGCGGTGGACAACAAGGAGTACGGCCCCACGGACGTGGACTGGATCGGCAGCCAGCTGTTTCGCACGGAGCCGGGCTACTACGCCGACATGCGTTCGTACAACCCGGTGCCGGATTTCCCGGTGGATTTCTCCCGCGACATCGACTACTACAACCCCGCCAGCGGTATCGCCCCGCCCCACTCCGGCGTGGTCAATCCCGAGTGGGGCCGGCCCACGTGCAAGCAGTGGTGGGAGGATGGCACCAACGGGGTGCGCGAGAAGATGGTGGGCCACGCCGGCAGCTTCGGCAAACTCGTGGAGGTGGCCGGCTCTGCCATGAACTGGAGCAGCATGGACCAGGCCAAGGATGCTTTTGCGCGCCTGGCGCAAAAGCGCGCCAACCCCCAGTTCGTGGACCCCGATCGCATCATGGGCACCGACTACGACACCGTGACCTCGTTCAGCCGGACCGTCGTGGGCGCGGCCACGGTACTCGGCGTGGGCTGGGAAGCCACCTTGGCCAGCCTGTCGATGCAGCCGCTCATCACCGGCCTGCCGATGATCCAGGCGCTGGTGCTGATGGCGATCTACATGTTCCTGCCGCTGATCACCTTCCTGAGCGGCTACGACCTGCGCGTGCTGTTTTATGGCGCGGTGGCGATCTTCACCGTAAAGCTTTGGGCGACCATGTGGTTCATCGCCCAGTGGATCGACGCCAGGCTCATCGACGCGATGTACCCCGGAGCGCAGGGCAACATCTTCGTGCAGGAAATCTCCCAGCTCGCCGGCTCGATGGCCTCATCGGGTTACAAGCGGATGATCCTCAATATCCTGATGATTTCACTGTTTGTGGGCCTGCCAATGGTTTGGACGGCCATGATGGGCTGGATCGGACTCAGTATCGGAAATCAGATCGGTCAGATGATGAAGGGACCTGACGAACTCGCAAAAAACAGTGCTGGAAAAACGGTAGGCCCTGTTAAAGCCGCAGGAAAAGCTATTACTAAGCTGTGATTTACTTCCGAGATCCGTAATAGTTAACCCAACTCTCGTCGGTGACATTGGTGATATCTGGAGTTCCAAAACTATCGATGTACCCGTCTGGTATTGAATCCTCTTTCCTTTCTTCAAAATCCGGCGCAGTCGAAAGGATGAAGAGGAACACCTTCCCCATCACAGCCAGCGTGCCGAGGAGGAACGCGCCGATCTTGAAGGCGTTCTTCGGCCGGGCGCTGGCCCTGAGGCTGCCTGCGGCAGCGGCTTCACGGGCCTGCGACTCCACAGAGCGCAGCAGTGGCTTGAATACCGCGATGAACTCCTTGAGGGAATCGCGAACCCAGAGCGCGAGAATGACGCAAACCCGCAGCAGGAATTTGCCGCCATGAAAAAGCAATCGCCAGAAATAGTGGTTCGTTCGCATGGCCTGAAGGCTCCCTTGTTATTGGTGCCCGCGATCATCGACAGGCGCTGTTGGCGTGTCAATCCTTTGCGAGCGCAGGGCTTGTAACTTTCTGCTGAAACCCACAGCCGTGCCGGTCTCGGCTAATGGGCGATCAGCGGCACGTCGATGCCGGAGGCAGTCACCAGGAATCCGGTCGCCGTCGCGTCGACGTCAATGGCCACTCCCAGAATCCCGTCGACCGGCCGCACGGAAATGCCCAGTTCCCTGCAACCGGCGGCATGCTCGGCCAGCAATTGCCGCATCTGCACTGGATTCAGGACCAACCGAACAGGCGGTGATTGCCCTGCCCGGGTTTGCCGGTAGATGGCGCTGACGATGGTCTCGAACAGGTAACCCATTCCTTCTTTCTCCCTGATTGCAATTGTGATTCATTGTCTTTGTATTGCACAATACAAATCAAGATTCGAGTTCTCCAAGCCATGAGCCAGCCCTCCAAAACGACGCCCACGCAGCAGACCTACACGGAACTGCAGCAGGCCTACAGCCACTTCAACGAGACGCTCTTCGGCGGTGCCCTGCCAGGCTGCCTCATCACGCTGCAGCGCGAAAAGCGCACGTGCGGATACTTCTCGGCCCAGCGCTTCGCCAACCTGGAGGGCGGCATGACGGACGAGATCGCCATGAATCCTGCCTACTTCGCCGTGGTGCCGGTGGTGGAGACGATGCAGACCCTCGCCCATGAGATGTGCCACCTGTGGCAATCGCATTTCGGCAAGCCCGGGCGTGGCCGGTACCACAACGAAGAGTGGGCATCGAAGATGGAGGCCATCGGCCTGATGCCCTCCTCCACCGGCCAGCCAGGAGGCAAGCGCACGGGAGACATGATGGCTGACTACGCCATCGAGGGCGGCCCCTTCCTCAAGGCCTGCGCCGAGTTGCTCACCCGATCGTTCCGGATCAGTTGGTATGACCGCTTCCCAGCGCCCGAGCACGTGCGCGCGGGCCAGGGCAGCATGGGCATGCACCTGGCTGCGTCAGTGGGCGGTGGCAGTGTGCCGGCGCAGTCCATCGCCGTGATGGCCAGCCTGGTCAATCCTGCGGCCACATCAGGCGAAGACGGTGAGGAGAACCCCAAGCCGGCGGCAAACAAATCGAACCGTGCCAAGTACGTTTGTCCTTGTGAGAAACAGGTGTGGGGCAAACCTGGGTTGATGCTGATTTGTGGGAGTTGCCGGAAAGATTTCGAGATGCAGGGGTGAGTTTCTCTTTCACCAACCATCGCTGCGGTACAGCCGGGTATTGCAGTGATTGCAAATAAAAACTCTTCGGTGGTCAGTCGCGCCAGTCACACCCCAATTCTTGATGCTGCGCGAATTGCAGCGAATGCACTTGATACCTCTGGGAGTTTGTGCTTCCGGATGGTTTTTCACGTATTGGGTGAATGTCAAGGTGTCTTTTTTGATTCGTCGGACGTGCCTCATCGTTCTGGTCAGGAAAAAGACGACCCCATATAGAAGCAGCACAACCCCTATCAAATCAAGCATCTTTTTCATATCAAGCAAAGGGTGCAGAAGAGGTGGACGCCCGACACTTCAGCCCTTAAGGCCATAGCTCTTCGCCTCACGCCACGACTGGTTTCCCGCGATGACCCGGTGCAACAGCGTGTGCTCCAATTTTCTTGCGTCTGGCTGTAAATGCGCCCACCGCTCCGCTTCGGACGCCATGTCCGAAACGGAGAGCTGCTGGGTCATTTTGATTCCCGCACTGCCCAATCCCCTGGCAAATCGCCAAAAGCTGCACGCGCTGTAAAGCTCTTTCACCACGGTGATTGGCAGGTCATAGGTCTGGGCCAGAAATAGCAGCAAGGCGGTGCCATAGCCTTGCCGGCGATGTGCGCCCAGTATCTCCACTTCGTAAACGTAGACCCGATCATTGAGTGGGGACACTGCGTAGCAAGCCCTTCCCACCGGGGTTCCCGCCTCGTTTCTGATGACCACCTTCACGTCTGGATTGGGTGCTGTGAAAGTCATGTAGTAGTTGCGCGTGACATCCACTGTGATTTTTGGGACATGTGCCAGTCGACGCTGTACAAGCCACCGAGAAAGAAAATTACTCACGATACCTCCCTGTCTGAAATCTTTTTGCGCCAAGTGGCGGGTAATCACGCAGTCTGCGTGCGCTCCGAATCCAGGCGGACTCGGGAGTGCGATCAGCCACGCACGAGCCGATTCACCGCGTGGCCGGACAGGCACAGCAGCGCGAATGCGCCCAGCTTCGTGTACCACTCGGCCCACCAGACGCTGAACAACTCCCGTGGCACAAGGTCAGGAACGGCACCGTAGGCCCAATGGTCGATCGCCGGAAACCATGCACACGCCATCAGGCCCAGGAACAGCGGCCAGGTGTTTCCGATTCCCAGGATCGAGTCGGTGTCGAAGAAGTGGATGACGAATCCCGCGAGCAGCGTGACCACGAACGTGTAGCCCGTCACCCTCACTGCGGTAGCTAGGTCCAGACCCGTCGCCCCTGCGATGGACGCGATGACCGCCATGCCAAGGATCATCCATCTGCCGTCGTCGCTTTCGTAAGCGTTCGCCATATGACCTCCCAGTCATTGATTTTTCGTTTGCCATGAGAACCGGTGGCTGTCAAGCCGAAACCGTGCGCCACGTGCCGGATGGTTTCCGGCTGACGTGCGGCCCATGCGCATCTACATTGCTGCCGATGTCCAAGAACCATGCTTCCGATGCCGCCCGCATGGCGAGCCAAGCCGGCGTCTCCTCTGCCCACAAGGTCGAAACCCGCGTGCTCTGGTCCGCTGGCCAGGGCCAGGTCTGCAATGCCAGCGTCTTCGTGTTCGCGCTGCTCTTTTTCTGGCTGGTCCTGCCGGTCGGTTGGGCGCTGTATCGGTATTTGCGAACGGCAAATCACCATTACGTGCTGACCGACCAGCGGCTGCTGGAACACTCGGGAATAATCGTCAAGAAAATCGAAGCGCTCGAACTCTACCGGGTCAAGGACTTGTCCGTCTCGGGTAATTTGTTGCAAACCGTTTTCGGCCGCGGGCAAATCATCTTGCTCACCACGGACAGTACCAATCCCACCTTGATAATCGACGCCGTGCCGGATGCGGCCGGTGTCTCGAAAACAATACGCGACGCCGTGGAAGACTGCCGCGCGGCCAAAGGCGTTCGCGCTTTCGATTATTAGAAAATCTATGAGTAAATCAATGCAATCCTTTGAAATCATCCGGCGAAAAATCATCGCCGAGCAAAAGACCGCCTTGTTGCGCGCTCTCGTGATCGCCACTGCTGTACTGGCCGGCGCCGGCATCGGCCTGCTCTGGGGCAACGCATCGTCGTTCCATGGCCTGGTTCGCATCGGCGCACTGGGCTCGCTGGCCGGGAGCGTGGCACTCCTGCTGACCCATCCCAAAACGAAATGAGGAAATCATCGATGTTCCAGATTTATCGGCCGCGCCTGCGCGCCCTGCTCCTGCGCGCAACCGTGCTGGCCAGCCTGTCCATGGCGGTGGGCGCACAGCCGGTCCCACCCAGTCTCAAGGCGACGATTGAGCAGAACACGGCGGGCAAGGTCCGGGTGGAGCAGATCACAGCCTCCCCCATTCCTGGCATCTACCAGGTCGTCTCCGAAGGCGAGATCTTCTATACCGACGCCTCCGGCCGCTTCGGCTTCGTGGGTGGGGCCATGGTGGACATGAAGACGCAGCAAGACCTCACCGCGCCGCAGCTCGAAAAGCTCAACAGCGTTCCCTTCGCAAGCCTGCCGCTCAAGCACGCGATCAAGGAGGTGCATGGCAACGGCAAACGGCAAGTGGCCGTGTTCGAAGACCCGCAGTGCCCGATCTGCCGGGTCTTCACCAAGTTCGTGGACCAGCTCGATGACGTGACCGTCTATCGGTTCATGTTCCCCGTCATCAGCCCGGAGTCCGCGCAGCTCGCTCGCGCCGCTTGGTGCTCACCCAACCGCGCTGAGGCCTGGCAGCAGGTCATGGCGGGCCGACGCCTGCAGGGCCGGGAGGATTGCGACACCAGCGGCCTGGTCGAGATCCTGAAGTTCGGCGAGCGGCACCGCATTCAGAACACGCCCACCGTGATCCTGGGCAATGGCAAGCGCCTGGTGGGTGCCACGCCGCCCGAGCAGTTCATCGCCGAGCTGGATGCGAGCGTGAGCATCAAATGAATCGACACAATTTAAGGGAAGGCAGCATGAAGGTATCGAACAAGAAGAGCGCGATCGCGGCGGGCCTGGTGGCCACCGTGCTGTGCATCGTCGCCGGCGCCGCCGGCGCCGCGGGCGCGCAGGAACGAGGGAATATCAAGTTTCCCGCCGAGTTGAAGTGGAAATTGATGCCTCTGGTGACCTTCAATTCACGGCAATACATCAGCGGTAATCCAGAGGAAAAAAGACTTCTGGAGCCGATCTGGAAAGAGAATATCGACTCCACGCCGCTGAACCTCGTTCGCAACGACGGCAGCAGGCTGGGCAGCTTCATCCTCTATCAGACGCATGAGAATAAGGAGAACAGGTATATCTTCACCATGTTCAGTGCCTTCGAGTCCAAATGCGAGCCACCTCCAAACGGGCCATTTGCACAAAAAGGCTATGTACCACCGATGTACAGCATTTGCCCAATGCGCGTGATCGTGGAAGATAAATCCACCGGACGCAGGAAGCAAAAGGATTTTCCGAATTACTGCCACCTGTCCATAGACGACGAAAATACGCCGCTCGCGCAGAATCACACAGAATTCGCGTTCGACGACAAGACTGGGAGCGCCTACTTTCGGGTGATCCAGTACGGCAAGCGTGTGCCTGAATGTGATCGTGCGTTGCACCTCGGATGACGGTGGTAGCAAACCATGCAACGCACCTTCTTCGCGCTTTGCTCGGCGCTACTGTTGGGCTGGCTGGCGCTGCTCGCCACGCATATGCCTGCTTCGGCTCAGCAACGTCTGGTGACCAACGACCGCGTGACCGCCGATCAGGTGGCTCAAGCGATCGCCAACTCACCTAATGCCAGCCAATGGCTGCGTGCGAATGCGAACGCCGTGGGCAACCTGGCCATCAACGTCGAGAGCGGCGGATACCTCTCGGTCTACAACGGTTCATGCTGCTATGGCGTGCTGCAGATGAACAACGAGAACATCCGGCAGGCAACTGACGTGACGCCCGCGGAGTTCAGAACATGGAGCCTGCAGCGCCAGGTCGATGCCTGGTCGCGAGTCATGTCGCAGGCGCTGCAGGCCACCCCGGCTCAGGCCCTGGCGGCTCTGGGCACGTTCGACGGGCGCCGCGTGGACGCGAACATGATCCTGGCCTGCGTTCAACTGGGCATCGGCAATTGCCAGCGCATGATCGCCTCGGGGCGCTGCTCGGGCTTCGCCGACTCCAATGGCACGACGATCTGCGGCATGGCCGATCGCATCGCGGGTAATGCGCCCTCCCCTACGCCCCCTGGCACAACCACTCCTTCCACGCCGATTTCGGGCGGTGGCGGCATCGCATTCAACAACGGCTGCATCCGTGGGTCCGATGGCCAGTGCGTGCCCGTCACCGAGGCACTGCGCATCGGCTTCGAGCAAGGCTCGGGCGTGTCCATGGCACGCATGCGCTCCATCATCCAGATGCTGCTGGTGGCCATCACCCTGCTGGTCGTCTCCAGCGCCCTGGTGGGGGTTTGGCAGCAGTACGCCCGCGGCGTCATCGACAAGGCCACCATGATGGAGTACATGCAAAAGGGCTGCGTGATCGTGATGATCGTTTTTGCGGTGATGACGATTTTTTGATTCAGGAGATCAGGTAATGGAGAAAAAAGTGGCCGACGAAATCATCGACAGCGCCGTGCAAGGTGTCGCAGGCTCCGCGCGCACGATCCTTGGCTCACTTCTATGGTTCGCTCAGAAGTTATCGTTCATTGGGGCCTTGGTGTCGGCCGCTGGATTTGCGTGCGCTGTGCTCATGGGGGCGGAGCAGCTGTTCACATGGTTTTACTGGCTGATCGGCTGCTCGATCACGGCCTTGGCGCTCGGCATCTTGACCCGACAGCGGTGATACGGCCCTGCCAAGCGGTTGCCGTTCGTAGAGGATCCCGCGAGGATGGTGCCGCTCAATGACGCCCCGCAAATAGCCCATCGACGTCCTGGCATAGATGGTCGTGGTCTGCAGGCAGGCGTGCCCGAGCAGCATCTGGATCACGCGCAGATTCGCTCCTGCCTGGTATAGGTGCGTGGCGAACGCATGCCGCAGCGTGTGGGCCGTCACCATCGGCAGGCCTGCCGCGTCGGCATGCCGGCGGATCGTGCGCTGCAGGGCGCTGTAGTTCAGGGTGCCAGAGGCCGTCGCATGGACGAACAGGGCCGGGACCGGACGCTGGCAGGCCTGCAGCAGCGCGGGGCGCGCTTCGTGCAGATACCGCTCTAGCCACTGGGCTGAGTGCTCTCCGAACACCACTAGCCGCTCCTTGCCCCCTTTGCCCATCACCTGGGCCGCACGGGTGCGCAGGCACAGTTGATGCGGCCGAAGGCTCAGCAACTCCGCGGCACGCAGGCCGGAGGCATACAGCAGTTCCAGGATCGCCCGATCGCGCAGGCCCAGGGCGAACCGGGTGTCGGGTTGCTCCAGAAGGCGGTGCACCGTGCGTTCGCAGGGGACGTACCCCAGGCTTTGCTGGTGGGGCCTTCGCCTCGGTGGCGCGATGTATTGCCAGGGGTCGCGCTCCATCATGCTTTCTCCCGCCAGCCAGGCGTAGAACCTGCGAAGCACCCAGGTCTTCTTGTCCACCGTGGTTTGGGCATGCCTGCGCGACTGCTCGCTAATCCAGTGCCGAAGATGCAAGGCCGAGACATCCAGCCGCGTGATCCCGAACCGCGCGCGTAGCCAGCGCTGCCACTCCAGGAGCGAGTAATCGACCACCTGCAGGGTGCCCCGTGCGTACCCGCATTCATGCCTCAGATAGTCCTTGAACCGCTCTTCCAGGAAGAGCCTGGGCCCCCACCCTCTCACGGCTCGCATTCTCCGGGTGCGAGGCGACGTCGGCGGCGTCCTCCTGCGCGGATGCTGATCCACATTCTTGTTTTCTCCCTAAAAAATTCGCTGTCGTCAAGCCGAAACCCTCCGCCACGTACCGACGGGTTTCGGGCTGACCTGGTGCGCGGCCCTCCCTAAAGTGCCGCCAATGCCGACATGCTCCACAGGGGCAAGGATATCTCGGGCAATCGTCCGCAGAACCGTTCGCGAAGGCATGAATCACCACCTCCAGGAGAACGAGAATGACAGTCGAAACCGACGAGACGGTCGAAGGCCGGGCAGCAGTCGCTGCGCTGCAGGCGGCGCAAAACCGCGGGTACAGCGATGCTGCCGTGGACACGATCCATACGTCGCAGGAAGGCGTTGCGAAATGAGCGCGAACACCAGCATCGAGTGGTGCGACCACACCTTGACCGACGTCCACGTTTGCATCTGGCCTGTGGGCTCATGCAAGGCGCGTTCGCTGCCTGCGGTACGCACGGTCGGCGTTGCGGTGACGACACAAGCACAAGAGGCGGTGTGATGTGGCTCTACATTCCATCGAGCTTTTCGCCGGGGTCGGCATGCTCGGCGAAGGCGTGCGCGCCGGATTCGAGCTACTGGGTGTCGAACATCGCACCGTTTGCTACGTGGAGCGGGAAGCTCCTGCAGCCGCGCAGCTTGCCCGCCTTATGGAAGCGGGAGCCCTTGATCCGGCGCCTGTCTGGTCTGACCTGCTCACCTTCGACGGCGCAGCGTGGCGTGGACGCGTGGATGGACTTGTTGCCGGCTTCCCGTGCCAGGACATCAGCATCGCAGGCCGACGCGCTGGGCTTGATGGCAAGCGTTCCGGCTTGTTCTTCGACATCCTGGACCTCGCCGACGATTGCGACGCGTGGTTCCTCTTTCTGGAGAACGTCAGCGCCATCGCTACTGCCACCGCCACCGCTGTGGACGAAGCCGAAGGCACGCTCGAAGAGCGCGCCGCCGCCCGCGTCGTGGGAGAACTGGCCGACCGCGGGTGGGACGCGGAATGGATCACTCTTTATGCGTCCGATGTGGGCGCCAGTCACGGGCGCGCACGGTGGTTCTGCCTCGCATGGCGGCGACTGGATGACGCCCAGCGTGTCGAACAGCCAGGGCAACGAATACACGCGCGATCAAGGGATGCCGGGCCTGGAGCGTCTGACGCTGACGGGACAGGCGCAGAACTGGCCGACGCCAACGGCTCACGATGGGCGCCGGCCGAGCCCGGATGTGAAGTCAACCCAGGCGGGCAACCTGAGCAGGGATGCTGCCCAGTGGCCCACGCCAGCCAGTCGCGACTACCGCACGCCGAACAGCCAAGCCAGTCAGGCCAGCCGCAACCACTCGGGCGGCGAGCAGCTTCCGAACTTCGTGGAACACCACTTTTCGCACCCGGTCCTGTCGACCCTCGATGGGCGGGCGTTATCGCCCACCGCCCGGACCTTGCCCCGGCGGTTGAACCCGGCGTTTGTCTGCTGGCTGATGGGATGGCCTATCTGGTGGACGAATCCCGCGCTCACCAGTTGCGCCAGGTCGGAAATGGCGTCGTACCGCTGCAGGCTGCAGCAGCACTTGTCGAACTTGTGCGGCGTGCCGTAGGTTGATGGGAGCAATGGCTGATGCCTTTCTACCGCCTCAAGACCGGGATCGTCCACGTCAAGGGCACCAAGCTCCCCAAGCCCTGCGCGGCTCGTTTGCAGATCGAGGGCAGCGAGCAGGTTTGCGGGGGCCTGGAGCGCGTTTTTGTGCAATGGGTCCGCCGAGGCCGCTGTACGTGCGATGCGCCCCTTTGCGAGGCCCACGCACGGCAGATCGGGCTCAACCGCCACCTCTGTCCTCCATATTTGAACGTCACCCCAGCCGCCAAGGGCGCCGTTGCACACCACTCAGTCAGTTCGCAAGTTGTTGATTTATATTGTGATATCAAAGATTCAGAGGGGCGTGGAGGCCGACGCCAAGGCGCTTCGGTACTACGCTTGGGCGTCGGCGCGCGAACCACTCAGCAGCCTCTCTTTTTGCGTCCAGGCCTACTTCGGCGAGAGGGAAGACACAGAGCCCTGATTGGAGAAGTAAGGGATCAGCATGCGGTTGCCCTCGGCACCCGTCTCCCGCAGGTACTCGACCGAAAACTTCTCCCCGATGCGCCGCAGCTCGTTGCGCAGCTCGGGCTCGGGCGTGTCCACCTTGATGCCCTTGCCCGTCAACTCCGCCATCGAGACCGCGGATGCCGCTTCGCTGGCCATCCAGCCGCGCTTTTGCGCTTCATCTGCCGCCGCCATCACTGTCTTGCGGTTGGCCTCGGAAAGTGCGGCCCACTTGGCCTTGTTGGCGATCACGATGTTCTTCGGGTACCAGCCTCGGGCGTTGTAGAAATACTTCGCCGGCCCCTCCCACAATTTGGAGTCCACGCCGGTCGCGGGCGATGTGAACATGGCGTCCAGCCGCTGGTCCTTGAAGGCCGCGCCGATGGCCTGCGTAGGCACGTCGACGGGGGTGGCACCCATGAGTTGTGCAAGACGCACCGTGCTGGGGTTGTAGGTCCGCATCTTCGATCCGCGCAGATCTGCAATGCTGCGCACAGGGCGCGTGGTGAACAATCCCTGGGCCGGCCAGGGCACGGCGTAAAGGATCACCAAGCCCTGCTTGTCCAGAGTCTCCTGCAGGATTGGGCGCTGAGCATTCCACAGCCGCAAGGCATCGTCGTAGCTGTGGACGACGAACGGGATGGCATCCGCGCCGGCGATCCGGGTGTCGCTGACCATGGTACTCAGAAGCACCTCCCCTGCAGCGAGATCTCCGGAGCGGACCTTGCCCACGATCTCGGATGGACCGGCGGCGATGCCGTCGGAGCGCACGTCGATGACCAGCCCACCCTTGGCCTGATCGTTGACGTTCTGCGCGAATTGGCGCAGGTTCACGCCGTGAAAAAGCTCCTTTGGGTAGCCCGAGGCCAGCGTCCATGTTGCCTGCGGGCCCTTCGTGCTCTGAGCAGCAGCGGGCAGTACGCCGACCCAGGCCGCGGCTGCGCCGAGCAGACTGGCGGCCAATCGACGGAGCGTTTTGTCGAGACGGCTGTGCGGATAGTAGATTTCATCGCCCATTCTTTTTGTCTTTTGCTTTCAAGATCACACCTGCTAAGCCCACACAGAAAGTTCCCAAAACCGCAAATGCGTTGACGCCGTCATGCCATTTTCTATGTCTTACATGCTCGGTTTCTTGTTCAGTTTTTTCTCGCTTTGACTTTTCATGGCGCGCTTCTTCTCGGGCCTTCTCAGCCTTGGCCTGTGCCTCTTGAAGCCGAGCCTCATTCATGCGCTTTTCAAAGTCTTCTGGCTCCTTGTCCACTTTTAACTCCTTTGATTGCCTAAAATGGACAGTTTCTCGGTCTAGGTCCACGTACCAATGCGAGCAGTCAATGTTGGTATGCCTCAAAAAAGGCTTCACCACAGTCTCCATATAAGCGAAGTGCAGGCAGGGGGCCGCGTTTGCTTTTTTCGATCATAGCCCGCGCCATTCCTCAACATCAAGGAAAGTAGGGCGCGGCTCGGCAAGAGCACCAATAGAAACGCCCTGCCCCGCAAATGCGGGACAGGGCGTTCAGGAACCGGCCGTCAATCGGCAAGCAGTTTCTTGGCAAGGGCCACCTCGATGCTGTCTCCCGCATCGTTGAGCACTTCTAGCCCTGAGTCGGGCATGTCGCCCGACGTCGATTGCGACACCGCGATCTTCTTGGCCATCAGCTTCAAGCAGTCCATCTGGGTGCTGCCGGCATAGCCCAGAAAGATCACCATCACCGCCAACTTCTGCCCGATTCGCCAGGAGCGCCGGGCCGCCTGCTGGACGGTATAGACGTTGTAACCGCTCTGCATGAACACGATGGTCGGGAACTCCAGCAGGTCCAAGCCAGTTTTCACCAACTCGGGATTGCAGATGAGCACGTCGATGCCCTTCTCTACCTGGTCGGCCACCCAGTCCTCACGGCGGGCGGCATCCACGCTGGCGCGCAGCACGCCCACCTTGAAGCAATGCAGTTCCAGCAGCGCCTTCAAGCGCGCTGTCGTGTCGCGGGTGCCCGAATACACCGAATAGACCAGCACTCTACGCCCCTGTGCCTTCTCTTGCTGGCAGATCCGCAGCAACTCCAACTCTTTTGGAGCAGGTTCGCTGTCGGTAAAAACCGCCGGTTGAACAGCAAGCGTCGCGCGCGTTCTCGGGTGCTTGACCGTCTCCGTGCGAAAACAGCAGTCTGGCCAGGCCAGCAGCACGTTCATCACGACGCCCAGCAAGGTGCTGTCCTTCATGGCCAGCGCCTGCTTGAGGGCACTGACCAAGACCCTGGTCAAACGCTCATAGGCATCCTTCTGCGCTTCGCCCATCGGCACCTCGATGAACTGCTCCTGGTAGGGAGGCAGCACCTTCTGGCCGATGTCTCGCAACTTGAGGAACACCGTGACGGGCAGCACGTACCGCATGATGCCGACCGGGCCAAAGCCCGGCGCCTTGCTGGTACGTACCGTCATTTGCTTGGCCTTGGCCGTCCGGTGGGAGGTGCCAGTGGACTCCTTGTACACGTCCTTCAAGATGCCGTGCTCGCGCATGAAACCCATGGCGGCGAGCCCCATCGAGCCGCTCTTGGATGGCTTGAAACCGTCCTCGATCAGGCTTGCCGGGTTCAGGCGCCAAAGCAGGTGGAACAGGTCGTCGGCGTAGCCGCCCATCAGCGTGCCGGTCAGCAACAGCGTCTTTCGACACTGGCTGGCCAGCACACCCATGGCCTGGCCCTGTGCAGAGCCCTCGTTCTTGTACTCATGGCCCTCATCCACGACCAGCAAGCCAAAGTAGCCGCGGGGCAGATAGCGCTTCACGAACTCGGTGGCTTGATACCCGCCCTCTCCGATGCTGAACTCAAAGTTGGCCAGCGAGCGCTCCATGCGCGTGGCCTGCCGATCACTGAACACCAGCTCGCCATTGGCGTCCATGAGGTTCAGGAACTCGTACACGTTGTCGCCCAACATGGCGCCCAGTGCGTCTTCTCCAAAGATGCCCAGCAGTTTGCGGGCGGTTTTCTCTCCGATGGTCGGCATCTGCTTGAGCGCGCCCAGTACCAGGTCGTGCATCGACTGGATCGGCCGACCCGATCGCATCAGCGTCCACAGTGAACTTCCGCAGTGATCGCACTTGCCTCGCCGGTCTCCCAGGCTGGCCATCGCCAGTTCCGCGGAGATGGGCATCGGGTGACCTTCGTCGTCATCGCGCGTGATCGGCGTGAGGCAATCGGGACACGCTGCCACAGCGAGTACCTGGTCATGCACTTTCTGGCGCCGTGTGACGAACGCAGGTTTCCAATGGAAGCCCATGCGCATCCTCACCCGGCCCAACACAAAGAACTCAGGCTGGCTGGTCTTGAGGCCCAGGGATTTGCGAAGCATCAGCAGCTTGCGAAGCGTGTCCGGACCATTGAGCACCCACACCTTGGCGTCGGGCACCGTCTCGCGGATCTCGCGCCGCCACTTGTACACAAGGTGTGGCGGCGAGATCACCAGCGTGCGCGGATGTGTGCGCTGCAGCAGCGCGGCCGCGCAGATGGCCATCATGGTCTTTCCTGTGCCCATTTCCGCGTTGATGACGGCAGCGGGTTGATCGTGATCGACCAGTAGCTTGACGGTGGCGTGCACTGCGTCGGCCTGGGCCTTGAAGGGCTTGCGCTTGAGCGAGTCAAGAATGCTTTGCCGGGCTTGCCAGGCACCCTGCCCTTCGTCGCGTGCCGGATCGTAGATCGGCGGGTTCTGTGAGCGCACCTGAGCCAGCAGCCCGTCGCCAAACTCTTCGATGAAGTTGGCCAGAGCCATGTTGTCGAAGCCGTCCTGGGTCAAGGGTTGGGCCGCATCAGCTGTAGGGGTGGAAGGATCTGCAGGGATTTCTGCAAGAGAGGCATTGACGGTTTGCATAGAGGTTCTCCTTGAACAAAAAAATGCGGAGAACCAGCGGGGGGCCAGTTCCCCGCGCGGGTTGCAAAGTAAGTGGCCGGGTGGCCACGGGATCAGAGGGTCAAGGTGCGGTTTTTCACGCCATCCTTGATGAAGCCGACGAAGTGATCCGTCAGGCTCACTCGAACGGCCTGTACAGGGCCAATGGCGGAATAGATCGCGTCACCCAAGGCCTGCGTGGCGCGCTTGTTTTCACACCAGGTCAGCAAGGGTTGCCGCCAGTGGTCCAGCAATGCGACGGGAGATAGCCCGACGATGGTCTTCCACACACGATCCTGCAGCGTCACGTTGGTCA
Source organism: Acidovorax sp. SUPP1855 (assembly GCF_030158955.1). Classification (NCBI taxonomy): domain Bacteria; kingdom Pseudomonadati; phylum Pseudomonadota; class Betaproteobacteria; order Burkholderiales; family Comamonadaceae; genus Acidovorax; species Acidovorax sp. SUPP1855. The sequence goes on along the minus strand of NZ_BQXI01000036.1, from coordinate 22,100 downwards.
CGGGACCGCCGTCGAAAGACGCTTTTGCGCCGGCCTCCTGGTGCAACACCCAGGCGATCCGATTGGCGCGGTCAGGCTGCTGCAGGCGCTTGTCGAACACCCACATCTGGCTCATTGGACCGAACAGGTTCTGCCTGGGCAACCTGCCGGCATGCTTGGTGAGGCGGTCGGTGCCGCCCACGTCCACCGGATGTCGCTCGCCGGCGGCGTTCACCAGGTGAAAGCGCTGCACGCCCCGCTCCTGGCCACCCAGCTCCATCGCTGCGATGAACTGCATGATGGAGCCGTCCCGGCCGTAGATTGACAGGAACATGAATTGGCCTTCGCTGTCTCTCAGGCACGCGTCCACGAAGATCTCGGGGAACTCCTCGATGCGGTAGAGCCCGTTGGAATCAGCCATGCGCGTCACCTCCCTGCGCTGTTGCATCCTCGGGCACCCAAAGCCATGCGGCAATCCACACGCCACCCGATGCTGGCGCCACGCAAGGCTCATCATCGATTTCAATGTCGTTGTCCGATGGCTGTGCATAGATCGCTCTTGCACGCTCGATTTCTTGCGAGAAGGCGATCCTGTCGCCGCGCAGCTCATGCAGATGAAGGCCCAGCTCCGTGACGCATTCGGCCAGGCCGGATGTGCACCAGCTGGCGATGGTGGCCTGCGCCAGTTCCTCGAGTTTCAGCATGGCAAGGTTCCTGTGTTGTTCATGGATTCACTCCTTGAAAAAGAAGCGGGTCCAACCCTTGAAGGGATGGACCCGCAAGGGTTGAAGAAACAAAAATCAGCCACAGAAGTGGCTTGGGTTCAGAGCATTGGCTTGAGCTGCGAATCCGCAGCGATTCCGCATTCGCTCTCCATCCGCTCTATGTCGGCAGGCGTCAACGGATCGCGTCTGAGCAGATTCACGACGAGAAAGTGGCGATCACCATCCAGGTCCAGAAAGAAGCCGAAGCTGCTGTCCTCACCGAAGGTCAAAGTGATCTCCTGGTCGATCACTGCAATTCGATGGCCGTTGGCCGTCACCATGAATGACGGCGTGCGATCACCTCCTTCCAGATTGATTTGCTCCAGTTCGTAGTAGTCCACCGAAGCCTCGTCCGCGGCCCAGATGGCTTTGAACAACCGAACCTTCCCAGTCTTGCTGTTCTTGGCACATTGGGCACAGGCGCCGAGTTGTCCGGCTCCCAGCTCACACTCGCAGAAATGGCAGAAATTGGCGCCCGATACGGACACTGCGTTAGTCATGTTTGACTCCTTCAGGAAAAAGGCGCGAGGCAGTCCCGTGCAGGGCCTGGCCCCGCACGGGTGGTAGAAAGGTTCAGCCGACTTCAAGTCGGCTGCATCAGGCTGGGGATCAGTCCCAGCCGTAGTGGGCCTGCATCTTTCGCCGGATCTCTTTGGCCACATCGACCCACAGCTGTCCCCGGATGAACGAGCCATCCAGGGTATGGGGATCTACCTGAGACACGGTGTCGGCGTACCTGCGGATCGCCTCGATGATGAACAGTTGCGCCACTGCGCTGTACTCCATCATCTCGATGACCAACTGCGTGTTGGAGAGGTCTTCCTCGGGCATTTCGAGGCCTCTCAATACTCCGAAGGCAGCAGCAGCGTGGTCACGCTGCGGTCGCACTCGGTGATGATCCAGACGGTGGTGTTCCCATCGAGCCGGTAGGCCGACAGGATGCGGTTGCCCAGCTGGACAGCCTGGTCGTTCAGTCGGCGATCTTCTTCGCAGAGATCACCCCAGTCGCCCAGCAGATGCCGGCGCAAAAGCACATAGGGGTTCAGCCGGCCGCCGGCGACCAGGGCGTTCACACCTTGCGTCATCACGGTCGATCCCAGCGGGAATCGCGGCAGGCATTGCGCCGCCTCGGGCGCTTCGTAGACAGCATTCATGGACTTCTCCAAAAAATGGGGAAACCGTTCCCAGGGGAAGCGGTGTTCCCCGAGGGTTGATGAAAGGTTTGCGGCGGTGGCCGCGGGTGACCGCTGTCGAGCGACGTTGGCCGCCTCGATGCGGGTCAGAGCGCGATAGCGGTTGCTGCTGATCCAGCCTGGCGCTGGTGTGCAGCTTCCAATTGCGGCGCCTCGGTCTCGGCTTGCGCCTGGCCCGCGTAGTGCAACTGCGCTGCCTGGCGGATGGCATCGATCTGGCGCAGGGCCATCTCGTGCTGCTGCGCCACCACTTTTTCGGTGATGCGCGGCGGCTGCGTGGTCACGATGCGGGTGGAGAAATCTCCACACCCAGTGCCCAAACCCATGGCATGGGTCTGGTAGCCGGCAGCATTGACGCTCCAGCACGCAGCGCTGGTCAGCAGACCGCCACCGATCTGGCGACGGGATGTGCGGATGACCAGCTCGCGCCGTTCATCCAGGGGGACGACCGTCCTGGCATTCCAGCCATCGCGGTCCTTGTAGATCTTCGCATCCATTGGTGGTTCTCTCCTGCAAAAAGGCGTGAAGCCACCCCCTGCAGGGCGAGGCCCCACAGGGTTGATGAAAGGTTTTGACAAGAACTCCACCTGCGCATCGCAGGCGGGCACGTTTTCAGAGTTGAACGTGCCTGAAACCATTGGTGATTGGTTCAAATGGTTTCCCACAAAGGCCATGGGTCCGGCCGCTGTGGGAACCCATTTGCATGGGTTCTGGCCTTGTACGGGACAAGGAGAGGGGCGCTGCGCGCCGGGTATCAGACTTTGTAGGCCTCGCGGCGCACTTGCCTCACGCGCCGGAAGAGCACGCGCCGCATACGCCGCAAAAACATACGAACGGTCGGGTTGACCAGCACATAGATCCCGAGCCCGATCTGTCGATAGACGTTTCGGGCAATGGCCAGTGCGGGATGCACTGGCTGGAGGTTTTCCATGCGCTGCAACTCGGCCATGGCACGCTCGTGCTGCCAGGCGACCGCAATGCTTTCCGTCATCGACGGCGGCATCCTCGTGTTGGCCAGGCAGGTCCAGGAGCTTTGCTCGTAGGCCGCATCGTCCCGGCAAAGCCAGGTGATGAGGCGACCGTCATAGTCCAGCCGCGTCTCCAGCCACAACGCGACGCGTTGGTCGGTCAGTCCTTCGCTGGTAGCCACGCAGTGGCCGTTCATGCGGCGGTACTCGGTGTTGATGAACATTTCTTTCCTTTGCGGAGAAACATGAAGCCATCCCCTGTGGGTAGGCCCCACAGGGTTGATGAATTGGTTTTGACAAGAACTCCATCTGCTGATCGCAGACGGGCACGTTTTCAGAGTTGAACGTGCCTGAAACCATTGATGAATGGTGCAAATGGTTTCCCGCAACGGCCGTCTTTGCGGCCGCTGCGGGAACCCATCTGGTGGGTTCTTTGAGATGCGTGCGTCAGCTGATCCGCACGACCTGTCCCAGCCGGTGGTCCGGCGTGAACTCGATGGCGTTGATGATCGGAACGAACTTGTCCAGCATGACGATCGTCTCGCTGACCTTGCCCTTGTCGTCCACTTCGGTCGTGACCATGCGCTCCTTCTTCTTGAAGGTGTCGCCCTTGATGAGGAACGTGCGCCCGGTAGTGGAGCGGATGCAGCCCGTGACCTGGCCAGCTGCCAGCGCAAGCGCCAGATGCCATTGGGTCATGTCGCGCAGCGGTCTGCGGTGGGAGCCACGCGCTTGATTGAAGCAAGCCTCGAAGTTCGGCCACAGCAGGCCGTTGCGATGCTTTTGCAGTTCGTCAGCCAGTTGCTCGGCATCCATGCGCACTGCATGGAAGACCATCTCACTGCCCTCCTGGATCGGCGGCACCTGGTATGGCGTCTCGAGCCATTCCTCTGGCAATGTTTGATGGGCCAGTTCCCCGGCCTGGGCTTGCGCGAGCATGTCCAGCACATCCTTGCGAGGATGGCCCGGCCGGCATTTCTTGCCGAAGATCACACACTGTTTGAACTCTTGCTCAGGCGCCATGAAGAACCGCAGATCCTGGAAGTTGCGTGCCAGGTAGGTGCGAATCTCGTTGTCGAGCGCGTAGAACGGAACGACATACACGAGGATGCCGCCGAGCATGAGCAACGGGGCAGTCTTCTTGAGAAACGTGCGCTCCAGGCGCTCGGCCTTTTCACGACCGCTATCCGCATCGCTGCGGTTGGCAGAGTCCTTGACGCCATACCCATAAGGTGGGTTCAAGTACAGCAGTCCGATGGACCTGGGTTTGATCACCGCATCGTGGATGTCAGCGTGCAGCACGCGGTCCAAGATGGTCTTCGCGTGCCACGCACGCTCGCGGTCGAACTCCACACCCAAGGTCTCAATGGTCGGACCTGTGCCACTGTCAAACTGCATGCCGTGGCGTAGGTCTGCCAGCGCGGCGCCTTCACCGCAACACGGGTCGAGCAGTCGCATGGGCCGATCGCAAGGGGTGATGGAACGCTGAATGCGAGCGAGGGTTTCATCGTCGGTCGGGAAGTACCCGTTCTTCACGAAATTGCGCGCCAGTCGCGAGAACATCAATGCCATGGGCACATCTCCTTCAAATGATGGACGGAGATGCCCCGGTGGGGCATGGCCCCGTCCAGGTGGTTGATAAATGGCACAAGGGTAATGGGCCCCGGCTCGCACGAATGCAAGCCGGGGCGCCACGGTTTTCAGCCTTTGCGAGGCGGGGAACGATGCGTGAGCACGTCCTTGATGCCCCAACGAGCGACCATGGTGGCCCACAGAACTTCGCCGTTGTCGAAGTAGTGCGGGACATCCTGTTTGCGCAGTCGGCAGTCCATATGGAGTACCGCGATCACGTGCGCGTAGAGCGACTCATCGAGCCACCGCAGATCGTTGAGGTTGAAGGCAAACAGGTCGCCGTTGTACAGGCCCGCGAGAAAGCAGGCGATGTACCGGGCGTGCCTGGCCTCACCTTGCGCGATCCGCAGCAGGACCTTCAAAGACTCGACTCCACGCTGCTCCAGCTGATACCTGTCCTCGTCGGGTGGCGGGGAAAAGTACATCTCCATGAGCTTACGTGGCGGTTTCTCGCTCTTGATGCGCAACGCATTCACGAATTCTTCATAGACCTTGAAGAAGGCCTCTTCCGAACCCGTGGGTACATGCACCATCACGACGGTGTGCTTGTTCGACATGGCACGCCCTCCCGTTTAGGCGGCTCTGCGCTGTTGCGCAGGAGTCAGCCATTGACGTTGCACGAGGAGGTGGACCAGCGACTGCGGCAGATCGGCCCGCAAGGCCGGTTGCGTGAAGCAGCTGCGCACCAGCGCGAGCATGGAGCATTTGCGGCCTGGTGCATGGCGCTCGCGCGCCACCATCAGCTGGTCGCATTCCACGGCCGGAGCCAGGGTCAGCCACTGCCTCAAGATCGAATGGAACAGCGTGCGCTGCTCGGGAGCAAGGCGCGAAGGCGCCGGGGAAGCCAGGGGAAGTTGATGGATCATGATCGTCTCCGAAGAAAGAACGGGGACGACCGAAACCCTGCGGGGATCGATGTCCCCGGTGGGTTGGAAGAAATGAAACGGACCCTTAAAGCAGCTTGACGGCTGCCACGGTCAGTACGGCAATGAAGGCATTCACGATGACCAGGCTGATGCTGCCCCAGCGCACATGGTCATCCATGGCACGAAGCAGATGGCACTGGACCTCGCCCAGCTCGTGCCGGATGGTTTCGTGGGTTCGCTGGTCATCGGCGCCGGTGGACAGGTGCTGCCGCATTTCGGCTCGCAACGCCTCGCGGCTGGCCCGAAGGGCTGCCTCTAAAGCGCTTTCCGCATTGCGCGCCGCGTCTGGATCGACGCCGATATCGGTGAGCGCCTCGTAGAGGCCCAATTGGATGGTTTGCATACTCGGGGAAACTCCTTTGCAAGAAAACCGCGAGCACGATCCCTTGCGGGCCGTGGTCCCGCAGAGGGTGGATGGATGAAAACACTGGACTCGGACCGATTTATCGGCCCTGGCACGTTTTCAGAGTTGAACGTGCCCGCTGAAAACCATTTTTGGTTTGACTCAAATGGTTTCCCTCACCAGCCGACCTGCAGCTGCTGAGGGAACCCATCTGGGATTCCCGCTCTTCCAAAAAATCACTCCATCAACACGAATTCGCCGAACTGTGAATCAAATGCCGCTCCGATTGAGCTGGGTGGCGCGATAGGCAGGATGACGTTGGCTCCAGTGCTCAGGTCTATTCCGTGGGAGACCAGCAACTGTTTGCGTCCAGTTTGCTCGTTTGTTTCCTCAACCGTGATGACAACTATCATGGTCGTAAATGATTGATGCTGAAAAGGATTCGATTTCTTCATGCTGTGGGTGCTCCTGCAAAAAATGCAGGCCCGGCCCCCTGCGGGACTTGGGCCCGCGGGGTTATAAAAAGTGAGATGGTCTGTTACCGGCCCTGAATGAAACTCAGTGCCGAATGCCTGCAATTGCAGCTTCATCCCGTTTTTCGACTTCAACTTTTGGGATACACCCGTAGTCCGGATGCAAAGTCCATTGACTTGCGTTCATAAGCTCTTCAATTACCTCGCGTCGCTCATAGTGACCAGGAAGATCCTGTCCCATTGCGTGAGCGAGATCCAGAGCCTCACACTCTGCTTGCAGTTCCAAGTAGTGAATACTGCTCATGCTGGAGTGGTGTTCGCTTTTGATAATGCTGTTTTTCACAGTGTTTTCCTATTACGCCGGATTGAGGAAACCACCACGCAAAGAAGGCTTTGCAGCGATGGTGAGAAACTGACGAAAACTCAAGCTGCTGGAATGCGGCTTGGCACGTTTTCAGAGTTGAACGCGCCTGCTTGAAACCATCGTTTCGGTTGGATGGAAATGGTTTCCCTCATCAGCCATGTACCGGCTGCTGGGGGAACCCCTCTCAGGATTCCACTGGCTTGGGATGAGTCTTGAACGGATACCTCCTCGCTGCGGTACGGACGGACCCGTTAGGGCCTGTCGTGTTGCGCAGGCGGGCCACCGCGAGTGAAGGTCCAGGTGGCCGAGTAATGGCGCGGTGAACGCATGGGTTCTTCCGCAAAGCCGCGGCACATCAGGTTGCCGCCACCCAGTTGAGAGCGAAGCCTGTGCTGCAAGCAGCGAAGGCTGTCCCCTGGGCGCCTAGAGCAGCCACGGGACAGCCCTCCTCACGGGCGGGCTGTTGAAACGTCGCGGAGATCAGCGCTTGGCGAACCAGGTCTGCAGCTTGGGATCGAAGTCGTACCCCTGATCGCGCAGCCATGCGGCCTGGGCCCGGAGCAAGGCCCGGTCCACCGTGGGATCGAGCTTCACCGGATCTGCGCGCTCAATGGCTTCAAGAAGGTCCACATCGAACAATCCGTCATCCAAGGCTTCGACTGGCTCTGGAGCCGGCGCAGGTCGGGGTTTCTTGAAATCGTCCCAACGCTTGTCGGCGTTCTTTGCGGCTCCCCTGCCCTGTTCCTTGGATGGCTCCGAGGCCTTGGTTTCAACCTTGACGGGCGTCGGCTCGTCCAGTGGATCGAGTTCAGTGGGTGTGCGGTCGGTGGGAAGTCGGTCCTGGGAGACGACCTGTAGGTCATGCAGACGGGCACGGATTTCCGTGACCCCCTTGCCGAAAGAGATGTACTGCGACAGGTAGATCTCGCTGATCCACACGGTGACTCTGTATTCCCCTTCCTCGAACTGGTCGAGGAGCGGGTCTTTTACCTTGAATTCGCCAAAATTCGTGGTGAGGTCCGCGATGCAAAAGGCGCCGTTGCGGCTCTGGCGGATTTTCTTGATCCGCAAAGTCGCGTCGTCAACTCTGATCATTTGCTGGTGGTCTTTCGCGATGTGCGCGGGCCACCGTCCACCCGCGGGGAGACGGGTCCCGGCGGGTATAGAAAAGAAAGCACCGCACCTGCCGAGGCAGGTGGGATGCAGTGGGCTTTGAATGTCTGACAGGCTTGCGACCTGGCAGGCTGGGCACTAGCGGACTTTTGAGGTGTGCGATTCAGCGGTCCGTGCCGACAGGAACCCCGGCTCCGAAGAGCGTGCACGCTTCAGGGGTTGACGTGCCTCATGTGCTGGCGAACCAGCTCCGGTTCTTCAAGTGACACCGGTAAACACTCGCAAAACGGTGCAGAGCATACGCGCTTTTGAAGGCGAGTCAAACCCGCCCTCGCACTTTCCGTGCATCAGTGCATGGACGTTTCGTGGGTTGGAGGCTCGCTCCGACATTTGGGAGACGCAACGGCAGCTCTCACCTGCTCATCACGTTCCCTCAGCCAATCTGGCTCGGCACCAGGCAGTAGTTTCTCGACGCACTTACGCTGTGCGAACCACGCGATGGCCAAAGCCTGGTACTCGATCTCTTGAGGCGTCTGACCTTCATGGAGCATGCGCTGAACAGCGGTGCTCAATGCGTCATTGATCTCTCTGAGTTCGTCGGGGGTGAAGTTCATGTCAAGCATTTGCATCATCAGGGTTCCTGCTTTTGGGTCCAGTGGCCGTCCTGCAGGGCCTGCCGGGCGAGTTCGTCGGTCCGAAAGTATTCCTCGGACTCACGTGAGACAGGGCCCTCGTCATCGGCGGTGCCGACGTAGTAGCCACGCTGTGATTGCAGAACCTGCAGGGGCAGGCGTTTGCCGCACCACTCTTTGGCCAAATGTCCATGGCGAGTGGGTGCAGTGTTGGAGAGCGTAGTAGTTTGATTCATGGTGTATGCCTTTCGTGAAAAAAAGGGACACCTGCCCCCACTGGGGATCGGTGGTCCCCAGGGGATGGAAGAAAAAAGAAAACCCCCGACCTGCAATGCAGGTTCAGGGGTTTGAGGGGTTACGGCGAATCAGGCAGCAGCGGAGTCGACGGTTCTGCGGACAGCCCTTCCCGTTGCATAGCCCGCGTTGTACGCTGCATTTCCTTGAGGAGGTGCAGCGGGTGGGCGGGCAGCCTGTGGGTGCCGTGGTGGAGCCGGTGGGCGGTTCACTGGGCCACGTTGTTGGCGTGGCTGCTGGGCCGCGTGCTGCGCGGAGCGCTCTGCAGGCCGTGCCGCCGGCGCTGGCGCCGGTTGCTCCAGCCTTTGCTCTTGCTCTTGCTCTGGCTCGTGCCACTCTTGATCGACCCCCTCCCCTTGCGACGGTTCGTCGTAACCGGGTTGCAGGTCGTCTTGAGGTGCATCCGCCTCACGGCGGTACACGTTCTCGCCGTCGATGGTGATGCTGTTGATCAGAAGCAGGCGCCCCTTGATGAGGGTAGCCATCTCCTTTTGACCCGTCTTGCGACGGTTTTGATCCAGCACATCGCGTTCGTACAGGTGAGGGTAGATGTCACCGATCCGAAAGGACACGACGACCTTGCGCTGTTCCCGAACATCGACCCCCAGTCTTTCGACCATGTCGATGGCTTCGTCCCCACTGACCCGAAGATCGAAGTAGGTGTAGTCAGGTTTGTCTGCATTTCCACGCAAGGCGGAAATGCTGCATGCCAGAAAGGTGTCGGCACGGCGGCCGCCATTCTTGGTCTCGACCCAGCGGACACGGTTGAGGTAACCGATGCCGTTGGTGTGCAGATTGAAATAGTCGTTGCCTTGGGTGGTTGCAGTCATGGTGATTTCCAAAAAGATGAACTTGAGGAAATCACGCACCCGACCCGGAGCCTTGCGGCTCGGGACAGGGAAACATGATTTCCCTGTCCGGGTTACGAGGATGAAGGTACTCCGGAATCGACCTTGGGAGTCGATTCGCGCGCCTGTCAGGAGTTGAGACGCTTCGTGCTGCCTTGCGGCGGTTCACGGGGCGAACGTTATTCAAACCGACCTTGATTGTCAAGATGGTTTGCGCGCCGCGGCATCCGGCTGTGCCCGGGCTAAAAAACTGTCATTTGTATTTTGTAGCATCGTACAATCTACAACATACAATCATTTACGGGAGCACCCAATGGCAGCGATTACCAAAGAGCGGATTTTTGCGGTAGCGGATGAGTTGGACGCGGCGGGCGCCAGTCCCACCCTGGCGGCGGTGCGCAAGCAACTGGGCAGTGGGAGCTTCACGACCATCTCCGAGGCCATGGTGGAGTGGCGCGCCCGGCAGACTGCGCGAAAGACACCTGTCGTGGAGCCGGCGCCGCAGGCGTTCAAAGAGAAACTCGAGGACGTGGCCAATGACCTGTGGTCGCTGGCCCTGGAAACCGCCAATGGCCGGCTGGCCGCGGAGAGACATAGCCTGGAAGTCGTGCGCGACCAGGCGCAGTCTGCGCGCCTCGAGGCGGAGGAGTTGGCCAACGCGCTCGCAATTGAATTGGACGAGGCCAGGGCCCGAAGCGATGCGTTCCAGGAACTGCTGGCGACGTCGAAGGGCGAGGCGGACGATCTGCGAAACAAGCTGGCGGTGGCGAACGCGAGCGCGGCCCAGGCGGACGCCCGTGCCGGCGAACTGCGCACCGAACTGGATCGCGCCCATGGCGACGCCCAGCAAGCGCGCGCCGAGCGCGACAAGGCCCAGGCCCTGGTCGAGGCCCATGCCGCACAGATCGAAGGCCTGCGCACCGAGCTGGCCAGCGCGACGAGCCGCACGACGGAGATTGAGCGGCGGGCCGATGAACTACGCGCGGATCTGGAGCGGGCCCATCTGTCGGTCGACCAGGCGCGCTCGGCATTGGATCAGGCACAGAAGGCGGCGAATGCAACGAGCGAGGAGCGCGATCAGGCGCGCACGGAGTTGGCCAAGCTGCAGGCCGGCGCGGAGGTGGCGGCGCAGCTGCACCAGGAGCAGCGCAAGACCATCGCTGCCGAGGCGCTGCGCCAAGCCGAGCGGCTGACAGCGGCTCAGGCCGAGCGCGACCAGGCGCGGGAGGAAGCCGCTACGCTGCGCGGCCGTCTGGAGGCGCTCAAGGTTGGTTCGCGTTCGGGGAAAGCCTGATCACCCTTGTGATACATCCTGCTTGGCTGGCAGGTGCACTTGATGTACCAGAACTGGCTCTATCCCCACAATGAGAATTCAAAGGCAAGCCAGGCTCAGGTCGGTTACCAAGTCCTAGCGACCTGGCCGTCTAAAGCTAACGGCTTCAACGCCCCGCTTCTTCGATCTCACGACCACGGTCCCTGCCAGCTTGTCGTGCCAGCCCTGTTTCCGACCATCGAATCCCACCCAGAACAACCCCAGGCAAAGCGGGATCATGGAGACTATGTATGCAAGGTAGCGTCCGATGGATTGCCCCAACGTGAGGGAGTTTCCGGTCGCGGCGTCCACCACGCGGGCGCCAATGACCATCTTGCCGGGAGTCGCTTGTCGGGTGATCCAGAAAACCACTACCACCACGAAGGGAAAGATCCAGGAAATAATAAAATCCGCGCGTCCTGCAATCAAACGCTCGGATTTGAAGTATTCCCATCCATAGATCGAGACCAGCAACGGCATCGTCACCATGAGAAGCAGTACCGCGTCGATCAGCGTTGCACCAACGCGAGCCCAAAAGCCGACGTACACAAGATCGGGGTAATCACCAAAATCGGTGTTCATGAACTTTATATCCTTTTGCCGTATTGAGCGAGAGAGATTTCGGTCGATTATTGCATTGGCGTGATTCAAGATTGTGCGCGCATTGCAGAAAGGCGCGTCAGATTCTCCAGGGATCTATCACCGGCAAGCCCGCCGCCATGCACGCCGCGGTATCTCGGGAGGCAACGATAAAGCCTCTGGAGACGGCTGTAGCAGCTATATAGCCATCCGGAACCGGGAAACCTTTACCGCTCACTCTCGCCTTGGAGGCGAGTTGAGCATATGCCCTGGCTGCGTCGGCATCGAAGGGGAGGATGCGCTCTTCAAAAATGCCGAGCAACCCATCAAGCGCATCTTCCAGCATGTTCTTGCGTCTGCCTGCTGGCAGAGCGGTAATGCCGAACAGCAACTCCGCCAAGGTCACGCTGGACAGGAACAAGGTTTCTGCGGATTGCTCGTTCAGCCAATTGCGCACGGCCATGTTCGGTTCAGGCTTCATCGCCTCGGACACGACGTTGGTATCGAGGATGATCATTCGAATTTCGCTGGTGTGGCAGGCGCTTTGTCTCGCACTTGCTCGAAAACTTCGAAATCCTGATTGCTGAGACCAATTTTGCGCCCCAATGCAGCCAGTGAATCTCCTAGACGGACACGCTGGGACGGCTTGACCACTGTGGCCAGGATGAGTCGAACTTCGGCTTCAGTGCTGTGGCCGTGTCGTTCGGCCCTCAACCGTAGCGCCCGGTGCACGTCATCAGGGACGTTGCGGACGGTAAGCATTGCCATGGAAACCTCCTTGCACGCATGCGTGATGCATTCATTTTACGAATATGAATGCATTTCCGCAAACGCCGTGCTGAACAGCATTTTCCGGAGACCACGCTTCAGGCCAACCAGCCGCCCACCATGTCCCAGGCCCGGTTGATGATGTACCCGACCTCATTGGTGTTGCCCACGAGATCCTCGGCAGCATCGTGCAGCCGCTTCATGGCGCCGTAGCCGCCGAAGAACGCGGCCGTCATTCCCACCAGGCGCAGCTGCTCGTACAGCTGATCGCGCCGGGCGTTGGCCACGTCATCGCTGCGGCCTCGAAGGTCGCGTAGCTCTGCCGTCATCGCAACCAGGGTGTGAGCAATGTCATCGTTCATCGGCATCTTTCAGCGTGCAGTCTCGGCTGCACTGGCTGGACGGTTTTTTCCTTTGGGCAGCCTTCCAGAACGTTTCGTCTTCACAGGCTCCGGGCGCGAACTCAGGACCACTTCGTAGAACTGCCTGGATTCCAGCATGTTCCGGTCTGCGCCAAGCCTTTCATAGTCGCGGTTGTCGTTCCAATCGTCGATCAACTCAGACAATGCTGCGTCGGGAGTCCGCTTCTCAAGCACTGGCGTGTCAGGAACGTCGGAGCCAACCCAGTGGAGGATGTATTCGGTAGCACGCACGGTGAAATCGCGGTGCTGCAGACAATCGAGCGCAAAGCCGTTGCCGATCGCCTTCAATACCGGCTTGGCGCCGCAGTGCGGGCACCCCTTGACGCGGTAGACCTTGCCATGGTCGATTTCCTGTGGATCGGTGTTTTTCATTGATTGCTCCGTGATTCAAAAGGGTCGAGGCGGTCATCCCCGCCACCGAAGGCAGGCTGCTTGGCCCGGCTTTCAAAAATCGTGATCGATGCCGTCTCGTCTGCTGCCTCGCCCTGCGGCAGGAACAGGCGGGCCTGGCGCCCATCCGGATGCGCGAAGACCAGGTGATCCCAGGTCGCTGCGAACCCTTCGATATGCAGCCACTCCCAGGCATCGGCTGCCAGCTCGAACTCCTCGCATCGGTGATCTGGTGGCACCATGGCAATCCCTTGTTCCGGTCCTACGCGGCTGCGGCCAGCCAGGGTGACTCCCCAGCTGCTGCAGCATTTGCACCACCGGGCTCGGCCATCTCCGCCTCCACCACGTCGCGCTCGGTCTCCTGCTTGCGATCGAGCAGTTTCCAGACGCCCTCGTCCAGGGTGCCTGCGATCAGCGGCACGATGACCATGACGTTGCGGCGCTGCCCCAGGCGGTAGGCCCGGTCCTCGGCCTGGCGCATGAGTGCCGGCGTCCAGGGCAGCGAGGCGAACGCCACGTAGTTCGCCGCTGTCAGCGTGATGCCCACGCCGGCCGCGGACGTGGTGCCGATGAACACGGTGACCGCTGGATCGTTCTGGAAGGCATCGATGGCCTTTTGGCGCTTGGTGGCCGAGTCGCTGCCCACCAGCGTCACGCACTGGATGCCGGCCGCGGCGAAGGCACCTTTCATGGCCTCCACCGTCGCCATGTACTCGCAGAACACGATGATCTTGTCGCCCTCGGACAGCCCTTCCACCGTCTCGATCAGGAAGGGCGTCTTGAGCGCCTCCAGGGCTTGCCGCAGCTTGGTGATCTTGGGCATGGCCTGCAGGGTCATGTCGTCGTGGATCGCCTCGTAGGCTCCCAGACCTTCGGCCGGCGAGATGTACCGCACCTGGCGGCTCTTGGTCCCCAGGTCCTTCAGGACGTCCTTGCGCCGGCGCAGCATCCACCCTTTGAGCGCACCGGCCAACAGTGCCCTCTTCTCTCGCGTGCCCGTGTACTCGCCCCGAAAATCCTTCAGCGGCATCTGCCCCAGCCGATGGCCCGTGAGCCGCAGCAGTGTGTGCAACTCGATCTCGCGGTTCAAGAGCGGCGTGCCCGAGATGACATACCGGCGCGGGATGCGCGTGGCCATGATGAAGGCATTGCGCGTGCGGCCGGCGTGATGCTCTTTCAGGTAGTGGGCCTCGTCCACCGCCATCACCGCAAACTGCAGGTCCGTCTCACGCACCAAGCCTCCCAGGCGCTCATAGTTGGCGATGATCCATTCGCAACCGTGCAAGGTGGCCATGCGGTCCTCGCCGACCATGCCCACGATCGCATCCGGGTACACCGCCCGGATCTCCCGCTCCCAGTTGATGCGCAGCGAGGCCGGACACAGGATGAGCACCCTGCCCTCCCCTGCGGCCATGCGCGTGGCCACGACGGCCTGGCGGCTTTTGCCCAGGCCCATGTCATCGCCCAGGCATGCGCCCGTCTGCGAGGCCAGGTGCCGGACGCCGGCGACCTGGTAGTCACGCAATCCTGCATGCACGGCTATGCGAGCCAGCTCGGCCTCATCAACGTCCACTTCCACGCAGTCATCCAACTGCGCCGACATGAACGCCACGCCCTTGGCTTCGTCCGTACCGCCGCCACCGAATTCAGGAGGAGCCGCTGGCACCTTGATGGGCGAGGCCTGCGAGGTGGAGCCCACCAGGTCCTCCAGGACGACCGGCTGCTCGTGGATGAAGACGAACTCGGACGCAACACCCGCGAACCGGCGCAGCGCATCCAGGATCTCAGAGGCGCTGCCCTGCACCTGCCAGGCCGATGCATGGCGATGGAAATGCCCCTGCAGCGCCTTGACGGCCCGCACGCAGGGCGTGTCGAAGGCGAAGCTCACCGCGTGCCGGCCACGGGCCATGTCGCCCTTGGCGAGCGGAAAGACCTGCACATCGAGCAGCTGCGCGAAGTAATCAGGCTCGGGAGAGTCCACTGCAGCGCGTAGAAGGGGCAGCGCGTCATCGAGATCCACATGCTGGCCGCGATAGACCGTGCGCAGCCAATGCACCAGCTGCTCGGGATCGGTCGGCTCCAGCGCCCACATGCGCCGGCCTGCGGCCCACCAGGCACCGGCCTGCTGCAGCGCCCGGCCCATTCCAGCCACGTAATGCAGCTGCAGGCCAATGCGCCTGCCATCGGAGACTGCCTGGACCAGCAGATCCGGTGCGCGCAGGGACACCGGCTCCAGGTTCGGCATATGCGAGGGGAGAATGTTCATGTGCGGGGGTCGATTACCAATTCGAATAAATGGCCAAACCGAATTCAGCCCGAGAAAACCCAAGCCAAACGCAATCGGATATTGAGTAAAAAAGGGTGGAAGAAACTCTCGACTATGATCGCGGCGTTTGCCTGATGGGTCACAAGCCCGGCAATCACCGTTTCCCAACCCAACCTTTAATGAGGATTTCTTCCATGAACGAAAAACCCAAGAACACTCAACCCGCCACGCTGGAGGATTTGGCGTTACTGGAGCAGAAAATCGGGAATGCCTTGAGAACCTTCCATGCCTGGGTCGAATTGCGCGAAACCGAGGATAAGAAATTGATTCCCAAGGCGGTCAAATTATCCGAGCAAGTCCTGGAAGACATCAGCGACCTGGAACTGGCTCCATGGCGGCTTCAGAGGTAATCTCCGGATTCGGTTTGCCTTTGCCCCAAAGACGGTCCAGCTTCACCTGCATGGTGGAGCTAGCGATTTTGTCGCCATAGATTTCCATGGCTGCGTTGCCGCTTTCCGAGCGCAATGCAGTCATTTTTTCCGAATATTCGAGGATGGCGCGGCATTTATCCGCTTGCGATTCGGCGCGTCCAATAAATCCGACGCATGCACATTTGATCTCTACATCCTGGATGTTTTCCTCCAGCCAATGCTCGAAGGCATCGAAATGGCTCACGAGGAAAGCGGCGATCGATTGATTGCGGAGATCTTCCATGTAGGCTTCGCGCCGCTTGCCTGCAAAGTAGGCTTCGCTGGCCGCCTTCTTGTCCTGGACCGTGATTGGAGTGGTGGTATTCATGAAAAAAACTTCTTTCGATAAAGAGGATTCGCAGGCTTTGGCCTTTGTTTCAACGCCTGCAAAGATTTGTCAATTTAAATGGAAACGCCGCTGTCGCAGACTAATCGGTGCGCGCACTTTGATAATTATCGACCGAGACTGACGGACCCAAAGCCCGGATTCTCTCCATTACCGCCCGATTGTGTTCACTAATGCCTTTGGCAATATCGTTGGGCGTCTTGGCATAGTCCCACTGGGCGGCGATCTTCAAAGCAGCTGGATGAAACTCCGATGGCAGGCTCTTGAGCTGCGCATCGACGCCGGCGCTGAAAACTTTCACATATTGGTCGAAGAACTGGCGGCAGTCCTTGGAGGCCGCGACGGCAATCCGGGCGCAGATATTGCGCCAGGCGCACTCATCGAACCGTCCCCGCGCGTCGATGGCCTGGAACTCTTCCGTTGGTTCAACATTCATGCTCGACTCCCTTCAAGTTCATCAGCGCGAACTGGCTCAGCCATTCAGTCATCCCGATCTCCGCAACCCAGAGGACAGCAGTCCTCATCGATGCCATGGGCGCAGATGCCGTTCGCTGCATTCAATTGATCGGTTTCTTGTATTTGATCGACCGAGGCGTAGTCGAAAAATTCTGCCGCTTTCTTCGCTTGCGGATGAAACTCCGCAGGAAGGGTTTTCAGTGCATTGTCAATCTCGATGCTGAAGCGCTTGACGTAGTAATCATGCGAAAGCCCACATCCTTTTGCGGCCTGGTCCGCCAATTTTTGGCATGCCTTGTGCCAGGAATTTTCATCGAATTTCCCGAGGGCATCCACCCTCTGAAATCCATCGATTGTTTCACTCATATTCGACTCCTACATTTCCGGTTGAATTAATTTCTAATACTGGCGACGTTTGTCCGGAAAGGTGAATCGAAGAAATTAATATTCACACAGGCATCATTATTTCTTGTTTTTCACACGAATCAACCCATTTACTCTTTATTAAATGTCCGTGTCCCCTCTTTTAGCACAGTTGCTTTATTTCGAGGGACTCGCTGACCGCGTAGGAGAGTTTGTCGTTGCTTCTTGCAAAGGCATTCTTCTATCAAATTCAGTGGATACCGCAGATTTTATATCTCCAGCGCCTGGGCTGATCCACATGCCATATAAACCAATTGCAAAGCTAACAATGCTAACAATATTTATGACAAAAGTAATCTTTCTGCCGCGCTCTACCTGAGCTTTCAGCAGCTCGAAAGCGCTCAATGCTTGCTCTATCGGTTGCAATATTTTCTTATCGCTCGGTATGTTGGATGCTTCACATAGGTCATGTAGCCTGAACATTGAAGACCGCGTTTCCGTTGGAATGTCCAGAAATGGCGCCACTTTATCCAACTGTTCTACCAGATTACTGATTTTTTTGTTGCTCTCGTTGTCTTTTGTGTGCCCCAATATTTTTGCAAGTACCCTTTTTGTAGACGCTATAGGAAGGCCCAGACCCATGGCAGTTTGTTGGGTGTTTTTCACCGTCATCTCGACACCTTGGGCGATCTGTTCCTCGAACATTCTCTGCAAATCTCTCTTCCTTTTTGTTTCAAGCCATGTCATATATATTCCCAGTGGTATTGCAAAGAAAATAAGGCCTCCCCACAAAATAATGGCCAAAGCATAAAATATATTTTGCAACATGATGGTCGAAGCTCCTTGAAAAAGAGCGGCGATTATGCAATGACCTGTGGTTAGAGCCGGTTTGTGCTGCGGTTGGGCAGTTCCGATGCAGTTTGTGTTGGCGACGCTTTCTGACGGGGACGCTATTGACTTTCGATCACATGGGAATGTCGTCGAATTCCTGCGGCTGGCTCTGGTAATCGCCCTGGTAGCCGCCTTGGTCACTTCCTGGGTTGGGCGCTTGCTGCTGCCCACGGGATGGGGTGAACTGGATCGACTCGATGCGCGACAGCTGCAGTGCGACGTCCTCGGCCACGATCTTGATCACCTGTACCTCGTCGCCGGCCTCGTTTTTGGCTATGAAGTCGCGCTCCTCGCCCACCACCAGGACGCGCGCGCCCGTCTTGAGGAACCTCGCGCAGGCCTCGGCCTTGTTGCCGTAGATCTCCACCTCGCGCCAGAAACCGCCGACCTGCTCAAAGTCGCCATGGTTGTTTTGCCCATAGCGGCTGAACATCACGCGCATCTTGGCCACGATGAACTCCTCGCCGGTTTTGCGCGCGATGTTGCGTTCCAGCGTGGGTGGCTTGGCCAGGTTGCCCTTGCCGATAAAAAGGTTCTGCATCAGTTTCTCCACAGTGCGTTGAGTGACCGATCCCTGGCTGCACCAGGCCAGGGGCGGTTGGAAGTCATTCGGGAATCAGTCATCCGGGAATGCGGCGTGCGTACACCGGCTGCTGCGCCCGGGTGAGGATGAACCGCAGGGCGCGGATGCGCTTGCGCGCGGTCAGGTGCTGGGCATTGAGCGACAGGGCCTGCTCGGTGGCCTGGCCGTACCAGGCACGGGCGCTGGCCTCCCGCGATCGCAGCAAGGCTTGAACATCGGCCCAGGACAGGTGCCGCTTGCCGGCCCCCAGCTCGCGCCAGCGCAGGAACGTGTAGCCGTTGGAACGCTTGTGGTGCAGCATCAGGTAGATGGATGCGCCGGGGACTTGGCGGGAAACGCTCGCCAGCTCGCGCATGGCCTGCTCCAGCCGGTCGATCTCGGCAATCAGTTGGCGCAGCTCCTGGCGGGTGCCCTTACCCGTAAAGGCCTTTGTGTCAGCTCGTTCTTGACACGTCTCGTCCTTGAGCGATTCGCGCGCCCACTCGACCGAATTGACAACACGCTCCACTTGCGACGTGGGTTGTTCGGCCCTTTCATCCACACGCCCTTTCACCACCACAGCCCTTTCATCAACGACGGCGGTCAAGTCAGCGCGGTTCGCGGGTGTGCCCCAGAGGCCGGACCACGGCATCAGCGAGCGACCTCTGCTGGTTCCGCGCCTTGGGCAGTTCCGTCAGCGGCATCCTGGGAAATCGCGGACCCATCGGTCTGTTCGGCCTGGGCCAATCTGGCACCGACCGTCTGCAGCAACTGGCGCTCGACGGCACTGATCTGGATGCGGCGGCGCGAATGGCGTGGCTGCAGCTTGGTGGTGAAGACGTCGGCCGGCACCGCGCCGAACACCTCGGTGGCGAACTCCAGGCGCTTGGCTGCTTGCGAGCCGGCTTCGCCTCCAGCGTCTGGAACGAAGTCGGCGCGACACAGACCGCGGACTTCCTCGCGCGTGAGCCAGCGATCAAACCGAGCGGTCTCGTTGAACACGCGGCGGATGAACCGGGTGATCTCCGAAATCGACTGGCGGGTCTGGTCGTCCGAGCGCAGGTTCTTGCGCGCCAGCGTCTTCTGCACACGCACGTAGTGATCGAAGTCCACGATGAGGCTGGAGACGGCGTAGCCATAAGGCGACCGAAAGCCCAGGTTGAGCACCTGCGGCTGGGACGATTGCAGCAGCGAATAGGTCAGGCCTTTGCGCTTTTGCTCCTCCAGCACACCCAGGGCGTCCTTGGACTCGCGGGCCAGACGCCGCTGGACCTGCTGCATGGATTCCTCGTGCCGCAGGAGCGCCCAGTCGGCATAGGGGTTGTCGTTGGCTGTGAGCATCCACAGGTTGCGCAGCGCGGCTGCGATCCGCTTGCCTCCGATGATGGGCGCCGCTTCCTTGCCCGGCTCGCGGGTGCGCCCCATGAACATGCGGATGGCTTCCTTGGTGTGCACCGACATCTGGTCCACATCGGTATCGACCAGATTGCCCACCTCCAGCATGGAAAAGAACTCCTTGGGCGCGACCAGCGGGTCGGCACCGCGGCGGGTCTGGAAGTCCGCCTGCATGCGCTCCAGGCGATCCTTGCGGTCTTCCAGTTCGACGTAGCGGTCGTACAGCGGGTCGGATTCGGACATGTCGCCCGCGAGAAACTCGGCGAGCACCGCCTCTTCGCCCGAGATGGAGTAGCCATCCTGGAAGGGCGACTTGGGTTCAGTGGAGAAGGTCAGGCGCGAACGGGGCGGCGCGAGGATCGTGCTGTTCTGGACGGGTGCGGGAACGGTGGCCGCGGTGGCTGCGGCGATGGCAGTCGGTGAAGCGGGTTTCTTTGCGGCTCTGGTGGCCATGGGGTCCTCCTTGATTTGAGGGGTGAGAGGGGTTGTCGATGAGGGGTGCGAGACGAAGACGATTGAATGGCTGGATGCCCTCAGTGATTGGTCGGTGTGCCGGGGACGATGCGGCGAACGATCGCGGTGGCGATCCAGCCCATGCAAGGCTCGAACACGTGGTCGAAGAACCAGCGCGCCATCAGCAGGCAAACGAGGATGCCGCCGGCCAGGACCAGCATGGGGTAGTAGCCGATGAAGTGCGCGCCCTCGGTGCACAGGCCGACGGCGGTGTGGGTGGCAGAGCCGATCTCGATGCGGTCGGTCCAGAGCATCCAGGCGAGGGGGCCAGCCAGCAGGGCCAGCAACGGCACGCTTGCCACCAGTGCGGTCATCCGGGGTTTGGGGAGTGCAGGAAGCGATCGGCTACCATCCGCGCGCCGCGAAGCGCTGCGGCGTGCCAGGTGCCAGCACACTTCGTCGACGACGTTGCGGATGGTGATGGCGCCCAGGGCCATGATGAAGACGATCGGCGCGAGCATGGCCAGCCAGACGTCGAATACCTTCAATACACCATCGGGAGAACAAATGCTGAGCAAGGAATCTGTGGGAAACATGATCTGGATTGCTTCGTGGATTGTGGGATTGGTGATCGTGGCGACGGTTGTTATCGCTTTGACCGGAAAAGGAGATTCCAAGAGCGGAAAGGGTGACGATCGCTGACTGCGAGCGCAGGAATCACGCCATCCGGCGGCGAATGCGGCGCCGAATGGCTTTCTGCATGACTGGGAATACCCGAAACGTCAGGAGCCATGCGAGCAGGAAAGACAGCCCGACCATCGCGATGAGGAACGCGCTCCAGCCTGGAGCGAGGGTGAACGAGGTGGCGGAAGTGCATTGGCCGAGGATGACCATGACGGGATCGACCGGGTCAATGCGGCCGGTGAGCGCAAAGTAGGCCAGCATCGAAAATGCGGGTGCACTCGCCAGCGCACCGCTGGCGACGGCGGGCGGCAAGTTCAGTCGTAGCCAGGGCCAGAACGAGAGCTTGCAATCGTTGGTGGGCCAGCCTTCGCGAGCGCGCTGGATGATGTGGTACGCGAGTTCAAGGATCACCATGCCTGCGACAAGAACCAGGATCAGTTGCGGCATGAAGTACATCAACCAGGCGTCTTGGGCTTGGAACTGCCCATCGGCAGAGCACGAGGCCTCGAAGAAGAAGGACGAGAGCTTGAACTCGGCCTGACTGGCGGTGACGGCCATGGCGGACGCCGTGCCGGACGAGGCTAGGACGGCACCTGCCCACCGCAGGCAGGATCGCGGAACGCCGATACGCAGCTTCACGACGCATCCTCGACGGCGCTCGCGGCCGCGGCGGCGGAGTCGTTCCAGGCTTGCAGGAACGCGAAGTCCTTGCCGCGCATGCCGGGAAGCTGGCTCGACACGGGCTGCTGGAGCAGTTCCATGACGGCATCGCGGTCTACCGTGATGAGGGTCGCAGTCTTGGCGTGGGTGCGCAATTGGACAAGCCCTAGTTCGGCCAGCCGATGCAGGGAGCGCAGCACCTGCCGCTGATTGATACGCCCATCCAGGTTGTACATGGCCACCTGCGTAGTAGCTGCTCGCCACTCGGTCACATCGGCCTCCTCTTTCAAGGCGGTATGCAGGATCAGCGCGTCGCTGTATTTGCCCAGACGGTGCAGCAGCTCCACGAACAAGCGGTCGCTGGTCATTTTTCTAGCCATGGTTCTTCCCTTTCCTTCCTATTGATGATTGTGTGACTGGCATTGCGCCAGATTAGACAAAACGTCTAAATTGGTACGGCGTACCAGATTAGACAAAACGTCTAAATTGGTACGGCGTACCAGATTAGACAAAACGTCTAAATTGGTACGGCGTACCAGATTAGACAAAACGTC
>NZ_BQXI01000035.1:0-47550 GCF_030158955.1 Acidovorax sp. SUPP1855 | reverse complement strand
CGCAGCTGGCCCAGTCGATGGTGCGGCATTCCAGCTCGAAGCCGAAGCGTTCGGCCGCGGTCTGGATGGCCCGCAGGCCTTCGGGCATGACTTCCTTGCCGATGCCGTCGCCGGGGATCACGGCGATGCGGAAGATGGGGTGCATGGGGTGTCTCCGGTAGGGATCGCCTGTGTTTCAGGCCGCTGCGGCCAGCACGGCCGGTGCGCCGGCCCTCTCCTCCAGCCAGCCCTGGCGCAGCTCGGGCACCGAGCGCGCCAGCAGTTCGTAATACGGGTGGTGCGGCCCGCGGTCGTAGTCGGCGCGCGCCACCTGCGCCAGTTTGCGGCCGTGCTGCATGACGACGATCTCGTCGCACACGGAGCGCACGGTGTGCAGGTCGTGGCTGATGAAGAGGTACGACACGCCCAGCTCGCGCCGCAGCTCGGCCATCAGGTCGAGCACGGCGGCACCCACCACGGTGTCGAGGGCGGAGGTCACTTCATCGCACAGGATCAGGTCGGGGTCGGCCGCGAGCGCGCGGGCCAGGTTGACCCGCTGCTTCTGCCCGCCCGACAGGCCGCCGGGCAGGCGATCCTCCACGCTGTGCGGCAGCTTGACCAGGTCGAGCAGCTCGCGGATGCGCCGCTGCAGCGCCTCGCCCTTGAGCCCTTTGTAGAACTGCAGCGGCCGGGCCAGGATGCGCTCGATGGTGTGCGAGGGGTTGAGCGCCGTGTCGGCCATCTGGAAAACGATCTGGATGCGGCGCAGCTCTTCCTTGGTGCGCGCGCCCAGCGTGGTCTTGAGCTCCGAGTTGCCAAACAGCATGGTGCCGTGCCAGGGCTGTATGAGCCCGGCGATGGCGCGCGCCAGCGTGGTCTTGCCCGAGCCCGATTCGCCGATGACGCCGATGGCCTGGCCGCGGTAGAGCTTGAAGTTGATGTCTTCCAGGATGAGCGCGGCGGGGCGGCCGGTGGCGTCCACCGGGCCGTAGCCGGCGGACAGGTCGCGCACATCGAGCAGCAGCTCGCCCTCGCCCCGGCAGTGCTCGGCCACGCGCGGCGTGGGGCGCGCGGCGGCCAGCAGGCACCGGGTGTACTGGTTGGCCGGGGCGGCGAGGATGTGCGCGGTGGTGTCCACCTCCTGCATCCGGCCGTTGCGCAGCACGAGGATGTGGTCGGCCATCTGCGCCACCACGGCGAGGTCGTGGCTCACGTAGACGGCGGTGGCGCGGCGTTCGCGCACCACGCGTCGAAAGGCGAGCAGCACTTCGATCTGCGTGGTCACGTCCAGCGCGGTGGTGGGCTCGTCGAGGATGACGAGGTCGGGGTCGGTGATGAGCGCCATGGCCGCCATCAGCCGCTGCAGTTGCCCGCCCGAGACCTGGTGCGGGTAGCGGTCGCCGATGGTGTCCGGGTCGGGCAGCGCGAGTTCACGGAACAGCTGCACCGCCTTGGCCTCGGCCTCGGCGCGCTTCATGGTGCCGTGGATGCGGGTGGGCTCGACCACCTGGTCCATGATGGTGCGCGACGGGTTGAACGACGCGGCGGCGCTCTGCGCGATGTAGGCCACGGTGCGCCCGCGCAGCGCGCGCAGCGCGCGCAGCGCGCGCTGCGCGGCAGGCGCCAGGTGCAGCACGTCGACGTCGCCGATGCGCACGCTACCGCCGGAGATGGTGCAGCCGTGCCGTGCATAGCCCATCAGCGCGAGCGCCGTGGTGGTCTTGCCAGAGCCGGATTCGCCGATGAGCGCCAGCACCTCGCCGGGCGCGATTTGAAAGCTCAGGCGCTCGACCAGCGTCTGGTCGCCCGCGGTGATGCTCAGGTCTTGGACGACAACGGATGCCCCCATGTTCAACGCCCTCCGCGTTCGCGGGCCGCGCGGCCCGGCAGGTTGTCGATGACGAGATTGACCGCGATGGTCAGGCTGGCGATGGCCAGCGCCGGCGCGATGACCGAGGCGCCGGCGTCAGGCAGCGCGCCGATGTTCTCGCGCACCAGCGATCCCCAGTCGGCCGCGGGCGGCTGGATGCCCAGGCCCAGGAAGCTCAGGCCGGCGAGCAGCAGCACCACGTAGACGAAACGCAGCCCCAGGTCGGCCAGCATGGGGCCCACGATGTTGGGCAGGATCTCGCGCAGCATGATGTAGAGCGTGCCCTCGCCCCGGGTGCGCGCCACGGTGACGTAGTCGAGCGCATTGATGTTGACGGCCAGCGACCGCGCGATGCGGTAGGCGCCCGGGATGTAGATGACCGCCGCCGTGGCCACCAGCATGGCGACGGACGAGCCGAAGCCGGCCACCAGGATCAGTGCGAACATCTTGCTGGGAATGGCGGTGAGGGTGTCCAGCACGCGGCTCAGAATGGTGTCCACCTTGCCGCCCATGGCGGCGGCGAACAGCGCCAGGGCCGTGCCCGTGCCGCTGGCCAGCAGGGTGGCCAGCAGGGCCACGCCCACGGTGTAGCGCGCACCGTCGATCACGCGCGCCAGCATGTCGCGTCCCAGGTAGTCGGTGCCCAGCCAGTGTTGGGCGCTGATGGGCGCGAACACGTCGGAGCCGCCGCCCGCCTGCGGCGAGCCCGGCAGCAGCACGGGACCGGCCAGGGCGGCCAGCATCCAGCACAGCAGCACCGCCAGCCCGATCAGGCCGGAGATGCCGAAGCCCGAGAGCCAGCGGCGCACCGCGTGGCGCGGCGTGGCGGGCGGGCCGGAAGGGTGGGTCAGGGAATCCATGGGTCGGCCCTTCGGTGTGGTCAGCGGTGGCGCAGGCGCGGGTTGGCGAGGATGCCGCACACGTCGGCCGCCGTCACCAGGATCAGGTAGCCCGCGCAGAAGATCATGGCGCAGGTCTGCACCAGCGGCATGTCGCGCTGGGTCACGCCATCGACCATGAGCTTGGCGATGCCGGGGTAGTTGAAGATGGTCTCGATGATGATGACGCCGCCCAGCAGGTATGACAGCGACAGCGCCACCGCGTTGGCGATCGGCCCGATGGCATTGGGCAGCGCGTGGGCCATGACCATGCGCAGGGGCGAGGCGCCCTTCAGGCGCACCATCTCGATGTAGGGCGCCTCCAGCTGGTCGATGACGGCGGCGCGGCTCATGCGCATCATCTGCGCGACGATCACGCAGCACAGGCTGAGCACGGGCATGGCGAAGGCCCGCAGCATCTGCCCCACCGATTCGATGTCGCTCACGTAAGACAGCGCGGGCAGCCATTTGAGCTTGACGGCGAACACCAGCACCGCCAGCGTGGCCACCAGGAACTCGGGCACGGACACCACGGCCACCGCCGCCGACGAGGCCAGGCGGTCAAACCACGAGCCGCGCCACACGGCCGAGGCGATGCCCAGGGTGAGCGCGATGGGCACCGAGAACAGCGCGGTCACGGCCGCCAGCAGCAGCGAATTGGGCAGGCGGCTGGCCACCAGCTCGCCCACCGGCATCTGCGTGGTGACCGACTGGCCCAGGTCGCCGCGCACGATGCCGCCCAGCCAGCGCAGGTAGCGCAGCGGGGCCGGCACGTCCAGCCCCATCTGGGCGCGCAGCGCGGCGAGGGCCTCGACCGTGGCGTCCTGACCCAGCTGCTCCTGCGCGGCGTCGCCCGGCAGCACGGCGGTGATCGAGAAAACGATCACCGAGACCGCCAGCAGGGACAGCAGCGCCAGCAGGATCCGCTGGACCAGGAGCTTGAGAATCACACGGTTCATGGCGCGGCGGCTTCCAGTGCTCGGTGCGTGCGGGGCGTCAGGCTTCGAGCCAGACGTGCTCGGCGAAAGAGTAGCCCATCAGGCCGCCCAGCGGAATCGGGGACAAGCCCTTGAGCTTGGTGGAATGTCCGTCGATGCTGGCCAGGAACAGCGGAATGCCGATGCCCGCGTCCTGGTGGATCATGGTCTGCATGTCGGCGTACATCTGGCGGCGTTTGGCCAGATCGGTCTCGGCGCGCGAGGCCAACAGCAGCTGGTCGAACTGCGGGCTCTTCCAGCGCGACTCGTTCCAGGCCGCGTCGGACTTGAAGAACTGCGTCAGGATGGTGTCGGCACTGGGGCGCGGGTTCACGTTGCCGAAGCCCACCGGGCTGTTGAGCCAGTGGTTGGACCAGTAGCCGTCGGCCGGCATGCGCTTGATGTCCAGGTCCAGGCCGATGCGCTGGCCCGACTGCTGCAGCAGCAGCGCGGTTTCGGTCGAGTACATGGCGGCCGGCGAGGTGACCACGGGCACCTTGCCCGTCACGCCCGACTTCTGCAGGTGGAACTTGGCCTTGTCCAGGTCGAACGCGCGCTGCGGCAGGTCCTTGAAGTAGAACCGGTTGGTCGGGTCGATGGGCTGGTCGTTGGCGATGACGGCGTAGTCGAGCGCGATGCTCTTTTTCATCTGCTCGCGGTCGAACAGGTACTTCATGGCCAGGATGAAGTCGGGGTTGGCACCCGGCCCCATGTCCTTGCGCAGGATGAGGTCGGAGTACTGGCCCGACTGCGTGGTGAAGATGGCGTAGCCGGGCGTGCCCTTGACCCGTGCCACGGCGCGCGGGTTGACCGAGGCCACCAGGTCCATGCCGCCCGACAGCAGCGCGTTCACGCGGGCGCTCTCGTCGCCGATGCCCACGAACTCGATCTCGTCCAGGTAGGGCTTGCCGGGCTTCCAGTAGGCGTCGTTGCGCACCATCAGCGACCGCACGCCGGGCTTGAACTCCTTGAGCTTGTAGGGGCCGGTGCCGATGCCGGCGTTGAAGTCGGTGGTGCCTTCCTTGACGATGTGGAAGTGGAAGGTGCCCAGGATGACCGGCAGGTCGGCGTTGGGCGCGGTCAGCTCGATGGTCACCTCGTTCGGACCCGAGGCCTTGACGGTCTCGATCTGGTCGGCCAGCACCTTGGCCTTGGAGGCCGTGGCCGGGTCCTTGTGGCGCAGGATGGAGAACACCACGTCGGCCGGCGACAGGGCCTTGCCGTCATGGAAGGTGACGCCCTTGCGCAGGGTGAACACCCAGGTCTTGGCGTCCTGCGTGGCGGACGATTCGGCCAGCGCGGGCTGCGGCGTGAGCGAGCCGTCCAGCACGAACAGGCCGTTGTAGAGCATGGTGCCGCGCGAGTAGTCGGTCTGGTTCGACTGCTTGGCCGGGTCCAGTGTGTCGGTGGCCGCGGCCGTGGCGCCGGCCACGCGGATGCGGCCGCCGCGGCGGGGCGTCTGCGCATGCGCGGTGACCGCCATGCCCGCCAGGCCGCCGGCCAGCGTGGCCTGCATGCCGCCCGCCATCAGCATGGCGAGCACGTCGCGGCGCGTGGCGCCCCGCCGCAGCGAGTCCATCACGCGAAGGCTTTCTTGGGGACCGACGAGGGTGTCGAACGGGGTGCGGCTGTCGCTCATGGTGATGCTCCTGTGACGGGTGGCAGTGGGGGGAACGGGGATCTTGGAATGGTGGGAATCAAGGGAAGGTGGCAGGCGCCCGCTGGGACGTCAGGCCAGCCGGTCCTTCAGGCGGTAGTACAGCCCCACCGCCGGCAGGAACCACGGCGGGCCGAAGTGGCCGGGCACGGCGGGCCAGTCGCGGCCGCGCCAGGGATTGGCCTCAGCATCGCCGGCCATCACGGCGGCCATGCGCTCGCCCATGTGGACCGACATCTGCGTGCCGTGGCCGCTGTAGCCCATGGAATAGAACAGGCCGTCGCGCTCGCCGGCGTGCGGCAGGCGGTCCTGCGTCATGTCCACCAGGCCGCCCCAGCAGTGGTCGATGCGCACGCGGCCCAGTTGCGGGAAGGTCTCCGCCAGGCCGGCGCGCAGGATCTCACCACTGGCGGCGTCCTGCTGCGGGCTGGAGATGGCGAAGCGCGCCCGGCCGCCGAACACCAGCCGGTGATCGGCCGTGAGGCGGAAATAGTGGTGGATGTTGGCGATGGTGACGTAAGTGCGCCGCTCGGCCAGCAGGGCCTGCGCGCGCGCCGCGCCCAGCGGCTCGGTCACCACGATGAAGCTGCCGATGGGCACGATGCGCCGGCGCAGCCAGCCGAACGTGCCGTAGCCGCCGTGGCGCGAGGCGCCGGTGGCCAGCAGCACCTGGCTGGCCTGCACCGCACCGCGCGCGGTGTGCAGCCGGTGCACCTGGCCCTGCACGCGCTCGATGCGGTCCACGCAGGTGCCGGTGTGGATCTGCGCGCCCTGGCGCTGGGCGGCCAGGGCCAGCCCCTGGGCGAACCGCCCCATGTGCATCTGCGCGCTGCGCCGGTACAGCAGCCCGCCTTCGAACCGGTCGCTCTGCACCTCGGCGCGCACCCGGGCGGCGTCGAGGATCTCCACGTCGGTATCCACCCCGTCGGCGATGAGCCGCTCGGCACTGCGCCGCAGCGCCTCCAGGTGGTGGGGCCGGGTGGCGAGCTTGAGCTTGCCGTGGCGCAGGAAATCGCAGTCGATGGCCTCGTCGCGCACGATGCGGTCCACGGTGTCCACCGCGGCGTCGTAGGCGTGGTACCAGGCCCGGGCCTGCGCCACGCCGACCTTGGCGGTCACCTCGGCGTAGTCCACCGCCAGGCCGTTGTTGACGTGGCCGCCGTTGCGGCCCGATGCTTCGGGCGCCACGCTGGCGCCCGCCTCCAGCACCGCCACGCTCGCGCCGCGCCGGGCCAGGGCCAGGGCGGCCGACAGGCCGGTGAAGCCGGCGCCGACGATGGCGACATCGACCTGCCTCGGCAGATCGTGCGGTGCCAGCGCAAACGGCGGGACCGAATCGTTCCAGTAGGACTCGAGCTTCATGGCAAGGGGCGTGCGGGCTGTGGGAAGGAAGGTAAAAACCGCTCAGAGGCCGACGACGCCCGGCAGGCCGCCGATGTCTTCGATCTGCACGTAGTGGTAGGCCGGGTTGCCCGGACCGTGGCCGCGGTTCACGAACACCTTGTTCTTGATGCCGATGTCGTCGGCCGACATCAGGTCGTAGCGCAGGCTGGAGGACACGTGCAGCACGTCCTGCGGGCCGCAGCCCAGCGAGTCGAGCATGTATTCGAACGCCTTCAGGCGCGGCTTGTAGGCCTGGGCCTGCTGCGCGGTGTAAACGCGGTGGAAGGGCGCGCCGAGCATGGCGACGTTCTTCTGGATCTGGTCGTCGGAGGCGTTGGACAGGATCACCAGCGGGATCTCCTTGGCGACCTTGGCCAGGCCTGCGGGCACGTCGGCATGCGGGTCCCAGGTGGGAACGGCGTCGTAGAACTTCTGGCCGTCGGCGTCCAGGTACTGGATCTTCCACGGCTTGCACAGGCGGCGCACGGCGTTCTTGAGCACCACTTCGTAGGGCTTCCAGTCGCCCAGCACTTCGTCGAAGCGGTAGGCGCTGAAGTCGGCGATGAACTGCTCCATGCGCTCGGCCGGAATGCGGTCGGCGAAGAGTTCACGCGTCATCTCGCCCATGCGAAAGCGGGTGAGCTTTCCGTAGCAGTCGAAGGTCACGTACTTGGGACGGAAGGTCATGGTCTCGGAATCCTCGGGTTGGGCCGGTCACCGACCGGGGCGGTTCGCAGCGCCTTATTCGGCGTTTGCGACAGTGTCATTACGAAGTGATTGAAGCACGCGGTTTCGCGGGTGTCATAGGGAAATGCAGGGGTGCGGCGCGCGAAAGCTGCGGTTTGCCGGGGGCCTTGCGGCATGCCATGCGGTCTGCACCGCCGGCGTGCGGCAACGCACCGTTAGTGCGCTGCAGCAAAGTCGATGAGCACGCTTTTGAAGCGCAGGTTGGCCTCCACGGCCTGGCGGCCCAGGTCCTTGCCGATGCCCGACTGGTGATAGCCGCCGGTGGGAATGACGAAGTCCGCGCTGCGCCCGTAGCGGTTGATCCAAACCGTGCCCGCGCTGATGCCGCGCATGGCGCGCAGCGCGCGGCCGATATCGGCGGTGTGCACGCCGGCCGCCAGGCCGTAGTGCGCGTGCGCGGCCAGGGCCAGGCCCTCTTCCTCGGTGTCGAAGGTCTGCACCGTGAGCACGGGGCCGAAGATCTCTTCCTGCACGGCGGGGCTGTCGGCCGCCACGCCTTCGAGCAGCGTGGGCTGGAAGTACGCTCCGCCCGGCGCACCGGCCGCCACGCCGCCGGCCACGTCGTCGAACAGCCCCCCGCCGCAGCGCAGCTGCGCGCCCGCGTCGCGCGCGCGCTCCACGATGTCCAGGATGCGCGCGGCCTGTGGCGCCGAGATGATGGGCGGCAGCGTGGCGGTGTCGTCCCAGGTGGCGCCGGGCCGCAGCGCGGCGAACCGCGCGCCGATGCGCTCCACCAGTTCCGGCGCGATGCCGCGCTGCACGATGAGCCGCGACCCCGCCACGCACACCTGGCCCGCGTTGCCGGTGATGGCACCGGCGATGAGGCCGGCCAGCCGGTCGACATCGGGCGCGTCGTCGAAGACGAGCTGCGGGCTCTTGCCGCCCAGTTCCAGCGTGACGGGCTTGGGGCCCTGCAGCGCACAGCTGGCCATGATGGCGGCGCCCGTGCGCGTCGATCCGGTGAAGGTCATCTTGGCGATCCGGGGGTGCCGCGTGAGCGCATCGCCGGTGGTGCGGCCATCGCCCTGCACCACGTTGAAGAGCCCGGGCGGCACGCCCGCCTCCACCGCCAGCTGGGCCAGTCGCACGGCGGAATACGGCGTCATCTCGGACGGCTTGAGCACCACCGCATTGCCTGCGGCCAGCGCGGCGCCCACCTTCCACGACATCATCACCAGCGGAAAATTCCACGGCGTGATGGCGCCCACCACGCCGTAGGGCTCGGCCACCACCATGCCCAGGTGGTCGTGCCGCGTGGCGGCCACCTCGCCGCCGAGCTTGTCGGCGTACTCGGCGAAAAAGCGCAGCCCTTCGGCGGTGAAGGGCACGTCCCACGCAGCGGCATCGCGCACCGGGCGCGTGGAGCACACGGCCTCCAGCGGCGCCAGTTGCGGTCCGTCGGCCTCGATCATGTCAGCCCAGCGGCGCAGCACGCGGGCGCGCTCTCGCGGGGCGCGCCGCGCCCAGTCGGTAGTGCGCCAGGCTTGCCACGCATCCTGCACCGCAGCGTCCACGGTGGCGGCATCGGCCAGCGGCAGGTCGGCATGCCATTGGCCATCGGAGGGGCGCAGCACGGCGATGCGGCCGGCATCGGGCACGAGGCGCCCGCCGATGAAGTGGCCGGCAGGAACGGCGATGGACCGGGGATCGAAAAGCAGCATGGAACGGGGGCGCGCAAGGGGCTGCGCGCAGTTGGAAAAAGGTGCTTCGATGCTAGGCAGGAAGGTCCAGCATTTGTGCCCGTAACGCCCCGCGTCACCGCAGCGAATTGCAAAACGCACGCGCCCGGCAGACGAAGCTTGCAAGTTGCGGGCAAACCCGAATTCGGGGTGGTGCGGCCTGCCGATGTCGTCCAAGATAGACGCCCAATCCCTTCGCAACGAGGACGCCGCCCATGCTCTCCACCGCCCTGCCCGCCACTCCTGCCACCGCCGAGGACGGCGTGCTGCTGCGCCCCATGACACCCGACGACCTGCCGCAGGCGCAGGCGCTGTCGGCCGAACTGCGCTGGCCGCACCGGCTGGCCGACTGGGAGCAGGTGTTCGCGCATTCCGAGGGCCTCGTGGCCGAGCGCGACGGGCAGACCATCGCCACCGCCCAGCGCTGGAAGTGGGGCGATCGGCACGCGACCATCGGGCTGGTGCTCGTCACCCCGGCCTGCCAGGGCCGCCGCATCGGCCACCGCCTGATGACCACGCTGCTCGACGGCCTGGACGGCCACACGGTGCTGCTGCACGCTACCGCCGAGGGGCGCGGCCTGTACGAGCGCCTGGGCTTCGTGCGCACGGGCGAGGTGCGCCAGCACCAGGGCGTGGCCCGGCCGACGCCGCTGATCGCCCTGCCCCCCGGCTGGCGCCTGCGCCCCTCCGGCCTGAACGAGGCGGCCGCGTTGCACCGGCTCGACGCCCAGGCGCGCGGCATGCCGCGCGATGCGCTCATCGACGACCTATTGGCTCGCAGCGATGCCTGCGTGGTGCTGGACCACGACGGCGAGCAGCGCGGCTTCGCGCTGCTGCGGCGCTTCGGCCGCGGGCATGCCATCGGCCCCGTCGTGGCGCCGGATGCGGAAAGCGCCAAGGCGCTGATCGCCCACCTGGCCGGCATGAACGCCGGCCACTTCACGCGCATCGACATCGATTTCGACAGCGGCCTGGCCGAGTGGCTGGAGAGCATCGGCCTGCTGCGCGTGGACGCGCCCACCACCATGGTGCGCGGCGGCACCCTGCCCACCGCATCGGACGCCCCGCACGGTGCCCCGCGGCTGTTCGCCCTGGTCACCCAGGCGCTGGGCTGAGCCCACCCCTTCGACGATCCAACCTGCCGGGCCTTGCCGTGACCTCCACCACCTTTCTCTACAAATCCGACCCCGTGCGCGGTCGCCAGTGGGCCGGCGTGTTCCGCGACCGCGCGCCCGAGATCGACTTTCGCATCTGGCCCGACATCGGCGACCCGGCCCAGGTGCGCTTTCTCGCGGCCTGGGAGCCGCCGCAGGACCTGGCCACGCGCTTTCCGCAGCTGCAAGTGCTGTTTTCATCGGGCGCGGGCGTGGACCAGTTCGACTTCGCCGCGCTGCCGCCCGAGTTGCCCGTGGTGCGCATGGTGGAGCCGGGCATCGTGCAGGGCATGGTGGAGTACGTGACGCACGCCGTACTGGGCCTGCACCGCGACATGCCCCAGTACCGCCGCCAGCAGCAGCAAGGCGAATGGCGCGTGCTGCCGGTGCGCCCGGCCAGCGAACGCCGGGTGGGCGTGCTGGGCCTGGGCTCGCTGGGGCAGGCGGTGCTGGCCCAGTTGCGGGGCCTGGGCTTCGACTGCGCGGGCTGGAGCCGCTCGCGCCACCAGTTCGCCGGCGTGCACTGCTACGCGGACCGGCATGAACTGCCGGCCTTCCTGGCGCGCACCGACATCCTGGTGTGCCTGCTGCCGCTGACCGATGCCACGCGGGGCTTCCTGAACAAGGACCTGTTCGCGCAATTACCGGCCGGTGCCGGGCTGGTGCACGTGGGGCGCGGGCCGCAATTGATCGACACCGACTTGCTGGCCGCGCTGGCCGTGGGGCAGATCGGCGAGGCGGTGCTCGACGTGACCGATCCCGAACCCCTGCCGCCGTCGCACGCCTTCTGGCGGCACCCGCGCGTGCAGCTCACCCCGCACATCGCGAGCATGACCCAGCCCCTGAGCGCCGCCAACGTGGTGGTCGACAACCTGCGCCGGTTCGAGGCGGGCGAGCCCATGGTGGGGCTGGTGGACCGCTCGCGCGGCTACTGACGCATGGCAGCCGGCAGCCAGCATCCCCAGGGGCACCGCACGATCTGCTGCCACCGCGCCAACAACCGCAGCGTGCTGCGCGAAACCCCGCCAAAGCAGCACCACGCGCAGCGGCCGCTGACCTAACCTTGGGGCCATCGACAGACGCCTCACCACCGCCACCGAACCCCTGGCCCGCGACCGGACCCCGCCATGACCCAACTCACCGACCTGCCCCAGCTCGCCTCGCTCGATGCCATCGACCGGGCGCATTTGATCCACCCCGTCTCGCCCTGGCGAACGCACGAGCGCCGCGGCCCGACCGTGCTGTCCTCGGGCCGGGGGGCATGGCTCACCGATGCCAAGGGCAACGAGCTGCTGGACGCCTTCGCCGGCCTGTGGTGCGTGAACGTGGGCTACGGCCAGGAGAGCGTGGTCCAGGCCGCCACCGAGCAGATGCGCCGCCTGCCCTACGCCACGGGCTACTTCCACTTCAGCAGCGAGCCGGCCATTCTTCTGGCCGAAAAGCTGGTGCAGATCACGCCGAAATCGCTGAACCACGTGTACTTCACGCTGGGCGGCTCCGAAGCGGTGGACGCCGCCGTGCGCTTCATCGTGCAGTACCACAATGCCATCGGCCAACCGGCCAAGAAGCACTTCATCGCGCTGGAGCGCGGCTACCACGGCTCGTCGTCCACGGGCGCCGGGCTCACCGCCCTGCCCGCCTTCCACCGCGGGTTCGACCTGCCGCTGCCGACGCAGCACTACATTCCCTCGCCCAACCCCTACCGCGCCGCGGACCCGTCGGACGGCCCGGCCATCATCGCGGCTTCGGTGGCAGCGCTGCGGGCCAAGGTGGCCGAGCTGGGCGCGGACAACGTGGCGGCCTTCTTCTGCGAGCCCATCCAGGGATCGGGCGGGGTGATCGTACCGCCCCAGGGCTGGCTCAAGGCCATGCGGGAGGCCACGCGCGAGCTGGGCATCCTGATGGTGGTGGACGAGGTCATCACCGGCTTCGGCCGCACCGGCCCACTGTTCGCCTGCGAGGCCGAAGGCGTGTCCCCCGACATCCTCACGCTGGCCAAGGGCCTGACGGCCGGCTACGTGCCCATGGGGGCGACGGTGATCTCGGACGCGCTCTACGCCGGCATCGCCGACGGTGCACCCGAGGGCGCGCCCATCGGCCACGGCGCCACCTACTCCGCCCACCCGGTGAGCGCGGCGGTGGCACTGGAGGTGTTGCGGCTGTACGAGGAAGGCGGCATTCTCGCCAACGGCCAGCGCGGCGCCGCGCCTTTCGCAGCCGGGCTGGATGCCTTGCTGGCGCACCCGCTGGTGGGCGACTCGCGCCACCGCGGCCTGCTGGGCGCGCTGGAGCTGGTGAGCGACAAGGCGACCCGGCGCGGGTTCGATCCGGCGCTGGGCCTGTCCGAACGCATCGCGGCCACGGCGTACCGCAACGGCATCGTGTTCCGCGCCTTCGGCGACAACATTCTTGGCTTTGCGCCCGCACTCACCTACACCGAGGACGAGTTCGCCGAAATGTTCAAGCGCCTGCGAAAGACGCTGGACGACGTGCTGGACGCGCCCGACGTGCGCGCCGCGCTCAAGGGCTGAAACCGGCGGCAACGCCCCAGCAACCCCAACACAGCGACCGCGCGCCGCCGCAGAATCGAAGCCTCCTTCACGCCCCGATGCCGCCATGATGAACGAAGCCTTCAAGATCGACCGCCTGGACCTGCGCATCCTCGCGCAGCTGCAGAAGAACGGGCGCATGACCAACGTGGACCTGGCGGACGCGGTGGGCCTGTCGCCCAGCCCCTGCCTGATCCGCGTCAAGCGCCTGGAGCAGGCGGGCTACATCGCCGGCTACGGCGCGCACCTGCGCCTGGAAAAGCTGGGTGACACGCTCACCGTGTTCACCGAAGTCACGCTCACCGACCACCGCCGCGAAGACTTCACGCGCTTCGAGGCTGCGATCCGCGAGGTGGACGAGGTGCTCGAATGCCACCTGGTGAGCGGCGGCTACGACTACCTGCTGCGCTTTCTGACGCGCGGCGTGAACCATTACCAGGAGGTGATCGAGGACCTGCTCGAACGCAACCTCGGCATCTCCAAGTACTTCAGCTACATCGTCATCAAGACGCCGTTCATCAAGACGCACTGTCCCATCGAGCGGCTTTTCCCCCACCAGCGCTGACTTCCCTCCAGACGCCCATGCCCGACACCGCCCACCGCCCGCCGGCCCGCTTCGTGCGGCTGGCCGAGACCGATCGCCCCCCGATCGCCCTGACGATCGATGGCCTGCCTGCCGCCGCGCTCGCTGGCGACACCCTGCTGGTGGCACTGCTGCAGCACGGCCGGCGGGTGCGCGACAGCGAGTTCGGCGACGGCCCGCGCGCGGGTTTTTGCCTCATGGGCGCCTGTCAGGACTGCTGGGTGTGGACACCTTCGGGCGGGCGGCTGCGCGCCTGCTCCACCCCGGCCGAAGCCGGCATGGAGGTGCTCACCCACCCACCCGCGGCGCACTGGCCGGTGACGCCGGACCTGCGCGAATCGCTGGCGCGCCATGCGCAAGGGGACGCGGCATGAGCGCCCCCACCGCCACCCCAATCACTAACCCCACCGGCTCGCCCCGCATCGTGGTGGTCGGCACCGGCCCGGCCGGCGTGCGCGCCGCCCAGGCGCTGGTGCAGGCCGGCCTGCGCCCCACCGTGGTCGATGAAAGCCGGCGCGACGGCGGGCAGATCTACCGCCGCCAGCCCGAAGGCTTCAAGCGGCCCTACGCCAAGCTCTACGGCAGCGAGGCCGGCAAGGCCCAGGCGCTGCACCGCGACTTCGACGCCCTGCGCGCATCGGTCGATTACCGGCCCGACACCCTGGCCTGGAACGTGACCGCCGGCGAACTGCACGTGGTGCATGCCGGCGAGCCGCAGACGCTGCCGTTCGATGCGCTGCTGGTGTGTTCCGGCGCCACCGACCGCCTCATGCCCGTGCCCGGCTGGCACCGCGCCGGCTGCTACAGCCTGGGCGCCTCGCAGATCGCGCTCAAGGCCCAGGCCTGCGCCATCGGCTCGCAGGTCGTCTTTCTGGGCAGCGGGCCGCTGCTGTACCTGGTGGCATCGCAGTACGTGCAGGCCGGCGCGCGCGTGGCGGCGGTGCTCGACACCGCGCCCGCATCCAAGCCCTGGGCCGCCATCGCGGGCCTGCTGGCGCGGCCCACGCTCGCGCTGCGCGGACTGGGGCTGATCCGCGGCCTGCGGGCGGCTGGCGTGCCGGTGCTGCAGGGCGTGGCGCCGCTGTCCATCGACGGCGACGACCGCCTGGGTGTGCAGGCCGTGGCCGTGCGGGATTCGCAGGGCCAGGAACGACGCTTCGAATGCGATGCCGTGGGCCTGGGCTGGCACCTGCGGGCCGAGACGCAACTGGCCGATCTGGCGCGCTGCGCGTTCGCCTTCGAACCCGTGAGCCGCCAGTGGCTGCCCAGCATCGACGCGGACGGCCGCAGCAGCACACCAGGCGTGTACCTGGCGGGCGACGGTGTGCGCATTCTGGGGGCCGACGGGGCCGAGGCCGCGGGCCGCCTGGCCGCCCTAGCGGCGCTGGCCGACCTGAAGCATGCCGCCGGCAGCGCCCGCTACGGCCAGGAGGCGCCCGCGCTGCGCCGCACGCTGGGCCAGATGGACCGCTTTCGCCAGGGGCTGGCGCGGGCCTTTCCCTGGCCGCATGCGCAGGCCGCGGCGCTGCCCGATGCGGCCGTGGTGTGCCGCTGCGAGGCCGTCACCGCGGGCGAACTGCGCCGCTGCGTGACCGAGATGGACAGCCAGGAAGTGAACCGCGCCAAGGCCTTCAGCCGCGTCGGCATGGGCCGCTGCCAGGGGCGCTTTTGCGGCCATGCTGCGGCGGAAATCGTCGCGAGCGCCTGCCACGTTCCCGTGGAACAGGTGGGCCGCCTGCGGTCGCAGGCACCGGTCAAGCCTTTGATGATGAACACGCGCGAGGTGCAGGCATGAACCACGGCAGCCAGAACGCCACGACGCACGACACCGATGTGCTGGTGCTGGGCGGTGGCCTGATGGGCACCACCACGGCCTTCTTCCTGCGCCAGCACGGCCTGTCCGTCACGCTGCTGGAGCGCGAACTGGTGGGCCGACAGGCCAGCGGCACCAATTTCGGCAACGTGCGCCGCCAGGGGCGCGAGCTGCACCAGATGCCGCTGGCCAACCGCGCGCGCGCCGTGTGGGGCCGCATCCGGTCGCTGCTGGGCGAAGACGCCGAGTTCGTGCCCTACGGCCACCTGCGCGTGTGCTACACCGAAAAGCAGGCCGCGGTGCTCGAAAAGCACGCGCACGACGTCAAGCCCCTGGGGCTGGACCTGCAGCTGTTCACCGCCGAGCAGTTGCGCCAGCGCTGGGGCATCTTCGCGCCCGGCGTGGTGGCGGGCTCCTACTCGCCCCAGGACGGCCACGCCAACCCCCGCCTGGCCGGCCCGGCCTTCGCCCGCGCGGCGCGGCGTGCGGGCGCGAACATCGTCGAGCATGCCGAGGTGATGCAGGTGGAGCGCGACGCCAACGGCTTCGTCGCCCACACGGCCGATGGCCGGCGCTTTCGCGCCCCGCAGATGCTGGTGGCCTGCGGCGCCTGGTCCAACCGCATGGCCGAGCAGTTCGGCGAGCCCGTGCCGATGGAGGCCCGCGGCCCGCAGATGGGCGTGACCGAGCCCCTGCCCTACGCGCTCGGGCCGTCCATCGGCCTATCGTCCCCCATCGAGACCGAGGGCCTGTACTTCCGGCAGATTGCGCGCGGCAACATCGTCTTCGGCGGCGGCCTGAAAGGGCCCGCGCATGCCGACCGCATCCGCGCCTACGTGAAGCCCGACAACGTGCTGCGCCAGTTGCGCGAGCTGCGCCGCTTCGTGCCGGCGTTCGAGCACGTGCAGCTGATCCGCGTGTGGAGCGGCATCGAGGGCTACACCCCCGACTGGCAGCCGGTGATGGGGCCGAGCGCCAAGGTGGCGGGGCTGCACTACGCCTTCGGCTTCAACGGCGAGGGCTTCGCCATCAGCCCCGGCGTGGGCGAGACCATGGCCGAACTGATCGCCACTGGCCAGACGTCGATTCCGCTGGCGCCCTACTTCATCGGCCGGTTCGCGGCATCGCAGAAGGCGCAGAAGGCGGCTTGACGGAAATCACCTTCATGCCAGGGTAAGCGTCAGCCCCCCGTAACGGGGAACTGCCGCAAAACGCTATAAAATAGATAGCAAAACGCCCTAGTGAATCATGCGCTGGAGGCCGATTTTGGCAACAAGGGCGCCCCGACCCATTCCCCCACCCGGACCAGGCTCAGGGTCTTCAGCGTCTTGCCCGGCCCGTCGAACACGCATTGCACTGCCCAGGTCTGCCCATCGAAACCCGGCACCCGAAAGCACGCCATGCCCGGCAAGGCCAGCACGGCCTCGTCGTCTTTATCGGCCAACAAGGCCACCACATCATCGGCCGTCGCGGTGGCAACCTCCAGCCCCTGCGGCCAGTCCCCTTGCCAGGGTTGGCCCGGCCGCGACAGCGGCGTGTGGAAGGTCAGCGCATGCACGCCCCAGAGCTGCTCTTTCTCGGGCAGTGACGGGTCCATGCACTGCAGCATCAAGTCGAGTCCCTGGCTCTCCACACCCACGGGATACGGGTCGGTGCCATGGCCTTGACGCAGGTCCAGGACGGGCGGATCGAGCGACCGCAGCACCCGGTTCAACAGGTGCTGGCGGTTGTATCGCCCGATGCTGCGCAGCAACAAATCGGGCAGGGGGTGGAATCGGGACGGCATCGATGCCCTTCCTGGTTAGTGGCGCTGCAAACCCGCTCACTTCGCCCTGGCCGCATCCACCAGGTCCTTCGGGTAGTAGGGGTTGTCGCGCAGTTTCTCGTCATCGATGCCCAGCACGATGGCGGCCAGCGCCACGTCGAAGCACCAGTAGCCAAAGTAGGCACCATCCGCACCGTTCAGGCTGTCGGACCAATAGATCGGCTTGATCTTCTTTTTCCAGACCTTGGAGAAGGCGAGCAGCTTGGCGGATCGCTCC
Organism: Acidovorax sp. SUPP1855; assembly: GCF_030158955.1. Lineage (NCBI taxonomy): Bacteria > Pseudomonadati > Pseudomonadota > Betaproteobacteria > Burkholderiales > Comamonadaceae > Acidovorax > Acidovorax sp. SUPP1855. The sequence goes on along the minus strand of NZ_BQXI01000035.1, from coordinate 30,239 downwards.
GCAGGAGAGCAACGCCAGACCTCCAGTAGCGGCTCATAGACCTTGGGGAATTTGCAGGCTTCGGCGACGGGGCGTTCGGTATCACCTAACGCTCTCGCGGCCTCATCAATTAGGGCGTCCTCGCCGGCGTGGCCTATGGCATCGAAAAGCCGCTTCATTTCCGAGGCATTGAAGTGCAGTGCCTTGGCAAAAGCCATCATTGTCAGCGCGTCGTAGACAGTGTCCAGCGTTACACGCTCATGCATCACCTTCTCATTATTCCGCTCTGGCGGAATTTGAGAAATTACTCTCCTTTCAATTTCTTTTGCTTCAACCCATCTCCAGATGCTTGGGCCGATTTCTTTTATCGCATCACCTCTTCCATACCGAAGGACACAAATCTGAAATGTGTACATACAGAGACTGGAAGCGTTGCCTGGTCGCCCTTCAACACGGGGGAAATTTTCAGCCGCTGGCAGCTTTTCATCTACCAGCTTTTCGCGGAATGCAATCCGCTTCGTGAAATATTCAACGTCCTTTTCGGAATCTCTCATGATCACTAATCCTTAAATCCTGGAACCTTACCGGCCTTACCTCTAATAACATTTCCGTCGGCACCAATTTTAGCAGCAGTCGTAGTGCCATCTTCGGCAGTCCGAACCAGCCACTTCTCTACTTTACCCTGGTTCATGGCGTCTATTATTTTTGCAGCCTCCTCTTCGCCAACCTTGTCCATTAGCCTCTTTTCAACCCACTTATCATCCATCTGATTAGTACCATCAGCGAGATTCTTGTCCAACTTAGCCTTACCATACTTGAATTCCGCAACAACATAATCCGGAGGAGGATTAGGATTTTTGTACACCCCATCAATGCCGTTCTTCCCTACCTCGTAGACGCCATCCGTTTTCCCAACGGGCTCCAACTTCTTGTCCACTAACGCTTCGTGCCCCGTCTTTTCGCCGATCGCAGCCTTCTCGTTACTGGTCAGTTGCTTGATCTTGACGCCATTGTCCTTGGCCGCGTCTCCGGCCTTCGCTGCGTCGGCGGCCTCCGCGGCCTTGGCTCCCTCGGCAGCCTTTGCAGCTTCAGCGGCTTTCGCGGCCTCTGCAACCTTGGCTGCCTCCGAAGCTTTCGCGCCGGCGTTCGCTGCTTCCGCCGCCTTGGCGCCTTGGGCGGCCTTTGCAACGTCGCCAATCGCAAAGACGATGCCTCCGATCTCCAGGCCCGCACGGGTCACGGACTCGACGTAGTCGCCCTTCTCCCACGGGTCGGTCACCGGCTTGATGACTTCGTTCACGGCAGCCGCCGCGCCTTCCTTGACCGACGCCAGGCAGACATTGCCCAGCGCGATGTTCTCCCCCAGGATCGCCGCGTCCAGGTTGCTGTGAATCGCGCCCGCCAGGTTGACCTTCTTGCCCACGGTATAGGCCAACTCGCCCAGTCCCAGGCCGATGTCCTTCACGAAGCCCAGCACGCCGCGCAGGGCCTGGGTGCCGTAGTTGCCCGCCTTGGACCAGCCGCCTTCGTTCTTGACGTTGATCGAGGCAATGCCGCCGTCCGCCATCTTGTTCAGGTCTCCGAACCGGACGTACTCGTCCAGTTGGTCCGGATTCATGAAGCTCAGCTCCTCTTTGTACTGCTGCAGCTTCCTGAGCCTGTCGGAGGTCTTGGGCGGATCGTTGCAGGGCAGCTTGCCGTTCTTGACGGTCCCGGCCGGTTCGCCTTGCTCCGTGACGAGCTTGCCCACCGTGTTCGGGCCACCCGGTCCCACGTTCATCTGCACCACGGTGTCGTGCCGCGCGCAGACCAGGCCGTTCACCTTCACGCTCGTGTTGTCGCCGATCAGCCGGACATGCCCAGGCTGCTGGGAGGTCTGCGACACCACGCCCTGGCCGGCATTCGCCTCGGTCCCGCGGACCCAGTCCGTGAGCCGATACACGGGCTTTCCGCGCGCATGGACATTCGGCGAAGTCCGCAACTGGTTCGACAGATCGCGAAAGCTGTCGAACGGCACCGGCGTGTTGCCCACCTTGCACACGTCGGGCGCGGTGCAGATGGCCCGCCACACGGCCTCCGCGCAGGCGATATGTTTCCTAGCCATTCGCCACCTCGGCAGGGGAAGGGCCGCGATGGATGTGAATCCGCTGCTCTGCGCCGCGTTGCGCCGGCCCTGCGGGGATGGCCGCCAGCAAAGCCCTGCGCAGGCCCCACTCCTTGGGCACGGCACGCCGCCACACCAACTGCACGCACTGCGCGTCCAGGTCGATGGTCACCGTGTCCAGCCGCAGCGGCACGGCTTGGGTCAGCCCGCCCTGGTCCGTGAGCAGCGCCAGGAGATCGATGCCCGGCAACCGGGTGTCGATGCGGCCCGTTGGGTCGCAGCCGACCAGGGTGATCGGTTCATCGCCTTTCAGCCAGCCGGGGGCGATCAGGTCGGGCTGCGCGGACTGATAGAACGCGAAATCGAAGTCCGGCGGCAGAAACGGCAAGTGCTCCGCGCGCCATGCGTCGTCGTAGGTTCCGGCATAGCGGGCACGCTGCGGGCTCCAGCGCGGCAGGGGACCGAAGCAGACGGGCGCAAGCCGTTCTCGGATGTCGCGCAGCGGCTTCTGCACCTCCTCGATCTGCGGGGCCACGTAGAACTGGGCACGGTCCAGTTCCGCATCGCCCAGATAGCCCCGGCCCACCGGATTGGGCTGATAGGTGTCGAAGGCCTGCTCGTTATGGATGTCGTCGGTGGCCGGGCCGCGGTAGCGAGCCCGGCGAACCGCGCCGCCATATGCCATGCCTGCGTGCAGGGGCACGGCGGTCGTCGGTTCGGGCTTCGTCAGGTGCCAGCCACGCAGCGGCGTCCAGTGCCACGCACGCAAGCCAGTGACCATCGCGGTCTTCAACACCGGCCCCACCCTCAGCCCAACGGGCCATTGCGGTATCGGCTTGCCGTCCAGGGACCGCGCATGGCCGATCAGGTGGATGTCGGTGCGCTGCTTGCCCACCACAAGATGGGTTTCCTCCAGGAAGGGCGTGCTCTCGGGCGCGCCGACGTAGCGGTCGATGCACTGGATGGGCATCTGCTCATCCATGGCCGGCATGGGCTGGCCATGCGTGAGGTTGAAGCTGCCCGCAACGATGACGACATCGAAGTAGCGACCCTGGGTGGTCGCTTTCTCGATGACCATGTGCGGAAATGGGCTGTGGTTTTCGACGTCCATACCGAGCTGATTGACTTCAGTTCAGATGGATGTCTTCGCCGCTGATCACCACGTTGTCGCCCTCGGCAGTGATCTGGATCAGTTTTCCGTTGAGATTGACGGTGCCGTCATCCTTCATCTCCAGCACCGATTTGCCCACCTTCAGCGTGATGCTGCTTTCGTCCATGACGAGGCTGGAACTCTTTTTCGCGCCACCTCCACCACCGCCGCTAGACGGTGCGGTGATGTTCTTGGGCGCGGCGCCGGGCGCGCTGCCACCGCTACCGCCCACGGTGAGCGCGTATTTCTTGCCGGCCGTGTGGGTGTGCTCCATGCCGATGGCATCGCTGCGATTCATGCCCACGTTGGTCATCATCGTGAAGCCCACATTGAGGTTGTAGGCGACCCCGACGTTGGCCATCTTGAAGACGCCCGTGCTCTGGATGCAGCCGACACCGATGGTCTCGGTTTTCAGAATGCCCACCGTGGTGGTCCAGTTCTTGGCAATGGCATCGGTTTCGCTTCGCCCCACCGTCTTGCTTCGGTTCCTTCCGATGCGGATGTCTTCGTTGATCCCCACGGTTTCATCGCGGTTGTCGCCGATGTCGATCTTCTCGTTGTGGTCCACCCGCTCGGTACGGTTGGAATGGATGGTGATGGTCTCGTCACCATCGACTTCCTCGGTGCGCCAGCCGTGCACGGTGATTTTTTCGTTGCGGTCCACCGTCTCGGTGCGGTCACGGTGGATGACATTGGTCTCATCCCGGTCGATGGTCTTGCGGCGATCCTGACCCACCCAGTGGTCTTCATCGTTCTCGACCTCGACGAGCTGGTCCTTCTGCGCATGCAGCCACAGCTGCTCGGCCCCGGCCTTGTCCTCGAAGCGGATGGCGTTGGCATCGCCCGCCCCATCTTTAATGCCCGCTCCGAAGGCCCCGCCCTTGCTGGATTTGGTCTTGATGCCCGATTGCGTGGCGTTGCCCGGCAGCGCCCACGGGGGCATGTTGTCGGCGTTGTAAACGCAGCCGGTGATGATCGGGTGGTCTGGATCACCGTTCAAAAAGTCCACGATGACCTCGTGGCCGATGCGCGGGATGAACATGGCCCCGAAGCCCGAGCCCGCCCAACTGCTGGACACCCGCACCCAGCAACTGGAGTTCTCGTTCATTGCGCCGATGCGGTCCCAGTGGAATTGCACCTTGACGCGGCCGTACTGGTCGGGCCAGATCTCCTCCCCAGGCGGGCCGACGACCACGGCGGTCTGCGGGCCGGTGGTGCGCGGCTTGCGCGTAGTGCGCTCAGGCGTGTAGGGCAGGCTGGTAGGCTGGGCCTGCAAGGTGAACTTCTGGAACGACCCTTCTTCCTGCGGCGTGCCCTTGGGGCCGGGCGCGGCGGCGCTGACCTGGGGGTTTTCCTTGAAGTGGTATTCGATGCCCGTCAGCAGGTACTGCTGGTTCTGGTCTTCCCGCGGATAGTTCTCCAGCGTGAAGGTGTAGCCAGGGGCGAGCGCCCGGTGACGCGACTGGCCCCGGACGGTGCTTTGGCCGGTGAGGCTCGATTGCAGGCGCACGCGGGCATAGGCCTCGCCGTCGCCGAACTGGGTGTAGCCGCCCGGCCATTCGTAGACTTCGTGGGCGTCGTGCGCGTGGCCCGGCGGGGTCTGGCGCATGTTGGACAGGTCGGCACGGGGTTTCTGGAAGTCGTAGTCGTCGTTGTAGTGCCGCCCGGAGTGGATCGCCTGGTGCAGTTCCCAGGCATGGATGTTTTCCTTGTCAGCGACGGCGGCCTTCTCCGGGGGATAGAACGGGATGACCGCCGCCCCCGGCAGTGGGCTGTGTGAGGCGACGATGTCGTCGGCGAGGATCAGGGTGTGCTGGCCCGCGGCATGCTCGAAGTAGTAATACGCCCCTTCATGCTCCAGCAGCCGGGACACGAAGTCGCAATCGCTCTCGCCGTATTGCACGCAATAGTCCCAGCTGCGGTAGCTGCGGGTGAGCTTCTTTTGCAGGGGGTAGCCGTATTTGCCCAGGACCTCTTCGACGATCTCCGGCGCGGTCTTGTTCTGGAATATTTTGAAATCGGTCTTGCGGGCGGCCAGCCACAGCCAGGGCTGCAAGCGCAGCCGGTAGGAATAGGAGCGGTGGTCTTCGCCCTGCATGCCGAAGCGGGTGACGATGCCGTCCAGGTAGCGCCGGCCGCCACCTTGCGTTTCCACCACGACCGTGGCGTTCTTGCCCAGCAGCGCCTTCGGGTCGATGCTTTTGCTGTCGCTGAGCAGGTCCAGGTCAAGACAGAACAGTTGGCTGATGGCTTCCTTGCCCTGCAACTGCCGGAACTGCAGTTGCTCTCCCAGGGGCGTTTGGATCGTGACGCGGCGGGTCATGTTTGGCAGGCCCGCGTATCGGGCCGTTACATTGAAATGGCCGCGATCATATATCGCTGTGCGGAAAGTTTGAAAAAATCTCCAGCTTATTCATGAAAAACTTGCGCAATGGTTGCGTTACTTCTTCGCAATCATGCGAGCAGTGCCCATGCGTGCACCCAATAGGTGACGTGATCGTTTTGGCCCCGTAGCCAGGACCCGTCTCTTTAGCCCAATTCCGGATGCACACCGGAAACAGACCATGGAGGCTTCACCGCTCACCAGCCAGCACCACGAACACCTTGCGCAGCGTTTGCGTCACATGCCACTCGCCCGTCGTGTTCGACGGGAAGAACAGCGTGTCTCCGGCTCGAATGGATTGCGGCTCGCCGCCCGTGGGCGTGAAGGTGCAGGCCCCGGCCAGGATGTGCATGACCTCGGCATTGGCCAACTGGCGCTCGAAGCGGCCGGGCGTGCATTCCCACAGGCCCGAGCGGTTCTCGCCCGCGCCCTGCAGATCGACGTCGATGCCGCTGAACTCGCACGGCGGCAGGGTCAGCGGACGGGCGGGCGTGCCCTGGTGTTCGAAGCCGCCGAGGGTGGCGGACTGGCGCAGCACGGTGATGCTCATGGGATGGTCCCTTGGGTCGATGAAGTGGATGGAAGGAATCAAAGTGCGGCGCCGGGGCGATGCCAGACTTCAAGCCCGCATCAGGTGGGCGCCAGGGCGCGCGCCGCCACCTCGCAGAACCAGCGCACGCCCAGCGGCAGCGCGTCGTCGTTGAAGTCGTAGCACGGGTGGTGCAGCGCGCGCTCGCCGTCGGGCCCGGGCTCGGCGCGGCCCTGGCCGAGCCACAGGTAGGCGCCCGGGCGGCGCTGCAGCATGAAGGCGAAGTCTTCCGAGGTGAAGGCGGCGCGCGGTGCCACGCCGGCCTGCAGGCCGATGGCGCGTGCAGCCTGCAGTGCCAGATCCGCCTCGGCCGGGGTGTTCACCGTCGCGGGGTAGTAGCGCAGGTAGGTCACCTCCACCTGCGTGCCGCTGGCCAGGGCAATGCCCTCGGCGGTGGCGCGCAGCGCGGCCTCGATGCGGTCTTGCGATGCGGCGTCGAAGCTGCGCACCGTGCCGGTGATCTGCACCTCGGCCGGCAGCACGTTGTGGCTGTGCCCGCCCTCGATGCGCGTGACCGACAGCACCGCCGACTCGCCGGGGTCGATGCGGCGCGCCACGATGGTGTTGAGCTGCGCCACCAGCTGGCTCGCGGCCAGGATGGCATCGGGCGTGTGGTGCGGCTGAGCGGCATGGCCGCCGCGCCCGCGCACGGCGATGTCGAAGCGGTCGGCCGCTGCCATGATGGGCCCGGGCCGGGTCTGGGCGTGGCCCAGCGGCAGGTCGGGCCAGTTGTGCAGCGCGTAGACGCTGTCGCACGGAAAGCGCTCGAACAGACCGTCCTCGATCATCTTGCGCGCGCCGCCCTGGCCTTCCTCGGCGGGCTGGAAGATGAAGTGCACGGTGCCATCGAACCCGCGCGTGCGCGCCAGTTGGCGCGCCGCGCCGATCAGCATGCTGGTGTGGCCGTCGTGACCGCAGCCGTGGTGCGAGCCCGGGTGGCGGCTGGCATGGGCCGCCGTGCCCAGTTCCACCATGGGCAGCGCATCCATGTCGGCGCGCAAACCCACGCTACGGGGCCCGCTGCCGCAGCGGAGCGTGCCGACCACGCCCGTGCCGCCGATGCCTTCGTGCACCTCCAGGCCGAGCAGCCGCAGCGACTGCGCCACGATGCCGGCCGTGCGCCGCTCCTGAAAGGCCAGCTCGGGGTGCGCATGCAGGTCGCGCCGCAGGGCAATGAGCTCGGGCAGCAGGTCGGCCACCGGCCGGGCGATGCCCTCCAGGCCCTCCAGGGCGGGCAAGCGCTCGTGGCCGTCCAGGCTCATTGCCCCGCCTCCACCGCGTCGGCCAGCTGGGCCAGCGTGTGGAAGTGGTAGTCCGGCACGGTGTGCTCGGATTCGATGGTGCCGCCCGAGTCCTTCATGCCGTGCCGCCGTTCGATCCAGCAGGTGGCGATCCCCAGCCGCTTGGAGATGCCGATGTCGTGGTACTGGCTCTGCGCCACGTGCAGGTTGTCGGCCTGCCGGTAGCCCCAGGCCCCCTCGTAGCGGCCGCGGGCATAGGCGAAGTAGCGCGCATCAGGCTTCTCGCACAAGGCATCGTCGCAGCTCAGCAGCAGGTCGAAGGGCGAGCCCAGCGCTTTCTGGAAGTGCTCCAGCGCCCAGGCCTGGGCGTTCGTCATGGTCACGAGCTTGAAATGCCCGCGCAGGCGCTGCAGCGCCTGCACCGAGTCGGGGAACGCCGGCCAGTCGGCCACCGAGTCGCGCAAGCCGCGCGCCAGCGCCTCGCTGTCGGGCAGGCCCAGCGACGGCGCGATCGCATGCCAGCAGCGCTCCAGGTCGTCGGGATAGGCCCAGGTGTCGCCGCTCTTGCGCGCGGCGCGGTAGGCCGCGAGGAACGCCTCTTCGGTCACGGCGCTGCCGGGCACGGCCCGGCGCAGATAGGCGAGCATGCCGCCCTCGAAATCGATGAGGGTGCCGACCACGTCGAAGGTCAGCACTTTGAAATCACGCAAGGCCATGGGTCGCACTCCAGACAGCAGGAAATGGCGGAAAGCCGGCCACCGCAGGAAACGGCAGCGGCCACAGAACATTCACGGCCGAGCTTAGAACCGTGGCCGCCCCGCGTGGCACTGAAGCGGGGGCCGGCGACAGCAGCAAGTTGCGTTGTCCGGCGCATTGCGAAAGATTGTTTGCAGCCCCCCGGCCGCGCCGTCCTCCGCGGGCTCAGAACAGGCTGCTCAGCTCCCCGGCAGGCCGGGCCGGGTTTGGGAGAGGTCCGGCTCCATGCGCTGGCGGTTCAGGCCCAGGCAGCGGCATTCATCGGCTTGGCTCCAGGGCGGCGCCATCGACCACCTGCTCAGGAGGGTGGCGTTCGGCGTGCCACTGCACGCATGCCGCTGCACGGCAGCGAATGGCGTTCTGGCTGCGCGGGCGCGCAGTTTTCGGCGAGTGCGCAGCGCTGGTGCACGCACCCGCACTCATCCGCAGGCGGCGCGGGCCGTGGTGGCCGGCATCAGGCTGCGTTGCATCAGGATCGTGTCCACATTGCGCCCGAACTTGCGGCCGACTTGCTCGAACACGCCGACGCGCCGGAATCCGGAGCGCTCATGCAGACGGATGGAGCCGGCGGTTTCACCGTCGTCCACGATCACCGCCACCATCTGGCGCAATCCCAAGGATTCGCAGGCTCGCACGAGCGCATCGATCAGGGCCTGCCCCACCCCTTGGCCGTGGCATCCGCTGCGCACGTAGATGGAGGTCTCTACCGTGCGGCTGTATCCAAGGCGCGGGCGATACCGGCTCGCATACGCATAGCCGACCACTTCGCCGCCTCAGAGCGCCACCAGCCACGGCAGCCCTTCGCGGCGCAGCGCATCGTGGCGGCGGTGCATCTCGGCCAGCGTGGGAACCTGTTCTTCCATGGTGCAGATGGCGGTCTGCACATAGTGGCCGTAGATGTCGCGCAGCGCTGGGACATGGGACGAAGCGGCCTCGACGATGACGGTGGTGGTGGGTGCGCAAGGCATGAGGGGTGGGATGTGGATGGCATTCATGGCATGCATGGTGGAGCCTCTGACACAATAAGAGAAGTTGTTACACGCTCTTCACTGCATAATAAAAATTATGGCCCTACCCTTCACCTTCGATCAGCTGCAGGCGTTCATTCTGGTGCTGGACACCGGCAGCTTCTCGGTCGCGGCCGAGCAGCTCGGCGTGACCCAGCCCGCCGTGAGTGCACAGGTGCGCGAACTCGAGCGCAAGGCCGGCCTGCGCCTGATCGAGCGGGTGGGCAGAACGGTTGCCCCCACTGCCGCCGGCACGACACTGGCCGGGCACGCGCGTGGGCTGCTGGACGCCGGCATGCAGGCCGCCGCCGCGGTGTCCAGCCATGCCGACGGCGTTCAGGGCACCGTGCGGATGGGCACCGGCGCGACGGCCTGCCTGCATCTGCTGCCTGCGCTGCTGCGGCAGATCCGCTCGTCGCACCCGGCCCTGCACGTCGTCGTCACGACGGGAAACACCGACGACATCGTTCGCCGCGTGGAGCTGAATGCGCTCGATCTCGGGCTGGTGACCCTGCCGGTCGCCAGCCGTGCGCTCACGGTATCCACCGCGCTGACAGACGCGTTCGTGGCCGTCAGCGCCGTGCAGGCACCGGCACTGCCCAGAACCGTCACGCCCAAAAACCTGGCAGACAAGCCGCTCATCCTGTTCGAGCCTGGCACCAACACGCGCCAGCGGACCGAAGCTTGGCTCTTGTCCGGCGGCGTACGCGCCCGGCCCACCATGGAATTGGGCAGCATCGAAGCGATCAAGCAGATGGTGTCCGCCGGGTTGGGATGCAGCATCCTGCCCGCCATGGCCCTGCGTGATGCGGACCGCACGGCCCTGCAGGTGCGCCCGCTGCGGCCCGCCCTGTCGCGCGAGCTGGGAATCATCATGCGGCAGGACAAGCCGCTGGTACGCGGCATGCAGGTGCTGGTGGCCGCGCTGCTGGCCAGCGCTGCGCAGGCTTGAGCCGACGGCGTGTGCGGCGCCGCTTCAGGCTCGGGGCCAGTGCCAGATCAGTGAGCGCTGTGTGCTCTCCATGTGCCGTCCTGGGCCACCGAGGCCACAAAGTCGGCGAAATCACGAGGCGGCTTGCCCAGAACCGCCTCAATGTCGTTAGAGACAAGGTCCAGCTTTTCTTGTGCGATGTCCTGGTACAAGTGGCTGAATGTGTCAGCCCACTGCGCCGGCACCCCCATGGCGATCTGCTCCGCCACGAAGACGTCCGGCTCGACGGCCACGTAGCTGACCGGATGCCCGGCACCCCGGCTGATCTCCCGGGCCACCTCGGCAAAGGACAAGGTGCGCGGGCCGGTCAGGTCGTAGCACTTGCCGTTGTGGCGGTCGTCCGTCAACGCTGCAGCCGCCACCTCGGCAATGTCTTGCGCATCCACGAAAGCCTCCTTGCCATCGCCGGCAGGCAGGCGCAGTTCACCCGACAGCACGGACGGCAGCAGAAAGTCTTCGCTGAAGTTCTGGAAGAACCAGCGCAGGCGCAGGCTGGTCAAGCCCAAGCCGGCGTCGAGAATATGGCGTTCTGCGGCACGCATGGATTGGGAGAAGGCGCTGCCATCGTCGGGCGTGGAAGCCAGCACGGCCTTGGTCACACCGGCGGCAGCGGCCACCTTCGCAAACTCGCCCACCTGGTCCGACGCTTCGGTGGTGCCCAGGCCCGCGTGCACGACATAAACCGCTCTCACACCCTCCACCGCACGGCGCCAGGTGGTGGCATCGTCCCAGTCGAAGGGCACTTCTGATTTTCGCGAGACGGCGCGGACCGCCAGCCCGCGCTGCTGCAGCTGGGCGGTGACACGGCGACCGGTCTTGCCGGTGGCGCCGATGACGAGAAGGGGGCTTGGGGACATATCACCTCGGAGTTGCTGCATTGCGAAGAGAGACTGGGTGGCGCTGAGGCACTGCGCGAATAAACGGAATCCGCGGCACCAAAACATACCAACCAGACGGTATCTTATTTCAAATCCTGCTCCAGTCCGCAATACCCCTTGGCACGCTCGCCGACTGCGTTGCGATGCGCCTGTATGTGTGCGCAACTCAAAGAAGTTTGTGTATAACACATCTCGCGCTGTGATCCACTTCACCCCTATGGATATCGAAGCACCAGACACAAGCAGCGAGGGCGGCAATCCGTACAAGCGGGCCAAACAACCCCAGGTGGTGCGCAAGGCACTGCTGGACGAGGCTGTCAAACTGATCGTCTCGGGCGGCCTTTCAGCCGTCACCGTGCAGGCGGTTGCCGCAGCGGCAGGGGTTTCCAAGGGCGGATTCCTCCACCACTTCCCGACCAAGCTTGCGTTGATCGACGCCGTGTTCAAAGACCTGCTCGACTCCATCGACAGCGAGCTGGACCGCTACATGGCCAACGACACTGAAGCCGCCGGCGTCTTCACTCGCGCCTATGTGAAGGTCGTGCTGGAAACGGACTGGGAGAGCAGCGACAATCCCAAGGCAGCGCTGTCGATCTTCATGCTGACCGAACCCCAGCTCAGGCACGCCTGGGCCAACTGGTTCAACGCACGACTGGACCGGCACGACGCCACGGATCGAGACACCCGATTCGCACTGGTCAGGTTCGCGACGGATGGCATCTGGCTGTCTGCGCTCTCCGGCATCGACATGCCCGACAGGCTGGAACTGCGCGACCGTCTGCTCGAAGCGGCAAAGCCTTGAGGCTCGGGCTCGCCAGGCAACCGCCCGCATCCATTTCCTTCAGCGTGCGGTGAGGCACTTTAAAAAAGAACGCCCTGCCCCCGTGCCAGTGCTGGCCGGTACTGTGACAGGTCCAGCTCCACGCGCTGGCGGTTCAGGCCCAGGCGCCGGCACGCGGTGGCGAACCGCTGGCGCACCAGGTCAGCCCACAGCCCCGTACCCTTCATGCGCGTGGCGAAGTCGCTCTGGTAGCTCTTGCCCGCCGCGCGGGCCTCGGCGCTCAGGCCGTGCAGGTCCTGGATGCGGGCCATCACGCGCGCCGCGCGCTGCGGGTAGTGCAGCGCCAGCCACTCGCGCATGAGCGGCGCCACCTCCCAGGGCAGGCGCACCACGGTGTAGAAGGCGGTCGTGGCGCCGGCGTCACGCGCGGCCTCCAGTACCTGTTCCATGTCTTCGGTGATGAACGGGATCTGCGGCGCCACGCTCACGCCCACCGGCACGCCGGCCTCGGCCAGCGCGCGGATGGTGCGCAGGCGCCGGTGCGGCGCGGCGGCGCGCGGCTCCAGGCGGCGGGCGAGCGCGGCGTCCAGTGTGGTGATGGTCACGTAGGCGGCGGCCAGGCGGTCGCGCGCCAGGGGCGCGAGCAGGTCGAGGTCGCGCTCCACGCCGCTCGACTTGGTGATGACCGAAAACGGGTAGCGGGCCTCGCCCAGCACTTCGATCAGCCCCCGGGTCAGGCGCAGCTCGCGCTCCACGGGCTGGTAGCAGTCGGTGGCCGATCCGATGTTGAGCAGCTGCGGCACGTGCCCGGGCCGGGCCAGCTCGCCGCGCAGCACCTCGGCGATGTTGTGCTTGGCGATGATCTGCGTCTCGAAGTCCAGCCCCGGCGACAGGTTCAGGTAGCTGTGCGTGGGCCGCGCGTAGCAGTAGATGCAGCCGTGCTCGCACCCGCGGTAGGGGTTGACCGAGTGCTCGAAGAAGATGTCCGGCGAGTCGTTGGCGCAGATGGCGCTGCGCGCGGTCTCCAGCACCACGCGCGTGGCCTGGGGCTCAGCGGCGTCCGGCCCTTCGCCGGGTTCGGCCCAGCCATCGTCGAAGGCGTCGCGCGCATCGCGCAGAAAACGGTGCGGGATCCGCGTCGCGGCGCCCCGGCCCTTGATGGCGTGCAGTGGGATCTGGAATTCGGACATGGACGGCGCCTCGGCTGCGGGCTGGGCCAGGGGCGGCGCCGGTTCGACGCCTGCCTGCGGCCAGCCAAAGACTGTATATAAACACAGATATTAGCGCCGTTCGCTCGGGATGTCTTCCGCCCCTTCGCAGGGCGCCGTTCGCCCCGATGCCGTGGGCCTGCCCTGGCCAGGGCCGCCGCCCGCGGTCAGGCGGCCAGGGAGAGGCGGCGCAGCAGGCCGCGCAGGTGCATGCGCTGCAGTTGCACGTCCAGCGCCTGCAGCGCGCGGCCTTCCTCGGTGAAGCCCGTGATTCGGGCGCAGACCGGGCCGCCCTCCTCCTCCACGGCGGTGGTGCCCGTCAGCAGGCCGGCGGCGCGCAGCAGCTCGAAATGCTGGATTTCCTCGGGGTCGGAGGTGGTGAACGGCAGGGGCTGTTCCGCCACCTTGCCCAGGAACACGACGTTCATATGCGCACTTTCTTCACAGGGCTGGCGCGCGCACCGGCCGGAACTCGGGGATCGAATCCGTGGCGCCAAGGCTGCCGCCCTCAGGGAAGGCACACGGTAGGCGACAACGCGGTGCAGCACAAGCACGGCCGGACAGGAGGTCACGGTGCTGCCCTCGGCAACGGTTTCGGTGTTTTTGGCCTCCAGCACAATCAACACTAGGGCATTTCGCTATTAATTTAATAGCAAAATGAAAAACAGCCGCACCCGGTGGCCTCCCGCTGCGCCCATCCCGTGGCCCCTGCGTTGCGGGCCCGCCACCCCGGGCGTCCTGCCGATGCGCCGTTCGGCGCGCCGTGGCTCAGTCGGCCGCAACGGGCGGGGCGGCCGCCGGCCCCGGGCCGGTGAGCGCCATCAGCACGTCGGCATACCAGGCGCAGTTCAGGCCCAGCGATTCGTCCTGCACCAAGTCGCGGGTACTCATGTCCATGCGGGTCGAGTGCACGCCCAGCAGCTGCCACGGCAGCGGCGCCGGCCCGGCGCCCACGCGCCGGCGCAGCACCGGGGCGCCGCTGCTGCCGCGGTGGGTGCGGGCATCGGTCAGGAAATAGCCCTGCTGCTGGAACCGCACCCCGTAGGCCGAGGCCACCGAGGCCGCGCGCACCACGGGCAGGCGGTGCACCGTGTCGTGAAACCCCAGCGGAAACCCGATCACGACCAGCGCATCGCCGACCTGGGGCGGATCGCCCGCGGCCTGCAGGTGGCTGGCGTCGAACGCCTCGAAGACGCAGCCCTCGGGCAGGCGGGCGGTGTCGATCTCGATCGCGGCCACGTCCACCTCGCCCCCGCTGTCCACCGCCTGGCGCCACAGGCCCAGGCCGTCGCGGTACAGCGGCAGCGAGAACACGGCGACGCGCGTGAGGTCCTGCGGGTGCAGGTGCAGGTCGATTTCGATGCGGTCCGGAAAATGGGCGCTGGGCGCGTCGGCCAGCACGTGCCGGCTCGTCACCAGGAAAAGCCGCCCGTCGCGCCGGAAGAAGAAGCCGCTCGCGCCCGTCAGCGAGCGCGGTCCGTCGAACGTGCTGATGCGCGTGCTGGTGAGCAGCACGGATTCGGTGGCCGGGGCCTGGGGCTGCGCCACGGGTCCGGACTCGGTATCGGACTCGGCCAGCGGCGCCGGCGTGCCAGGCAGCGCGGCGATCACGCCGTGCATTCGGGCGGCGTCGCGCTCGAAGGTGGACAGCACATGGTCGGAGATGGGGGCGTGGAGCATCACGGTCCGGGCCGCTTCGACGTGCGCGTCGAACGACCGCGCCAGGGTGCCGTGCGCCCCGGACGGCAGGGCATCGAGCAGGGCCGGCAGCAGCGCGTCGATGGCAATGAGGCTGCCCTTGAGTTCGCAGATGCGCTCGGTGACGTCTTGCAGGTTTTTCATGGGGATGCGCCTTCCAAAAAAAGAAAACGCGGCCAGGGCCGCGTTTCGGGAGAGGGTGCGGCCGGGGCGGACACCGCCCGGGCCTGGCGCCTTATTCGACGGCGCGGATGTTGGACGCCTGCGGTCCCTTTTCGCCTTGCGTCACTTCGAACTGCACGCGCTGGCTTTCCGCCAGGGTCTTGAAGCCGCTGCCACCCTGGATTTCGCGGAAGTGGGCAAACAGGTCCTTGCTGCCGTCATCGGGGGCGATGAAGCCGAAGCCCTTGCCATCGTTGAACCATTTCACGGTGCCGGTTTGTGTCGTCATATCGATTCCTTTTCAAGTTGCCGCGGCGCGAACGTGCCTGCGGCGCAGAGACGCCAAGAAAATCATCGATGGGATATTCGACAACATCCACCGGCAGGGCGCCGGCGGGCAACTGGGGAGCGACCTAGGGAGTGACGGTCTTGCACATGTCTACGCGACCCATGGTACACCCGTTCCCGCAACCGCCCTGGCGCAGCGACGCGCTCACGGCAAAAGCCGCTCGTACTCGCGCTGCACGAGCCGGTGGCATTCGCAGCTGCGGCGCAGCAGTCCATCGATGTCCAGCACGGTGATGCGGCCACGGCGGTAGCGGATCAATCCCGCCTGCTGCAGATTCCCCGCCGCTTCCGTCACCCCTTCGCGGCGCACGCCCAGCATGTGGGCGATGAGCTCCTGGGTCACCACGACGTCCGGGCCCTCCAGTCGATCGAGGCTGGTCAGCAGCCAGCGGCACAGTTGCTGGTCCAGCGAGTGGTGGCGATTGCACACGGCCGTCTGCGCGATCTGCGCCAGGAGCGCCTGTGCGTAGCGCAGCAGCTGCCGCTGCCACGCGGCGGACCGCTGCAGCACGTCCAGCAGCGCATGGGCCGGCACGCGCCAGCCGCGGCCTGCGCACTGCACCACGGCGCGGTGGGGCATCGATTCGCCGCCCAGCACGATGCACGCGCCGACCATGCCCTCGAAGCCGACCACGGCGACCCCCGCGCAGCCGCCGTCTTCCAGGCGATGCAGCAGCGAGACGATGGCGGTGGTGGGAAACACCGCATGGCCCACGCGCTCGCCCGGCTCGCCGAGCACCTGGCCCACGCCGAGGCTCACGGATTCGAGGTCGGGGTGCAGGCGCTGCCATTCGGCGTCGCCCAGTGCGGCGAGCAGGCGGTTGCGCCGGGGTTCTTCACGGTGGGGCATCGCATTCTCCAGAAAGCCGGATGCATCAGCGATGGAACAGCCACCGGCAACGATTCGCCCGGTTCAGTATAGGGCGCGGCCCGGGCCCGGCTTGTGTGTGCCAGCGCACAGACAGGCGGGCGATCCGGCCATAGCCTCGCAGGCCAAGCGGCGCCAAGTCTTTCGCCGCCCTCTTTGGCCGCCCTTTAGCTTTCCTTGCGCGCTCCACCCCATGCCCGCGCCGGTGCACCCACCGCCCGGCGGCATGCGATCACCCCCCACCTTTTCGGAGTTCCCCATGTCACAGCCTCCCTTTTTCCACGAAGCCTCGGGAACGGTGCGCTTCTGGGTCGAGGTCCAGTCGCAATGGATCGGTGCCAGTGTCGGCAAGGATGCCCTGCACTACCGCTACAGCCCCGGCACCGCGGACGAGGACCCGATGGACACCTACCGCAGCCACGCCCCCGAGATCGAGGCCGCGGTGCGCCGCCGGGTGGACCAGGGCGCCATCGAGCCCGTGATGCTGCGCGAGTTCGACCTGCGCGCGCCCTAGAGCGGCCGGCCGCGCACCCGCGCCCCCTTCGCCCCGCCTTCCGTTGCCCGATCCGCCGTTCAGTCGCCTGGGCGCACCACCGCCCACTGCCCACCGAAAGGCACCATGCCCCCCTTCCTCCAACGCCTCTTTTTTCGCGGCAACGATGCATCGCTGTGGTCCGGCTCGGCGCCGGTGCGCGGCGAACTGTTCGGGCTGGAGCGCCTGGAGCAGCACGCCCAGAGCCTGGCCGCCGCGCAAGCCGTCAGCGCCAGGCCCCCGGCCGTCGCCCCGCTGCGCCGGCGCCTGGACGACAACGCCCGGGTGCTGCTGGCCACCTACCGCGCCAGCGCGGCCGAGCTGGAGGCGGGCCGGCGGGTCGTGCCCGCCGCCGAGTGGCTGCTGGACAACTACCACCTCGTCGAAAAGCAGGTGCGCGACATCCGGGGCGACCTGCCGGCCGACTACTACCGGCAACTGCCCAAGCTCGCATCGGGCCCGTTCGCGGGCTATCCCCGGGTGCTGGGCCTGACATGGGCTTTCGTGGCCCACACCGACAGCCATGTGGATGCGGGCACGTTGCGGGCCTTCCTGCAGGCCTACCAGCGCGTGCAGCCGCTGACCATCGGCGAGCTGTGGGCGGTGGCGATCACGTTGCGCATCGTGCTGATCGAAAACCTGCGCCGGCTGGTGGACCAGATGACCGTGGGACGCGCCGCGCGGGCCGACGCCGACCGGCTCGCCACGCACCTGATGGCCCTGGGCTCCGCCCGCTCGGCGCTGGACGAGGACATCGCCGCGCGGTCGCCCCTGGCGCTGTCCGAATTGTTCGCCGCCCAGCTCGCCAAGCGGCTGCGCGACCACGACCCGCGGACCATGCCGGCGCTGGGCTGGCTGCAGGAGCGCCTGCAGCAGCAGGGCACCACCATCGACGAAGTGGTGTCGCATGCCCAGCAGCGCCAGGGCGCCTCCAACGTCACCGTGCGCAACGTGATCACCAGCCTGCGGCTCATGTCCGACATCGACTGGGCCGACCTGTTCGAAAGCGTGAGCCTGGTGGACGAGCGGCTGCGCGAAGGCAGCCACTTCGCCGCGATGGACTTTCCCACGCGCAACCTCTACCGCGACGCCATCGAGCAATTGGCGCGCCGCTCCCGCCATTCGGAGCTGGATATCGCCGAACACGCACTGGCCGCCGCGAAGGCCGCTGCCAGCGCCCCGGGTGCAGAGCGCGGCGACGGCGGCGACGGCGCCGACGACCCCGGCTACCACCTCATTTCCGCGGGCCGCAGGGCACTCGAGCAAGCCATCGGCTTCCATGCGCCGCTGCACTGGCGCCTGGCGCGCCTGCGGGGCGAGCACAGCCTGCGCGGCTACGTGGGCGCCATCGCGCTGACCACGGGTGCGCTGTGCGCCGCGGGCTGGTTCGTGCTGCCCGTGGGCGCGGGCGCGTGGCTGACCGCACTGTGGCTGCTGGGCCTGCTGCTGCCCGCCTCCGAGGTCGCCACCAGCCTGGTGCACCGGCTGGTGGCCTGGCGCCTGGGCGCGGCGCCCCTGCCCGGGCTGGAGCTGGCCGGGGGCATTCCGGCCTCGATGCGCACCCTGGTGGCCATGCCCACGCTGTTCACCAGCCCGGCGGACCTGCTGGAGCAGATCGAGCGGCTGGAGGTGCACTACCTGGCGGGCGGCGAGGGCGACATCGCCTTCGCGCTGGTGGCCGATGGCGTGGATGCGCCCACGCAGGACCTGCCCTCCGATGCCCCCCTCGTCGCACTGGCCGAGCAGGCCATCGCGGCGCTGAACCTGCGCCACGGCCCCGCGCCGCAGGGGCCGCGATTCCTGCTGCTGCACCGCCGCCGCCTGTTCAATGCGGCGGAGAGCACCTGGATGGGATGGGAGCGCAAGCGGGGCAAGCTCCATGAGCTGAACCGGCTGCTGCGCGGCGCGGCGGACACCAGCTTCGTTCCCACCCCGGCCGTGCCGCAGGGCGTGCGCTACGTGATCACGCTGGACGCCGACACGCGGCTGCCGCGCGACGCGGCGCTGCGCCTGGTGGGCAAGATGGCCCACCCGCTCAACCGCCCCCGGTTCGACCCGGTGTCGCAACGCGTCGTGGGCGGCTACGCCATCTTGCAGCCGCGCATCACGCCGTCGCTGCCCACCGGCAGCCAGGGCTCGTTCTACCAGCGGATCTCCTCCAGCCCGGGCGGCATGGACCCCTATGCGATGGCCATCTCGGACGTCTACCAGGACCTCTTTGGCGAAGGCTCGTACACCGGCAAGGGCATCTACGACGTGGATGCCTTCGAAGCATCGCTGCAGGGCCGGGTGCCGGACAACACCCTGCTGAGCCACGATCTCTTCGAAGGCACTTTCGCGCGCGCCGGCCTGGCCTCCGACATCGAACTGATCGAGGAAGCCCCGGCCCGCTACGACGTGGCCGCGCGGCGCCAGCACCGCTGGACCCGGGGCGACTGGCAGCTGCTGCCCTGGATCGCCGGCCACTGGAGCGGGCCCCAGGCCGTGTCCGCCGTGGGGCGCTGGAAGATGATCGACAACCTGCGCCGCTCGCTGCTGGCGCCATCGGCGCTGCTGGCGCTGGGCATGGCCTGGGCGATGCCCACGGCGCCCGCCGCCGTCGCCATGCTGCTGGTGCTGCTGGTGCTGGCCATTCCTTCCTGCCTGCCGTTGCTCTCCAGCGCCTGGTCGCACCGGCCGGGCGTGCGGCTGCGCAGCCAATGGCGGGTGCTGGCCGCCGATGCGCGGATGGCCTGCGCCCAGACCGTCCTGGCCTGGAGCCTGCTGGCGGACCAGGCCTGGCGCATGGGCGATGCCCTGGTGCGCACGCTGACCAGAATGTTCGCCACCCGCCGCCACCTGCTGGAATGGACGACTGCGGCGCAGTCCGGCCAGCGGCCCCGACCGGGCGTCATTGGCTTTTACCGCCAGATGGCCCCGGGCATGGCGCTGGGCCTGGCCGTGGCGGGGGCCGCCATCGCGCTTGCGCCATCGCACTGGGCGGCCACGCTGGCGCTCCTGCTGCCGATGCTGTCGCTGTGGCTGGCGGCGCCCGCCCTCGCCGCCTGGGCCAGCCGACCGCCGGGCACGGCCCCGCTGCTGGCACTGCAACCGGCGCAGGCCCTGGCGCTGCGCCGGATCGCACGGCGCACCTGGCGGTATTTCGAGACCTTCGTGACACCGGCGGACCACATGCTGCCGCCCGACAACTTCCAGGAAACGCCCCGGCCCGTGGTGGCGCGCCGTACCTCGCCGACCAACATCGGCCTGTACCTGCTGGCGACGGCCGCGGCGCGCGATTTCGGCTGGGCCGGCACGCTGGAGACGGTGGCGCGCCTGGAGGCGACGTTCGCCACGCTGCAGCAGCTGCAGCGCTTTCGGGGCCACTTCTTCAACTGGTATGGCACGGCGGACCTGCGCGCGCTCGATCCGCCCTACGTGTCATCGGTGGACAGCGGCAATCTCGCCGGCCACCTGATCGCCCTGGCCAACACCTGCGACGAGTGGCGGGCCCAGGGCGGCCCCTGCGCGGAAGTCCGCATGGGCATCGGCGACGCGCTGCAGCTGGCGCGTGCGGGCCTGCCGGGCTTGGCCAGCGCGCGCGGCGTGCCCCTGGCGCAGCGCATGGGCGAGTTGCTGGACGGCATGGCCGCCCTGATCGATGGCCCCCTGCCGCTGCGGGAACTGGCGCCCGCGCTGGGCCGCCTGGCCGACAAGGCAGCCAGCGCGGCGACGCCGGCGGGCTCGGTGGACGGCGATCCGGGCGTGGACGAGATGCTGTTCTGGACCCGCGAGATCGCCCGCGTGGCCGCGGCGCACGCCGACGATGCCCTGGCGCCCACCTCGGCGCCGGCCCTGGCCCAGCGGCTGCAGGCACTGGCCGGCACCGCACGTGAGATGGCCCTGGCCATGGATTTCGCGTTCCTGATGCACCCGGAGCGCAAGCTGCTGTCCATCGGCTACGCCCTGGCGGAGCAGCGCCTGGACGAGAACTGCTACGACCTGCTCGGGTCCGAAGCCCGGCTGGCGAGCCTCTTCGCCATCGCCAAGGGCGACGCACCCACCCGCCACTGGTTCCGCCTGGGGCGCACCGCCACGCCGCTTGCGGGCAGTTCGGCGCTGATCTCCTGGTCCGGCTCGATGTTCGAATACCTGATGCCCTCGCTGGTCATGCGGGCGCCCGCGGGCAGCCTGCTGGAGCAGACGAACCGCCTGGTGGTGCAGCGGCAGATCGCGTACGGGCAGGCGCTCGGCATTCCGTGGGGCATCTCGGAGTCCGCCTACAACGCGCGCGACCGGGAGTTCACCTACCAGTACTCCAACTTCGGCGTGCCGGGCCTGGGCCTCAAGCGCGGCCTCGGCGACAACCGCGTCATCGCGCCGTACGCCACCGGCCTGGCCGCCATGGTGGAGCCGCGCGCGGCGCTGCTGAACTACGAGCGCCTGGCCGCCCTGGGCGCGCTGGGCCACCATGGCTTCTACGAAGCGCTGGATTTCACGCCCACCCGCCTGCCCGAAGGGCAGCCGGTGGCCATCGTGCGCAACTACATGGCCCACCACCAGGGCATGACCATCGTGGCCCTGCTCAACGTGCTGAAGGACGGCCGCATGCGGGAGCGCTTTCACCGCGAGCCCATGGTCCAGTCCAGCGAGCTGCTCCTGCAGGAGCGCACGCCGCGCAACGTGGCGGTGGACCGGCCGCGCGCCGAAGAGGTCAAGGCCTCGCTGGACGGCGGCGTGGGCCAGCCACCCACCGTGCGCCGCCTGGTTGCCGGAGCGCCGGGGCCGGTCACGCACCTGCTGTCCAACGGCAGCTACACGGTCATGCTCACGGCCGCCGGTGCGGGCTACAGCCGCTGGCGCGGGGTGGCGGTGACCCGCTGGCGCGAGGACGCCACGCGGGATTCGCACGGCAGTTTCATCTACCTGCGCGATGTGCAAAGCGCCCAGCTCTGGTCCCCCACCACCCAGCCCCTGGGCGCCAGCCACCACCACGGCGACGTGCTGTTCGGCGAGGACCACGCCACGTTCTCGCACCACGACAAGGGCCTGCTCACCACGCTGGACGTGCTGGTGTCCGGCGAGACCGACGGTGAGGTGCGCCGCATCTCGCTGGCCAACAGCGGGCGCCGGGCGCGCGAGGTCGATGTGACCTCCTACGCCGAGGTGGTGCTGGCACCGCAGGCCGCCGACGACGCGCATCCCGCGTTCTCCAAGCTCTTCGTGCTGACCGAGTACCTGCCGGAATTCGGCGCGCTGATCGCCACGCGCCGGCCGCGCACGCCGCACGAGCCGCAGGCATGGGCCGGGCATTTCGCGGTGCTGGAAGGCGAGATCACCGCGGCGCCCCAGTACGGCTCCGACCGCGCGGGCTTCCTGGGCCGGGGGCGCGAACCCGCCACCGCCGCCGCCGTGCTGCAGGACCTGCCGCTGTCGGGCGCCGTGGGCACGGTGCTGGACCCGGTGTTCGCCCTGCGCCAGCGGGTGCGCGTGGCACCGGGCGGGCTGGCGCGCATCGCCTTCTGGACGGTGGTGGCATCGACCCGCGCGGGGCTGCTGGACCTGATCGATCAGCACCATGAGCGCAGCGCCTTCGACCGCGCCGCCACGCTGTCGTGGACGCAGGCCCAGGTGCAGCTGCGCCACCTGGGGGTGGACGGCGAGGAAGCCGCCGACTTCCAGCGCCTGGCCGCCCCGTTGCTGTATGCCGACCGCCGGTTCCGCGCCCATCCCGAGACCCTGCTGCAGGGCGCCGGGCCGCAGTCGGGGCTGTGGCCGCACGCGGTCTCCGGCGACCTGCCCATCGTGGTGCTGCGCATCGACGACATCGAGGACATGCCGCAGGTGCGGCAATTGCTCACCGCCCACGAATACTGGCGCATGAAGCAGCTGAGCGTGGACCTGGTCATCCTCAACGAACGCGCGTCTTCCTACGTGCAGGACCTGCAGGTGGCCATCGAGACCGCGGTGCGCAGCAGCCAGGCGCGCCCGGCCATGGCGTCGGGCCTGGCGCAGGGCGCGGTCCATGTGCTGCGGGCCGACCTGCTCGGGGTCCAGGGGCGCGCGCTGCTGCAGTCGGCGGCGCGCCTGGAACTCGTTGCGCGCCAGGGCCCGGTCGCCGACCGGCTCGCCCGCATCGCGCCCCCCGCCCCGGGCGTGGGACCGGCCCCCGCCAGGCCGGCCTGGGCGCCGCCGCCCTCCTCTCCGGCGGTGGACACACCCGCGGCCGCGGCCGCCTCCGCGGACCTGGAATTCTTCAACGGCCTGGGCGGATTCGCCCTGGACGGGCGGGAGTATGTGGTGCGGCTGGGCCCGGGCCAGGCCACCCCGGCGCCCTGGATCAACGTCATCGCCAACCCGGGGTTCGGGTTCCAGGTGTCCGAGCGCGGCAGCACCTGCACCTGGTGCACCAACAGCCGCGAGAACCAGCTGACCCCATGGTCCAACGACCCGGTGAGCGATCCGTCCGGAGAAGCGATCTACGTGCACGACGAAGCCACGGGCGAAGCATGGACCGCCACGGCGCAGCCCCTGGGCGACGATGGCGTGTACGAAGCGCGCCATGGCCACGGCTACAGCCGGTTCGCGCACGCGGCGCGCGGCCTGGGGCTGGAGCTGCTGCAGTACGTGCCCGGCGAAGACCCCGTCAAGATCTCTCGCCTCACGCTGCGCAACACCTCGGGCAAGGCCCGGCGCCTGACCGTCACGGCCTACGCCGAATGGGTGCTGGGCACCTCGCGCGGCGCGTCGGCGCCGTTCATCGTGACTGCGGTGGATGCCGGCAGCGGCGCCCTGCTCGCCCACAAGCCCTGGGACATGGCCTTTCCCGGGCGTGTGGCCTTCGCGGACCTGTGCGGGCAGCAGACGGCGTGGACGGCCGACCGCACGGAGTTCCTGGGCCGCCACGGCGGGCCCGGGGCACCCGCCGCGTTCGCCAGCAACGACCCGCTGTCGGGCCGCACGGGCGCCGGGCTCGACCCGTGCGCGGCGCTGCAGTGCGTGGTCGAACTGGCCCCGGGGGCCTCGGTGGAGGTCGTGTCCCTGCTGGGGCAAGGCGACTCGCTGCAGGCCACGCAGGCGCTCATCGCCCGCTACCGCACCTGCGATCTCGATGCCGTGCTGGCGCAGGTGACCGCAGGCTGGCGGCAGACGCTGGGCGCGGTGCAGGTGCGCACGCCCGACCGGGCCATGGACATCCTGCTCAACGGCTGGCTGCTCTACCAGACCATCGCCTGCCGGCTCTGGGCCCGGGCGGCCTTCTACCAGGCCAGCGGCGCCTACGGGTTTCGCGACCAGTTACAGGACGGGATGGCGCTGCGCTTCACCCACCCGGAGCAGACCCGCGCGCACCTGCTGCGCGCCGCCGGCCGCCAGTTCCCGGAAGGCGACGTGCAGCACTGGTGGCTGCCGCACTCCGGCCAGGGCGTGCGCACCCGCATCTCGGACGACCGCGCCTGGCTGGCCTATGCGGCGGCGGAGTACGTCGCCACCTCGGGCGATCGCGCCGTGCTGGACGAAGCCGTGCCCTTCCTCGAAGGCCCGGCGCTGCAGCCCGGCGAACACGATGCGTTCTTCCAGCCCATGCCGTCCGGACAGTCGGCCTCGCTGTTCGAGCACTGCGCCCGCGCGCTGGACCAGTGCATGGCGCTCACGGGCCGGCAGGGGCTGCCGCTCATCGGCACCGGCGACTGGAACGACGGCATGAACCGCGTGGGCGCCGAAGGGCAAGGCGAAAGCGTGTGGCTGGGCTGGCTGCTGATCCGCACCGTCGCCCTCTTCGCACCGCTGGCCGAGGGCCGGGGCGATGCCCGGGTCGCGCTCTGGCGCGCGCACGCGGAATCGGTGCGCGCCGCCATCGAGGCGGTCGCGTGGGACGGCGCCTGGTACCGCCGCGCCACCTTCGACGACGGCACCTGGCTGGGCTCGCAGGACAGCGGGGAGTGCCGCATCGACGCCATCGCCCAGGCCTGGGCCGTGCTGTCGGGCGCCGCCGACCCGGCGCGGGCCGCGCAGGCCATGGATTCGCTGGAGCGGCACCTGATCCGCCAGGACGACGGGCTCGCGCTGCTGCTGGCCCCCCCGTTCGACCAGATGCCGCGCGACCCGGGTTACATCAAGGGCTACCCGCCCGGCCTGCGCGAGAACGGCGGCCAGTACAGCCACGCCGCCATGTGGTCCATCCTCGCCTTCGCCCAGCAGGGCGATGGCGACCGGGCCGCCGCGCTGTTCCGGCTGGTGAACCCCATCCTGCACGCCAGCACGCCCGAGCAGGTCGCCCGCTACCGGGTCGAGCCCTACGTGGTCGCGGCCGACGTCTATGCCGTGCCCCCGCATGCCGGGCGCGGCGGCTGGACCTGGTACACCGGCTCGGCCGCCTGGATGTACCGCGCGGGCATCGAAGGCATTTTGGGGCTGCGCCGCGAAGGCACGGCGCTGCGCGTGCGGCCCTGCATTCCTGCGGACTGGCCGGGGTTCGAGGCGACGGTCACCATCGGCACCAGCCACTGCGCGATCCGCATCACCCGTGCCCCGGATGCCGGCGGCCCGCCGCAGGCCTGGCTGGACGGTGCCCCCGTGCACTGCGAAGACAGCGGCGTGCGCGTGCCGCTCGACAGTGGAGGGCACGATTTGCTGCTGACGCTCTGATCGCGGCGCGCCCCGTGCACCGAAGAAAGCCGCCCATACTGTATTTAAATACAGACACTCAGTACACTCTGGCCCACCATGGATTTCGCTCTGTGGCACAGTCGGAGGGCACGCCTGCAGGCAACCCGCCCGGCACTGCGCAGTGAACGCCCCCCAACCCATGAACACCGCTTCTCCCCACGATCCGGAGCCCCCGCTTCCGCCCGACACCGCCCTGACGCAGGCGTCCGATCCCGCCTCCGCCGCGGCCCTGCAGCGCCGCGTCGAGTGCGCACCGGAGTGGTTCTGCGCCTTCCTGGCGGGCAGCAACCGGGAGAAGAACCGCTTCCTCAAGGAACTGGCCACCATGAAAGGGTCGGTGACGTGGCTGGTGCAGCAGCGTCGCCAGGGGCTGTGGACGGCCGAGGAGCGCGACCGGCTGCGCAGCGTGATGCGCTCGGCCTCGTCGGTCAGCCCTTACCTGCTGGTGTGGGTGGTGCCCGGCTCCATGCTTATCCTGCCGTTCATGGCCTGGTTCATCGACTGGCGCCGCCGCGGGCGCGAGGTGGCGAAGGACCCCGCCTGAGCGTCATCCCGGCCTGGCATGGCGAGGCCCCGGGCCTCAGCACCCGGGCCCACCGCCGGGCCTGATCAGCCGAAGCGCCCGGCCGCGAACGCCACCACCACGCCGGTGCCCACGAGCCCGGCCTGCCAGCGCAGCGCCACCGTCCACGACGGCACGTGGCGCTCCACCCGCCAGTACAGCAGGCGCCCCGCGGCCAGCGACAGGCCGAAGGCGGTGGCCATGCCCAGCAGGTTCATCGCGGCGGAGTCCGGCCAGGCCTGCTGGAACACGGCATTCACCAGCAGGCACACGGGAAAGTGCACGAGGAACACCGAATACGACATGCGCCCCAGCCGCTCCAGGGGATGGGGCACGGCACTGGATGCCCCGGCGGGCCAGCGCGCCGACAGCCAGGGCTGCCCCCAGCGCAGCCACAGCACCAGCACCAGCGCGGCCACCCAGGCCACCGCGATGCGTTCGCGGAACTCCACCGCCAGCGCCACCACCCCCAGCGCGGCGATGGCCAGCAGCCCCGCCCGCGCACGGGGCGCGCGCACGGTCCAGCACGCCAGCATGCCCAGGCCGTACGAGCCGAAGAAGTAGCAGGCCCACATGTCCAGGCCCGGCTCGCGGTTGAGCCACAGCAGTGACAGCGCCGTGCCGGCCAGCACCAGCGCCTTGCCCAGGCGCTCCGCCTGCGGCCGGCTCACGCCCGGCCAGCGGCGCACGGCCGAAAACAGCAGCGCCGCCAGCGCGAAGAGCTGGAAGTCGATGCCCACGTACCAGACCCCGGCGGACAGCGCCTCCTCGCCCACGATGTCCTGGATCATCAGCGCGTTCGCCACCAGCTGGGCGGGGCTGGGCTCGCCCGGCACCGAGGAGTGGTCCAGGAAGGGCCGCACCGCGGCGGAGGCCAGCACCGCCAGCACCAGCGCCACGGCGTAGGGCACGGCCAGCCGCACGAACCGCCGGCCGATCTGCTCGGAGGCGCTGTCGAAGCGCGCCGCACCGGTGGGCGCCAGGCTGGCCGCGGCGAGGTAGCCGCCGAGGACCAGAAACACCTGCACGGCCATCCGCCCATGCTGGGACAGCCACGCCATCACCTGCGGCATCAGCGGCAGGGCCACATCGGACATGGGGCCGTAGAAAACCAGGTGGTGCGCGACGATGGTCGCGCAGGCCAGGCCCTTGACCGTGTCGATCAGGGAACTGCGGGAGGCGGAGGACATGCGGAAACCGGCGAGGGACGAACCATGGAACGGGCCGCGCGGCAAAGTGCCCGCGGGCCCGCAAAAAAGCGCTCCCGGCACTGCCATGCGGCAGCGCCGGGAGCGCGGGGGTCGAAAAGTATAGCGTCCCGGGCCGGGGCAGCCGGCCCGGTGGCGCGGCTCAGATGACGGCCAGGCGGCCCCGCGCGGCCTGGTACTCGCGGCGCAGGCGGGCCACGAGGTCGGCCGCGCCGGTCACCTCGGTGATCGCGCCGATGCCCTGGCCACAGCCCCAGATGTCCTTCCAGGCCTTCTTGGCGTCGCCGCCGAAATTCATCTTGCTCGGGTCGGACTCGGGCAGGTGGTCCGGGTCGAGCCCGGCCGCGCGCACCGAGGGTGCCAGGTAGTTGCCGTGCACGCCCGTGAACAGGTTGCTGTAGACGATGTCGTCGGAGTTGCCGTCCACGATGGCCTGCTTGTAGGCCTCCTGCGCCCGCGCTTCGTGCGTAGCGATGAAGGCCGAGCCGATGTAGGCGAAGTCGGCCCCCATGGCCTGCGCGGCCAGCACGGCGCCGCCCGAGGCGATGGCGCCGGACAGCGCCACGGGGCCGTCGAACCACTGGCGGATCTCCTGGATCAGCGCGAAGGGGCTCTTGACCCCCGCATGGCCGCCCGCGCCCGCGGCCACGGCGATGAGGCCGTCGGCGCCCTTCTCGATCGCCTTGTGCGCGAACTTGTTGTTGATGATGTCGTGCAGCACGATGCCGCCCCAGCCGTGCACGGCCTGGTTCACGTCTTCGCGCGCGCCCAGGCTGGTGATGACGATCGGCACCTTGTACTTGGCGCAGACCTGCATGTCGTGCTCCAGGCGGTCGTTGCTCTTGTGCACGATCTGGTTGATGGCGAACGGGGCCGAAGGCCGGTCGGGGTGCGCCTTGTCATGCGCCGCCAGCGCCTCGGTGATCTCGGCCAGCCAGTCGTCCAGCTGCTCGGCCGGGCGGGCGTTGAGCGCGGGCATCGAGCCCACGATGCCCGCCTTGCACTGCGCGATCACCAGCTGTGGGTTGCTGATGATGAACAGCGGCGAACCGATGACGGGCAGCGAGAGTTTTTGAAGCGCCGGTGGCAACTGGGACATGGACGGTCTCCGGGGTGGGTATTAATGAAGAAAAACGGCCCCAGCACATATTTCTCTAGGGCATTCAGCTATCGATTCAATAGCAAGCAAAGCAGCCAGAGGGGCGTCAGAACGCCTCGGGCGCCAGCGCGGTCACGCTGTCGGCACCTTCCACGATGGCATCGCGCAGGCCGCCGGCCTTGACCAGAATGTGGTCCGCGTAGAACTGCGCGGTGGCGATCTTGGCGCGCAGGAACGCTTCGTCCTGTCCCTCCGGCAACAGCCGCTGCGCGGCCAGCAGCGCGCGGCCCATCTGCCAGCCCGCCACCAGGTTGCCGGCCAGCATCAGGTACGGCACGCTGCCCGCATAGGCGGCATTGGGCTGGGCCTTGGCGCTGGCGGCGATGAAATCCACCACCTCCAGGAACGCCGCGCGGGCCTGGGACAGGCGCCGGGCCACGGCGCGGGCGGCGGGTGTGCCGCTGGCGTCGAGTTCGCCCTCGGTCGCCGCGATCTGCGCGGCGATGGCCTTGGCCGTCTGGCCGCCGTCGCGCGCCGTCTTGCGGCCCACGAGGTCGTTCGCCTGGATGGCGGTGGTGCCTTCGTAAATGGTGAGGATCTTCGCGTCGCGGTAGTGCTGCGCGGCGCCGGTCTCCTCGATGAAGCCCATGCCGCCGTGCACCTGCACGCCCAGGCTGGTGACTTCCAGGCTCATCTCGGTGCTGTAGCCCTTGACCAGCGGCACCATGAATTCGTAGAACGCCGTGTTCTGCCGGCGCATCTCGGCATCGGGGTGGTGGTGCGAGGCGTCGTAGGCGGCCGCGGCCACGGTGGCGATGGCGCGGCAGCCTTCGGTGTAGGCGCGCATGGTCATGAGCATGCGGCGCACGTCGGGGTGGTGGATGATGGTGGCGCTGGCCTTCACGCTGCCGTCCACGGGCCGGCTCTGCACGCGGTCCTTCGCGTAGCCCACGGCCTGCTGGTAGGCGCGCTCGGCCACCGCGATGCCCTGCACGCCCACGGCGTAGCGGGCCGCGTTCATCATGATGAACATGTATTCGAGGCCGCGGTTTTCCTCACCCACCAGGTAGCCCACGGCGCCGCCGTGGTCGCCGAACTGCAGCACCGCGGTGGGCGATGCCTTGATGCCCAGCTTGTGCTCGATGGAAACGCAATGCGCATCGTTGCGCTCGCCCAGGCTGCCATCGGCGTTGACCAGGAACTTGGGCACCACGAACAGGCTGATGCCCTTCACGCCCTCGGGCGCGCCCTGCACGCGCGCCAGCACGAGGTGCACGATGTTGGCGGCCATGTCGTGCTCGCCGTAGGTGATGAAGATCTTGGTGCCGAACACCTGGTAGGTGCCGTCGCCCTGCGGCTCGGCGCGCGTGCGCACCAGCGCCAGGTCCGAGCCGGCCTGCGGCTCGGTGAGGTTCATGGTGCCGGTCCACTCGCCGGTCACCAGCTTTTCGAGGTAGGTGGCTTTGAGGTCATCGCTGCCGGCCGTGAGCAGCGCCTCGATGGCGCCGTCGGTCAGCAGCGGGCACAGCGCGAAGCTCAGGTTGGCGCTGTTGCACATCTCGATGCACGCCGCCCCGATGGTCTTGGGCAGGCCCTGGCCACCGAAGTCGGCAGGGTGCTGCAGGCCCTGCCAGCCGCCCTCGGCGTACTGGCGAAAGGCCTCCTTGAACCCCGGCGTGGTCGTGACCACCCCGTCCTTCCAGGACGACGGGTTGCGGTCCCCCACGACGTTCAATGGCGCCACCACGCCCTCGTTGAAGCGGGCGCATTCCTGCAGCACCGCCTGGGCGGTATCCAGGCCAGCATCCTCGAAGCCGGGCAACTGGGCCACCTGCTCGATGTTCGCCAGGTGTTCGATCGCGAACAGCATGTCCTTGACGGGGGCGGTGTAACTCATGGAAGAAGTCTCCGGAGGCAAAAAATGTGACCCGTCCTGGAATAGGTTGACACCTATGCGGGACTGAACCCTAGCCGTAATTGGCTTGCAAGAGACGCCCGGTGCACCGCATCGGGCGTTTTGTATTCTAGGGACAGGTGGGGCCGCTGCTC
>NZ_BQXI01000034.1:0-53383 GCF_030158955.1 Acidovorax sp. SUPP1855 | reverse complement strand
ACGAGCAGCGGCCCCACCTGTCCCTAGAATACAAAACGCCCGATGCGGTGCACCGGGCGTCTCTTGCAAGCCAATTACGGCTAGGGTTCAGTCCCGCATAGGTGTCAACCTATTCCAGGACGGGTCAATCAAGGCAAAAACCAGGGTTTACCCCTATCTCCCGGGCACGCCTGCGCCCCGCCACGTCGTAAGGCAGGGCGGCATCCACCGGCGCCGGCCCACGACCGGCGCGGCCGGGGTGCTATAGAAAACGCTCCAGCAGCCGGCGCGAGGGTTTGTCCAGCGCGGTCACATCGGGCACGCGGAACTGCACGCCGTCGGCCGAGGCGATCAGCAAGGTGGTGCGCCCGCCCAGCCGGCGGATGTCCTCTTCGGCCTTGAGCACCAGCTGCGCGGGGCCGCGGTCCGTCTCCACCACCCAGGTGCTGGGGGTGGAAAACCCCGAGACGCTGACCAGCCTCTCCAGGATCGGCACGAATTCGCGCGCATGAAGGTCTTCCTCGACCAGCGCCCGGGCAGCGGCGGGCAGGTGGTCCAGGTGCTCGATCCACTGCAGTTCATGGCCGTCCGCCCCGACCAGGGAGATGCCCTCGGCCGGCGCGGCGATGGGAAAGGCCCGCACCGGCACCACTTCGGCGTGCTCGGCGCCGCCGGGCTGGGTGAGCACCAGGCGGCCGTGGGCGTTGCGCTGCAGGCGGATGCCGGCCACGGCCGAAGCGGTGGCAGGGACGGCGGCCGCGGTGGACGCGGCTGCGGACAAAGGAGAAGGCGAAGCAGTCATGGGCGTGCGCTCTCTTTCAAGGATCAGGAGTTGCCCGCGGGATGGGCGGGGTGCAGCAACGCGCTGTCGATGACGAGGCCCGACGCCTCGGCGTCTTCCTCGGCCCGGCGGGCCTGGGCTTCGTAGAGGCGCCAGTAGGCGCCCTGCTTTTCCATCAGGGCGTCGTGCGGGCCGACCTCGACCACCTCGCCCCGGTCCATCACCACCAGGCGGTCGGCCTTGCGCAGCGTGGACAGGCGGTGGGCGATGGCGATGGTGGTTCGGCCCTGCACCAGGTTATCGAGCGCCTTCTGGATTTCCTTCTCGGTCTCGGTGTCCACGGCGGAAGTGGCCTCGTCAAGGATCAGGATGCGCGGGTCGATCAGCAGCGCGCGGGCGATGCTGATGCGCTGGCGCTCCCCGCCCGACAGGCCCTGGCCGCGCTCGCCCACCAGCGAGTCGTAGCCCTGGGGCAGGCGCAGGATGAATTCGTGCGCGTGGGCGGCGCGCGCGGCCGCCACGATCTCGGCGCGCGTGGCCTCGGGCTTGCCGTAGGCGATGTTCTCGGCGATGGTGCCGAAGAACAGAAACGGCTCCTGCAGCACCAGCCCGATGTGCCGGCGGTAGTCGGCCACGCGCAGCCGACGCACATCCACGCCGTCGACCTGGATCGAGCCCTCGGTCACGTCGTAGAAGCGGCTGATCAGGTTGACCAGCGTGCTCTTGCCCGAACCGCTGTGGCCCACCAGGCCGATCATCTCGCCCGGCCGGATATCGAGGTTCAGCCCCTTGATGACCGAGCGGCTGCCGTAGCGAAAGCCCACGTTGCGCATCGCGATGGCGCCCTCGACGCGCTCCATGGTCACCGGCTGCACCGGATCGGGTACGTTGCTCACGTGGTCCAGGATGTCGAAGATGCGCTTGGCGCCGGCCGCGGCCTTCTGCGTGACCGAGACGATGCGGCTCATGGAGTCGAGCCGGGTATAGAAGCGCCCGATGTAGGCGATGAACGCCGCCAGCACCCCGACGGTGATCTGGTTGTGCGCCACCAGCCAGATGCCGAAGCCCCAGACGATGAGCAGGCCGATCTCGGTCATCAGCGAGACCGTGGGCGTGAACAGCGACCAGGTCTTGTTGAGCCGGTCGTTCACCTCCAGGTTGTGCTGGTTGGCATCGCGAAAGCGCTGCGCCTCGCGCTTTTCCTGGGCGAAGGCCTTCACCACGCGGATGCCGGGGATGGTGTCGGCCAGCACGTTGGTGACCTCGGACCACACGCGGTCGATCTTCTCGAAACCGGTGCGCAGACGGTCGCGCACGTTGTGGATCAGCCAGGCGATGAACGGCAGCGGCACCAGCGTGACCAGCGCCAGCCAGGGGTTGATGGAAAACAGGATGGCCGCCGTCATCAGGATCATGAGCACATCGGTCATGAAGTCGAGGGCGTGCAGCGACAGGAAGACGTTGATGCGGTCCGTCTCCGAACCGATGCGCGCCATCAGGTCGCCGGTGCGCTTGCCGCCGAAATAGTCGAGCGACAGGCGCAGCAGGTGCTCGTAGGTGGTGGTGCGCAGGTCCGCGCCGATGCGCTCGGACACCAGCGCCAGGATGTAGGTGCGCGCCCAGCCCAGCCCCCAGGCCAGCAGCGCCGACAGCAGCAGGCCGCCCAGGTACAGCCCCACGAGGTGCACCGGAATCTGCTGGCCGTTCTGGTAGGGGATGAGGATGTCATCCATCAGGGGAATCGTGAGGTACGGCGGCACCAGGGTGGCCGCAGTGGAGGCCAGCGTGAGCCCGAAGCCCGTCGCCAGCTGCTTGCGGTACGGCCGGGCGAAGCGCCACAGGCGCAGCAGCACCCAGGTGGAGGTCTGCGGGGCCGGCGCGCGGGCACAGGCGGGGCACTCCTCGGTGTCGGGCGGCAGCGCGGTGTGGCAGACCTCGCAGCGGGCCTCGTCCGCGGGCTCGGACTCGACCGTGGCATCGTGCGGCATGCCCAGCGCGGCCAGGCGCTGGTCGAACTTCTGCAGCATGCGCAGGGCCTGGGGGTGCGCGCCGAGGGTGAAGCGCCACAGCGCCAGACGGCGCTCGTTGTCGTGCAGTTCCAGAGCCCCCACACCGCCATGGTCGGACAGGCGCAAGGCCATGCCGGCGGCCAGCGGCCACTCCTGCACGGCACCGCCATCGGTGCGCGACAGCAGGCGCTGGGAGGTCAGCACCAGCAGGCCGGGCGCGAAGCGCAGGGCCGGGCTCAGGTCAACCTGCAGCGCGGCCAGCACGTTTTCGTGGGGGGCGAGCCTGGCTCGCCATTCGGCCCCGTCAGGGCCATTCAAGACACTCGATGCGTCCACAGGATGTTGATGTTGCATTTTGGTTGGTTTTTCCGCCCTGGACGGCCCGAGAAGCCAGCCCGTGCTCTGGCACCCATTCTCCCCGATGCTCCACAGGCTGCTTTCGCATCTGCATGTAACGCCTTCCCCACGGGCCACGCTGACATCCTCTAGGCCACCCCCGAGTGGGCGCACAATTGACCGACACTCCTTCCGCAAATCGGTCCCCTTCGGGCCGCAGTTTCCTTTACGCTGCACTCCATGGCGACATTCAATGACATCCAACTGCTGCGCATCAACTACCTGCGCGGTCCCAACATCTGGACTTACCGTCCAGTGCTCGAAGTCTGGCTGGATCTCGGCGCGCTCGAAGACCACCCGTCCAACGCCCTGCCGGGATTCAACGAGCGCCTGACCACCTGGCTGCCGGCGCTCATCGAGCACCACTGCGGCGTGGGCGAGCGCGGCGGCTTCCTGCAGCGGCTGGAGGGCGGCACCTGGTGCGGCCACGTGCTGGAGCACATCGTGATCGAGCTGCTCAACCTGTCGGGCATGCCCACGGGCTTCGGGCAGACGCGCAGCACCTCGCAGCGCGGCGTGTACCGCATGGTGTTTCGGGCGCGCGACGAGCGCGTGGCGCGCGTGGCGCTCGAGCAGGGCCACCAGCTCATCATGGCGGCCATCAACGACACCCCATTCGACGTGCAGGCCGCCGTGGCGCGCGTGCGCACCGAGGTGGACGACCAGTACCTCGGCCCCAGCACCGCGTGCATCGTCACCGCCGCGACCGACCGCGGCATTCCTCACATCCGGCTGAACGACGGCAACCTGGTGCAACTGGGCTACGGCGCATCGCAGCGCCGCATCTGGACGGCCGAGAGCGAGTTCACCAGCGCCATCGCCGAAGGCATCGCCAGCGACAAGGACCTGACCAAGAGCCTGCTCAAATCGTGCGGCGTGCCCGTGCCCGAGGGCCAGGTCGTCAACAGCCCCGAAGAGGCCTGGGAAGCCGCGCAGGACATCGGCCTGCCGGTGGTCGTCAAGCCCTCGGACGGCAACCATGGCCGCGGCGTGACGCTGGACCTGCGCAAGCAGGCCGACATCGAGGCGGCCTACCACGTGGCCTATCCCGAGGGCAGCGACGTGATGGTCGAGCGCTTCATTCCCGGCGACGAGCACCGGGTGCTCGTGGTGGGCGGCAAGGTCGTGGCCGCCGCGCGCGGCGAGGTGGTGAGCATCACCGGCAACGGCCGCTCCACCGTGCAGGAGCTGATCGACACGCAGCTCAACTCCGACCCGCGCCGCGGCTACGAAGAGGAATACCCGCTCGAACTGATTCAAGTGGACACCAACGTGGCCGTGCAACTCGAACTCAAGCGCCAGGACCTCAGCGCCACCGCCGTGCCCGAGGCCGGCCGCGAGGTCGTGGTGCAGCGCAACGGCAACGTGGCCGTGGACTGCACCGACGAAGTGCACCCCGAGGTGGCCTACATCGCCGCACTGGCGGCCAAGGTCGTGGGCCTGGACATCGCCGGCATCGACCTCGTGGCGCGCGACATCGGCCGCCCGCTGCAGGAGCAGAGCGGCGCGATCGTCGAGGTGAACGCCGGCCCCGGCCTGCTCATGCACCTGAAGCCCGCCATCGGCGCGCCGCGCCCGGTGGGCCAGGCGATTGCCGAGCACCTGTTCCCGGCCGAAGAAAACGCCGACGGCACGATCGGCCGCATTCCGCTGGTCGGCGTGGCCGGCACGCGCGGCACCAGCACCATCGCCCGCGTGGTGGGCTGGCTCATGCACCTGGGCGGGCGCCACACGGGCCTGGCCTGCCGCGAGGGCCTGTTCCTGGACCGCCGCTGCGTGGACACCGCCGACAGCGCCCACTGGGAAGCCGCGCACCGCCTGCTGATGAACCAGATGGTGCAGGCCGCCGTGATCGAGAACGACGCCCGCACCATCCTGCGCGACGGCCTGGCCTACGACCGCTGCCAGGTGGGCGTGGTGACCGACATGGACGGCAAGGACACGCTGGCCGAGTTCGACGTGTTCGAGCAGGACCAGATGTTCAAGGTGCTGCGCACGCAGATCGACGTGGTGCTGCCCGGCGGCGCCGCCGTGCTGAACGCCGCCGAGCCCCAGGTGCTGGAGCTGGCCCCGCTGTCGGATGGCGCCGTGGTGTTGTACGCCCAGGACGGCACGCTGCCCGCGATCGCGGAGCACCGCGCGCAGGACAACGGCCGCGCCGTCTTCGTGAAGGCGGGCCGGGTGGTGCTGGCCACCGGCTCGGCCGAGCATGTGCTGGGCGCGCTGGCCGACCTGACGTTCGGCCGCAACGCCGTGCAGACCGAGCCCGACACCCTGCTGGCCATCGTGGCGACGGCCTGGGCGCTGGACATCGCGCCGGACCTGATCGGCGCGGGCATCAAGACGTTCGAGCCCGAGCTGCCCTGCGCCGCACCGGCCCGCTAGACCCCTTTCAACGACCGCATGGACTCGAGCCGGCGCCCGCGCCGGCAACCCCAAGAAAGAGACGCTTTTCCATGGACGTATCCCGCACCCGGGCCCTGCGCGGCCCCAACCTCTGGAGCCGCCACACCGCCATCGAGGCCGTGGTGACCTGTGCCGAATCCGAACTCGCCATGCGCCAGATCGATGGCTTCGAATCCCGGCTGCGCGCGCTGTTTCCCGCCGTGGGCGTGCTGCACCCCGAGGGCAGCGATGCCGATGTCTCGCTCGCCCATGTCCTCGGCGGCGCGGCCCTGGCCCTGCAGGCGCAGGCCGGCTGCCCCGTGAGCTTCAGCCGCATCTCGGCCACCGTGGACCGCGGCGTGTACCAGGTCGTCGTCGAGTACAGCGAAGAGGCCGTGGGCCGGCAGGCCTTCGAGGATGCCCAGGCGCTGATCCAGGCCGCGCTGCAAGGCGGCCACTTCGACGCCGAGGCCGCCGTGGCCCGCCTGCGCGAACTGGACGAGGACGAACGGCTGGGCCCCAGCACCGGCTCCATCGTCGAGGCCGCCGCGGCACGCGGCATTCCGTGGCGCCGGCTCACATCGGGCAGCCTGGTGCAGTTCGGCTGGGGCTCCAAGCAGCGCCGCATCCAGGCCGCCGAGGTCGATTCGACCAGCGCCGTGGCCGAATCCATCGCGCAGGACAAGGACCTCACCAAACGATTGCTGCACGCCGCCGGCGTGCCGGTGCCGCTGGGCCGCCCGGTCGAGTCGGTGGACGATGCCTGGAAGGCCGCGCAGCAAGTCGGCCTGCCCGTGGTGGTCAAGCCCCAGGACGGCAACCAGGGCAAGGGCGTGACGGTGAACATCACCGAGCGCTCGCAGCTCGACGAGGCCTTCCGCACCGCCGCCGAATACGGCACGGTGATGGTCGAGCGCTTCCTGCCGGGCCATGATTTCCGCCTCCTGGTGGTGGGCGACCAGCTGGTGGCCGCCGCGCGCCGCGAGCCGCCGCAGGTGCTGGGCGACGGCGAGCGCACCGTGCGCGAGCTGGTGCACCTGGTCAACCTCGATCCGCGCCGCGGCGAGGGCCACGCCACCTCGCTCACCAAGATCCGCCTGGACGACATCGCCGTGGCGCGGCTGGCCATGCAGGGCCTAACGCCCGACGCCGTGCCGGCCAAGGGCCAGCGCGTGATCCTGCGCGACAACGCCAACCTGTCCACCGGCGGCACCGCCACCGACGTGACGGACGACGTGCACCCCGAGGTGGCGGCCCGCGCCATCGCCGCGGCCCAGATGGTGGGCCTGCACATCTGCGGCGTGGACATGGTGGCCGAGAACGTGCTGCAGCCGCTGGAAGTGCAAGGCGGCGGCTTCGTCGAGGTGAACGCCGCGCCCGGCCTGCGCATGCACCTGGCGCCCAGCTACGGCAAGCCCCGCAACGTGGGCCAGGCCATGGTGGACAAGCTCTTCGCCAACGGGCAGGACGGGCGCATTCCCGTGGTGGCCGTGACCGGCACCAACGGCAAGACCACCACCGCGCGCCTGATCGCGCACCTGTTCTCGGCCCAGGGCCTGCGCGTGGGCATGACCAACACCGACGGCGTGTACGTGAACGGCCGCCAGATCGACAGCGGCGACTGCTCCGGCCCCAAGAGCGCGCGCAACGTGCTTTTGCACCCCGAGGTGGATGCCGCCGTGTTCGAGACCGCGCGCGGCGGCATCCTGCGCGAGGGCCTGGGCTTCGACCGCTGCCAGGTGGCCGTGGTGACCAACATCGGCGCAGGCGACCACCTGGGCCTGAACTACATCACCACGGTGGACGACCTGGCCGTGCTCAAGCGAGTGATCGTGCAGAACGTGGCGCCGGACGGCTACGCCGTGCTCAACGCGGCCGACCCCATCGTCGCGGCCATGGCCTCATCCACGCCGGGCAAGGTGATCTACTTCGCCAGCGACCGCCACCACCCGGTGATGGCCACGCACCGCGCGCAGGGCCACCGGTCGGTGTACATGGACGGCGAGTCCATTGTCGCGGCCGAAGGCTCGTGGCGCGAGACCATCCACCTGCGCGACGTGCCCATCACGCGCAACGGCAAGATCGGCTTCCAGGTCGAGAACGTCATGGCATCGGTGGCCGCCGCCTGGGGCGCGGGCCTGCCATGGCAGACCATCCGCCGCGGGCTCTCGGGCTTCGTGAACGACAGCGACAACGCCCCCGGCCGCTTCAACGTGATGGATTTCAAGGGCGCCACGGTGATCGCCGACTACGGCCACAACCCGGACGCCATGCGCGCCCTGGTGGCCGCCGTCGATGCGCTGCCGGGCAACCGCCGCAGCGTGGTCATCAGTGGCGCGGGCGACCGGCGCGACGAGGACATCCGCGACCAGACGGTGATCCTGGGCGCGGCGTTCGACGATGTGATCCTCTACCAGGACGCGGCCCAGCGCGGCCGTGCCGACGGCGAGGTGATGGCGCTGCTGCGCGAGGGCCTGGCGGGCGCCTCGCGCACCAAGCACATCGAGGAAATCCGCGGCGAGTTCATCGCCATCGATTCGGCGCTGGACCGGCTGCAGCCGGGCGACCTGTGCCTCGTGCTGGTGGACCAGGTGGAAGAAGCCCTGGCGCACCTGGCCAAGCGCTGCGCGGAGGTGGCCGCATGACCGCCGCCCGCCGCCTCTCCCATGCCCTGCCCCGTGCCGCGCTGGCGCTGGGGCTGGCCGCCGCTGCGCTGTGCGCCCAGGCCGAGACCATCGGCACCGTGGACACCGCGTTCAAGCTCCTGGGCCGCGACCACGACATCATCGTGGAGGCCTACGACGACCCGGCCGTGCAGGGCGTGACCTGCTACGTGTCGCGCGCCCGCACCGGCGGCATCAAGGGCTCGCTCGGGCTGGCCGAGGACAAGGCCGAGGCCTCCATTGCCTGCCGGCAGACCGGGCCCATCGCGTTCCCCAAGCCGCCACTCAAGCAGCAGGACGAGGTGTTCAGCGAACGCATCTCCATTTTGTTCAAGCGCCTGCGCATCGTGCGGATGGTGGACCCGGCCCGCAACACGCTGGTGTACCTGACGTACTCCGACCGCCTCATCGAAGGCTCGCCGCAGAACGCGGTGACCGCCGTGCCGGTGGACCGCGCCACGCCGATTCCGCTCAAGAAGTGACCAACGGGGCACGGGCCAAGCGATTCGTGGCCGAATCGCCCCCATGCCCTAGTACTCATTGTCTCTATTGCTATTATTTATATAGCAAACAGCTGATCCGGATCACTGGCCGGCGGCGATCTGGCGCAGCGCCTGCTCGAACACCTCGGGCGGCTGGCCGCCCTGGATGAGGTGGCGGTCGTTGATGATGACCGCCGGCACCGAATGGATGCCGTGCTGCTGGTAGAACGCCTCGCGTTCGCGCACCGCGTCGGCGTATTCGCCCGAGGCCAGCACGGCCTGCGCCCGGTCCGCATCCAGGCCGGCGCCGGCCGCCGCGCGCACCAGCACGCCATGGTCGCCCGGGCTCTGCCCATCGGTGAAGTAGGCCTTGAACAGCGCGTGCTTCAGGGCCGTCTGCGCGGCCTCGCCGCCCGCCTCGCCCGCCCAGTGCAGCAGGCGG
The DNA here is from genome assembly GCF_030158955.1 of Acidovorax sp. SUPP1855. NCBI lineage: Bacteria > Pseudomonadati > Pseudomonadota > Betaproteobacteria > Burkholderiales > Comamonadaceae > Acidovorax > Acidovorax sp. SUPP1855. The sequence goes on along the minus strand of NZ_BQXI01000034.1, from coordinate 44,246 downwards.
TGCGCGTCGAACGTGTTGTAGATGCGGCTGCGCTGCCCCATGTCGAACGTGAAGCCCAGCGTGGCGCCGCGTTCGGCGATGGCTTCGCGGTTGCGCTGCGACTGCTCGGGCGTGGCTCCGTACTTTTCGGCCAGGTGCTCGGCGATGTCCTGGCCTTCCGGCGCCATCTGGGGGTTCAGCTCGAACGGCTGGAAGTGCAGCTGCGCCGCCACCGTGCCGTCCAGCCGGTCCAGGGCCTGCTCCAGCGCGTGCAGCCCGATGGCGCACCAGGGACAGGACACGTCGGAGACGAAATCGATCTTGAGGGGGACGAGGGTGGCAGGGGCCGGGGGGGTGGTCATGGCAACTCCATTGCAAAGGGCGAACGCGTGATGCTAGGCCGCCTCCCATGACCGTGCACGCCTGTGGGCACTGCCCGGCAATCTGCGAATGCGATCGCAAGAACCGGGGTGCGGGCCCGCCGCGCCGTGCGTAGATTCCAGGGCAGGCCCTTACCATTGAACGAGGAATCGACGCCATGGCTTCCCGCCCCCACTCCTGCCCCACCCCCCGCACCATTTCCCCGGCGGCGCAGCGCGCCGCCACCACGCTGGCCGATCCCCGGTGGGCGGCCGTCGCGGCGCGGGACGCCCAGGCCGATGGCCGCTTCGTCTATTCGGTCCGCACCACCGGCGTGTATTGCCGGCCCTCGTGCTCCGCCCGGCCTGCCCGGCCGGAGAACGTGGACTTCCATGCCACGGCCGAGGCGGCGGAGCGCGCCGGCTTCCGGCCCTGCCGGCGCTGCCACCCGGACCGGCCCGCCGGCTTCGATCCGCATGCCGAGACAGTGGCGCGGCTGTGCCGCCTGATCGAAGCCAGCGAGCCTCCACCGTCGCTGGACGCGCTGGCGCAAGCCGCCGGGCTCAGCCCGCACCACCTGCACCGCGTGTTCAAGGCGGCCACCGGCCTCACACCCCGCGCCTACGCTGCGGCGCACCGCGCGGGAAAGCTGCGCGACGGCCTGCCCCATGCCGGCACGGTGACCGAGGCCCTCTATGCCGCGGGCTATGGATCGCAGGGGCGCTTCTACGAAGAGGCCGGCCGCGTGCTCGGCATGGCGCCCAGCCGCTATCGCACCGGGGGCGCGCAGGTGCGCATCCGCTTCGCGGTGGGCCAGTGCAGCCTGGGCGCGGTGCTGGCGGCGGCCAGCGAGCGGGGCCTGTGCGCCCTGCTGCTGGGCGACGACCCCGACGTGCTGGTGCGCGATCTGCAGGACCGCTTTCCGCGCGCTGAATTGCTCGGGGCCGATGCCGCGTTCGAGCAGTGGATGGCGCAGGTGATCGGCTTCGTCGATGTGCCCCGGCGCGGGCTGGCCCTGCCGCTGGACGTGCAGGGCACGGTGTTCCAGCAGCGGGTGTGGACCGCGCTGCAGACCATCGCCCCCGGCGAGACCGCCAGCTACGCGCAGATCGCCGAGCGCATCGGAGCGCCGCGCGCGGTGCGGGCCGTGGCCCAGGCCTGCGGGGCCAATGCCCTGGCCGTGGCCATTCCGTGCCACCGGGTGGTGCGCACCGACGGCGCGCTCTCCGGCTACCGCTGGGGCGTGGAGCGCAAGCGGGCGCTGTTGGACAAGGAGACCCAGGCATGAGCGCGCGCGACCTGGGCGCCATCGACTGGGACGCCGTGGCCCAGGCGCTGGACGGCCAGGGCTGCGCCGTGATCGACGCGCTGCTGCCCGCGGCCGACTGCCGCGCCCTCGCCGGCCTCTACGCGCAGCCTGCGCGCTTTCGCAGCCGCGTGGTGATGGAGCGCCACGGCTTCGGGCGTGGCGAATACCAGTACTTCCAGTACCCGCTGCCCGAGGCCATCGCGGCGCTGCGCACCGGGCTCTATCCGCACCTCGTGCCGGTGGCCAACCGGTGGCAGGCGGCCCTGGGCCTGGAAGACCGCTTTCCGGCGGACCACACGGCCTTCATCGCGCGGTGCCAGGCGGCCGGCCAGACGCGCCCCACCCCGCTGCTGCTGCAGTACGGCCCGGGCGACTACAACTGCCTGCACCAGGACCTGTACGGCGCGCACGTGTTTCCGCTGCAGGTGGCCGTGCTGCTCTCCGCGCCGGGGACCGATTTCACGGGTGGGGAGTTCGTGCTGACCGAGCAGCGCCCGCGCATGCAGTCGCGGCCCGAGGTGGTGCCGCTGCGCCAGGGCGATGCGGTGGTGTTCGCGGTGCACCACCGGCCGGTTCAGGGCACGCGCGGGCCCTACCGCGTGCAGATGCGGCACGGCGTGTCGCGGGTGCGCTCGGGACAGCGGCATACCATGGGCCTTATCTTTCATGACGCGGCCTGACGGCAAGGCCCCCGGTGGTGGCCCTGGGCTCGGCCCTTCTTCGCTCGTTCCATGACCGACGACCTGTTCGACACCGATGAAGCGCCGGCCGGCCGGCTCGTCCTCGGGCCCGGCGCGGTGCTGCTGCGCGGCTTCGCCCGCCCCGTGGCCGCCGCGTTGCACGCGCAGGTGGCCGCCATCGCGCGGCAGGCGCCATGGCGCCACATGGCCACGCCGGGCGGGCGCCGCATGTCGGTGGCCACCACGAACTGCGGCGCCCTGGGCTGGGTGAGCGATGCGCGCGGCTACCGCTACGTCGCCGTGGACCCGGACAGCGGCCGGCCGTGGCCCGCCCTGCCTGCCGTGCTGTCCACGCTGGCGGGCGAGGCGGCGGCAGCGGCCGGCTTTGCCGATTTCGTCCCGGACGCCTGCCTGGTCAATCGCTATGCCCCGGGCACGCGCCTGTCGCTGCACCAGGACCGCGACGAATGCGACCTGCGGGCGCCCATCGTCTCGGTCTCGCTCGGGCTTCCGGCCACGTTCCTCTGGGGCGGACTGGCGCGCGGCGACCGCGCCCTGCGCGTGCCGCTGCGCCATGCCGATGTGGTGGTGTGGGGCGGGGAGGACCGCCTGCGCTTTCACGGCGTGCTGCCGGTGCCGCAAGGCCACCACGCGGAGTGGGGAGCGGTCCGCGTGAACCTGACCTTCCGCCGGGCGGGGTGAGCGGCGGGCGCGTGGTGCTACCGCCGCTCCCGCGCCCGCGCCAGCCACTGGCCCACGGACTCCCGCACGCCCTCGGACAGCGATTCGGCCACGCCACGGGCATACCCCTCGCCCAGCATGCCCTGCCCCGCATGGTGGAGGGCCACCACCGCGTTGGCCAGGACCACGCGGTCCAGCCCTGCGCTTCGCGGGCGGGGAGGTTCTCCGCGCGTGGTGGTGCCAGGGGTCGCGGTGGTGTCCGGCACTTCCGGGGGTGAAATCGGCGCAGTCGCCGGGGCGCGGTGCTTCAGGTGCCAGTGGGCCATCACCGCGCCGATCCCCACGAACAGTTGAAGCCCTGCGACGTCGCGGTCGGGCAGCCGCTGGAGCAGGTCCTGGATCGCCTCGCCCAGCAGCTCGCCCGCCAGCCGCGCGGCATCCAGATCCACCAGCGCTTGCGCGATGCGGGCCACGGCCTGCGGGTCGTCGCGTTCCTGCAGTTGCCGCGACAGCGCGGCGGTGCCGGTGGCGAACAGCCCGGCCGCCACCGCCACGCGCTGCGCCAATGCGGTGGCAGAGGCTGGGTCCTGCAGCGTGTGCACGGCCAACAGGGTCCATTCGGAATGCGTTCGCATCTGCTCGCCCAGCCACAGGACGGGAGGCGCCAGGTGCCGCGCCCCGAGCCGCACCAAGGCGGGATGGGGCTGAAGCAGGTGCATGCCACGCGAGGCCAGCGCCCGCCAGGCGGGGCCGGAGCGCGGCGCTGGGGACGACGACTGGGGCAAGGAACGGGGCGGCAAGCTCGCCGGGCCCGCGGCGGCGGCGTCACCGGGCGGGTTGGGCGCGCGCGGCAGGATCGCGGTGGGCTCCTGCCGCTGCTCCGACGCGCGGGGAGAGCCGGGGGCACGCGGGAGCGGAATTGGCCGGGGGCTGCCGGACGCAGCCCTCTCGTGCGAACCACCGTCCACCGCCGCGCGGCGGGAAGGGAGCGAGGGAGAAAGGGCGGCGGATGGCATGGCAGGCGCTCGGCGTTGCAGGGTGGCGAAAGAAAGGTTTCGCACGCACACGCTGACCGAGGCCGGTGTCCCGCCCCTGTGCGCCCTGTGCCTGCTCCCGGGCCCTGTGCAGCAGGGTCCGGGCCACCTCTCCGTGAGGCTGCATTCCAACCTCGCGGCGAACGGAAAGGGGGGATTCACCCGAAGTGGCATGCCGCCTGGCGAAGCAGCTCCGGACCTGTGCGCCGGACACGGGGAGGCGGTCAGCGCATCAACGCCGAAATGCGCGATTGCTACAAAATATATAGCAAACAGGGCAATCGGTACTAGGGCGTCGTGCCACTTTCATGGTCACCATGGGTGCCGCATGCCTGCGGCTGGCGAGCGATGCCCCGCAGGCACGGCGCGCACGCGGGCCGGGCCGGCGCCGCTGCGCTCCCGGCCCGAAGGCTTCAGCCGGCCATCACCGAGCGGCCGCCAGGGGCCGAATCGCTGCGCCCACCGGACATCACGGGCGATGCGCCCGAGTTCTGCGGCGCGTCGGTGGACAGGGCCAGAGACGAGTGCTGAGGCAACTGAAAGCCCCGCGACGGGTCCTGCACAGCCCAGGCGCGGATCTTGGGCGGCTGCGACTGCACGCTGCCGAAGATGGTTGCGAAGGCCACGTCCGCGGCATCCCGGCCGGTGGCCAGGCGCAGCATGCCCATGGGAATGGCCGTTCCCGACGGATCGAACAGGTACCAGCGGTCGCCGAGATAGGCCTCGACATAGGCGTGAAAGTCCGGCGGTCCCAGCGCCGGGTCGGCGCCGTAGTCGGTGCCGGTGGCGATGCGCGCGGGAATGTTCACCGCCCGGCACAGCGCGATCATCAGGTGGGCGAAGTCGCGGCAGACGCCGACGCGTTCGACGAACGTGTCCACGGCCGAGGTGGTCGAATTGGAGGTGTTGGAGCGGAAGGCCACGTGGTTGCGCACCCAATCGCAAATGGCCTGCACGCGGCTGTAGCCCTGCCACAGGTGCCCGAATTCACGAAACGCCAGCGTGGCCAGCCGGTCCGACTGGCAGTAGCGGCTGGGAAAGATGTAGCCCACGACATCGTCGGGCAGGTGGCGCACACCGACCTCGGGAATGAGCGCCGGATCAGCGGTGTGGTGGTTCAGGTCCACCGTCGCGGTGTAGGCCAGCGTGAGCGGCCCGGGTTCGGCGTGCAGCCGCAGGCAGCGGGTGCCCGTGGCGGGATCGGTGTGCAAGTGCGTCGGAATGTCCTGGCTGATGACCAGGTTCTCGTCCTGAACGGTCTGGCAATGCGTCTGCGCTGCGTGGATGTTGAAGACGAAGTCAGCGCCGGGATCGCCTACCGCGTACTCCAACTCCAACTGGAGTTTCATTCGGATCATGGGGCCTGCCGTGGTGGTAGAGGGGAAAGGGCCTGCGTCTGTTGGGTCAGGAACCTGATCGATGCCGCATCAGACGCTGCTGGAGTATGTGTCCCATCGCGAGCGCGCCTTGTCAGTGGAGAGCGCATCGAAGTGCCAGCCCCCACGGCAGGTACCGCGGCGATCCGCCCTGCGGGCAGTTCGGCCGACGCGGGCTTGTCCTACACCGGTGTCCCCCTGCACGGCAAAAGATCGGCGGTCCCACGGTAATCAACCAAAAGGCCCCTCCATGGCAAAAGCACCCGCAGTTCAACGTCCCGTGAAAAAGGCCTCCGCCCCTCCGTCCAAGGCCCACGAAGGCGAAGAACTGCGCGGCACCGGGGGAGAGTTGCAGCAGCAGGCCGGAGGCGCCCACCCGGTGCTCACCACCCAGCAGGGCATTCCGGTCGGGGACAACCAGAATTCGCTGCGGTCCACGCCCCGTGGCCCCACGCTGCTGGAGGACTTCATCCTCCGCGAAAAGATCACGCATTTCGACCACGAGCGCATTCCCGAACGCATCGTGCATGCCCGTGGCACGGCCGCGCACGGCTTCTTCGAGTTGACCGAATCGCTGTCGAAATACACCACCGCCCGCATCCTCACCGAGGTGGGCAAGCAGACGCCGCTGTTTTGCCGTTTCTCGACCGTGGCCGGCGGCGCCGGCTCGGTGGACACCCCGCGCGACGTGCGCGGCTTCGCCGTCAAGTTCTACACCGAAGAAGGCAACTGGGACCTGGTGGGCAACAACATCCCCGTGTTCTTCATCCAGGATGCGATGAAGTTTCCCGACCTGGTGCATGCCGTGAAGATGGAGCCCGACCGCGGCTTTCCGCAGGCGGCCAGCGCGCACGACACGTTCTGGGATTTCATCTCGCTGATGCCCGAGGCCATGCACATGATCATGTGGGCCATGAGCGACCGCACCATCCCGCGCAGCCTGCGCACCATGGAAGGCTTCGGCGTGCATTCCTTCCGGCTGCTCGACGCAGAAGGCCAGAGCACGTTCGTGAAGTTCCACTGGCGCCCCAAGCTGGGCATCCAGTCCACCGTGTGGGACGAGGCTTTGAAGCTGCAGGCGGCGGACAACGATTTCCATCGCCGCGACCTGTTCGAGTCCATCCAGGCCAGCAGCTTCCCCGAGTGGGAACTGGGCGTGCAGCTGTTCACCGAGGAAGAGGCCGAGGCGTTTCCTTTCGACCATCTGGACCCGACCAAGCTCATCCCCGAAGAGCTGGTGCCGCTCAAGATGATCGGTCGCATGGTGCTCAACCGCTGGCCCGACAACTTCTTCGCCGAGACCGAGCAGGTGGCGTTCTGCCCTGCCAACGTGCCGCCGGGCATCGACTTCTCCAACGACCCGCTGCTGCAGGGCCGCCTGTTCTCGTACCTGGACACGCAGCTATCGCGCCTGGGCAGCCCGAACTTCGTGCAGATCCCGATCAACGCGCCCAAGTGCCCCTTCCACAACATGCAGCGCGACGGCCACATGCAGATGCAGGTGCCCAAGGGCCGTGTGGCCTATGAGCCGAGCAGCCTGCTCGGAGACAGCCCGCGCGCCTCGCTGGCGCAGGGCACGCGGCATTTCGCCGAAGTGGCCGATGGCGGCTCCAAGGGCCGCGTGCGGCCCGAGAGCTTTGCCGACCACTACAGCCAGGCGCGCATGTTCTTTCGCAGCCAGAGCCCGCTTGAGCAGGCCCACATGGCATCGGCGCTGGTGTTCGAGCTGTCCAAGGTCGAGACGCCCGCCGTGCGGACGGCCGTGGTGGCGCAGCTGCGCAATGTGGATGACAGCCTGGCCGGCCGCGTGGCCGATGGGCTGGGCATGCCCGAGCTCCCCGAGCCGTTCCCTGCCGCTGCAGCCGTGCAGGACCTGCCGCTGTCGCCCGCGCTGCGCATCATCGACCGCATGAAGCCCACGCTGGAGGGTCGCTGCGTGGGCATCCTGGTGGCCGACGGCTCGGCCGCCGCACCCATCGCCGCGCTGCGCAAGGCGGCGGAAAAGGCCGGTGCCACGGTGAAGATCGTGGCCCCGAAGGTGGGCGGCGCCGTGCTCGCGGATGGCTCGCGCCTGCCGGCCGATGGCCAATTGGCCGGCACGCCCTCCACGGTGTTCGATGCGGTGGCCTCGGTCCTGTCGCCCGAAGCGGGTGAGCAACTGTCGCGCGAAGCCGCCGCCGTGGACTGGTTCCGCGACGCCTTCGGCCACCTCAAGGCCATCGCCGCGTGCAAGGGTTCGCAGCCGATCCTGAAGGCCGCGGGCATCCAGCCGGACGCCGGCGTGGTGGACCCCGCTGAGACGGCTGCTTTCATTCAAGCGGCCACCACGCGACAATGGGCGCGCGAACCTTCCGTGCGCACGCTGGCATGATGCAAGCGCTGGCCCACCCCTCCACCCCGTTTTCCACTGACGCGCGACCGCCAGCCGGAGATCTTCACACACCGCTCGACCGGACCGACCACAGCATGACCCCTCCCTTGCGCATCCTTTACGTTGAGGACAACGCGGAACTCCGCGAGACCATCGGCATGCTGCTGGAGGGGGACGACCGGGAGGTGTCGCTGTGCGCCACCGCCGAAGAGGCGCTGACGCTGGATGCGCAGGGCGCCTACGACCTGGTCGTCACCGACGTCAGCCTGCCCGGCATGTCGGGCACCGACCTGTGCCGCAAGCTGGTGGCGGAAAATCCGCAGCGCTGGATCGTGCTGTGCTCGGGCTACCAGTTCGGCCACGGCCTGAATGCCCTGGGCCCCAATGTGCGTGCGCTTCTCAAGCCGTTCGAGCTGGAAGAGCTGGAAGAGCTCATGGATTCGATCCGCGATCAACTGCGCGGATCCAGCTCCAATCACCCTGCCTGACCGCAGAGCACCGCCACAGTGAACGGGGGGCTGCGTGCCCCCTTTTTTTCGTTCTTCTGGCAGCGCAGCCGCCGCAGCCACGCCAATAGATCCCAACGTTCCCTGAAGCCGGCCCAGGCCGCGTGCGGCCCGTGGGGCAGATCAGCGCGTTGCCGGACGGGCTGCGGCCGGTTGGCGTGGCAACTGCACATGGAAGGCCGTGTGGCCCTCGCGCGAGCAGACGTCGATGCGCCCACCGTGGCGCTGCACGATCTGGTGCACGATGTAGAGGCCCAGCCCCAGCCCCTGGTGCTGCCCCGGCTCGCGCTCCCGCCCTCGGAACGGATCGAACAGGTGGGGCACCAGTGCCGGGGGGATCGTCCCGGCATTGCGCACGGTGAGTTCCACCCGGTCGGCCGCCGTGCCGTCCAGCGTCACCTGCACTGGCTCGGCCGCATCGCCATGGTGAATGGCATTGCCCAGGAGGTTGGCCGCCACCTGGCACAGGCGCTCGGCATCCCACTGGCCCGTCAGGTTGCCCTTTTGCGTGACCTCGATGGTCCGATCGGGGTGGCTGACGTGCAGTTCGTTCACCGGACGCTGCACCAGCTCGCCCAGGTCGGCGGGCCCGGTCTTCACGGGCAGCCCGCCGGACTGGCGCGCCCGCGTCACATCCAGCAGGTCCTCGATCATGCGGCCCATGCGCTGCGCGCTCGACTGCATCTTGCCGGCGATGGTCTGCACCTTGTCGGGCTCCTGCGGCCGCTGCAGCACCAGCGCGCTCGCCAAAAGGGCGCTCAGCGGCCCCCGCAGGTCATGGCTCAGGACGGCCATGAACATCTCGTTCACCCGAAGGGCTTCGGTGCGTTCCTGCAGTTCGCGCGCGAGCGCCACCTTCTGCTTTTGCAGGTCGAAGAACACGTTGGCCTTGTTCACCAGCACGTGCGGATCGATGGGCTTGTAGAGAAAGTCCACCGCGCCGGTCTCGTAGCCCTTGAACTGCCAGTTCTGGTCGCGCGAGCCCGCCGTCATGAAGATGAGCGGCACATGGCGGGTGCGCTCGCTTCCGCGGATCAACTCGGCCAGCTCGAAGCCATTCATCTCGGGCATCTGCACGTCCAGCAGCGCCAGGGCCACGTCGGTGTGCACGAGGAGCAGTTCCAGGGCCTCGGAGCCCGAAGCGGCCTTGAGGATCTGCACGTCGTCGCGCTGCAGCAAGGCCTCCAGGGCGATCAGGTTTTCCTCCACGTCGTCGACGATCAGGCACTTCACCGGGGCAGTGCGCACGGGGGACGGCGGGATGGGGGCGGGTATCAAGAAGCTCTCCGATGGAACAGGGTCTCCAGCAGCGAAGCGATGCGCTGCGGGGAAAGAACATGGCCGGGCGTGCAGGCGCTCATCGCGGCTTCGGGCATGAAGGGCACGGGGGCGCTGTCCGGGTCTTGCACGACCGTGGTGCCCCCCGCGGCCTGCACGGCCGCCAATCCTTGCGCCCCGTCGCTGTTGGCACCCGACAGCAGGATGCCGAGCAAGCGCTCACCATACGCGTCCGCTGCGGATTCGAACAGCACATCGATGGATGGACGCGAAAAATGCACCGGATCGTCCACGGACAGCGCCAGCGAAGGCCCGCCATCGATCAGCAGATGGTAGTCCGGCGGCGCGAAGTACACGGTCCCGGGCTCGACCGGCTCCTTGTCCTGGGCTTCGCGCAAAGGCACGGCGCAGCTGGGCTGGAAGATTTCGCACAGCAGGCTGGGCCGCTCGCGCGGCAGGTGCAGCACCACGAAGACCGCAGCCCGCAGGCCGGACGGCAGCGCCGGCAACAGGACCGAGAGCGCTTCGATGCTCCCCGCGGAGCCGCCGATCACCACCGCCTGCGGGCGGATGCGGTCGCTCATGCCCCACCCTTCTTCTGGTACAGGCGGTCCTGCGGCACGAGCTCTTCGAACTCGCCGGCATGCGAAGAAAAGCGCAGCGACTCCTTCGACCCCAGCCCGAGAAAGCCCTTGCGGCACAGCGCATCGCGGAACAGACCCAGCGCGCGGTCCTGCAGGTCGCGATCGAAATAGATCAGCACGTTGCGGCAGGACACGAGCTGCACTTCGGCGAACACGCTGTCGGTGGCCAGGCTGTGGTCCGAGAACACGATGTGCTTGCGCAGGCTCTTGTCGAGCACCACGCGCCCGTAGGCGGCGGTGTAGTGCTCCGACAGGGAGGTGCGCCCGCCCGACCTGGCGTGGTTTTCGGTGAAGGCCGGCACGCGCTCGATGGCGTAGATGCCCGCCTCGGCCTTCTGCAGGGCGTTGGCGTTGATGTCGGTGGCATAGATCAGGGTGCGCTCCAGCAGCCCCTCCTCCCGCAGCAGGATGGCCAGCGCATACACCTCCTCGCCCGTGCTGCAGCCCGCCACCCAGATCTTGAGCGACGGGTAGGTGCGCAGCACCGGCACCACGGTCTCGCGCAGTGCGCGAAAGTACGTCGGGTCGCGGAACATCTCGCTCACCTGGACCGTGAGGTATTCCAGCATGGCGGGAAAGACCTCCGGGTCGTGCAGGATCAGATGCTGCAATTGCGAGACCGTGCGGCAATGGAACCGTGTGAGCGCCGTCTGCAGGCGGCGCTTGAGCGAGGCCTGCGCATACCCGCGAAAGTCGTAGTGGTAGCGCCGGTAGATGGCCTCGACCAGCAGGTGCTGCTCGATGTCGAACGTCTTCTTTCGCTGCTGCTGCGCCGCCGGGTCTTCGCTCATTTGGGCATCCACACGCGAACGAGCGACAGCAGTTTCTCGACATCCAGCGGCTTGGCGATGTAGTCGTTGGCGCCGGCGGCCAGGCACTTCTCCTGGTCGTCCTTCATGGCCTTGGCGGTGAGCGCGATGATGGGCAGGCGACGCCATTCGGGGCGCTTGCGGATCTCGCTCATGGCGGTGAAACCGTCCATCTCCGGCATCATGATGTCCATCAGGACGAGATCGACCGTGGCCGCGTCGCCGGACTGCGCACGCTGCAGGGCCTCCAGCGCCTCGCGGCCGTTGCGCGCGATCTGCACCTTGGCACCGGTGGGCTCGAGCACGCTGGACAGCGCGAAGATGTTGCGCACGTCGTCTTCGACCACCAGGATGTTGCGCCCCTCGAAGGTGGACTCGCGGTCCCGGGCCATCTGCAGCATCTGCTGGCGGTCCGCGGGCAGCTTGGACTCCACCTGGTGCAGGAACAGCGTGACTTCGTCCAGCAGCCGCTCGGGCGAGCGGGCGTCCTTGATGATGATGGACTTGGAGTAGCGCCGCAGCCGCTGCTCTTCGTCGCGCGACAGCGAGCGGCCGGTGTAGACGATGACGGGCGGGAACGCCACCTCTTCCTGGCCGGCCATCTTCTCCAGCAGCTCGTAGCCGCTCAGGTCGGGCAGGTTCAGGTCCATCACCATGCAGTCGAACGTGCTGGTGCGCAGCAGTTCGAGCGCGCGTTGCGCCGTCTCGGCACCGACGATCTCGACATCGCCGTTGGCCAGCAGGTGGTGCATGCTCTCGCGCTGTCGCTCGTCGTCCTCCACCACCAGCACGCGGCGCATGGCCTGGGTGAACTTGGCTTCCATGCGCTGCAGCGCCTGCACGAGTTCATCGCGCTTGACGGGCTTGAGCGCATAGCCGATGGCCCCCCGACCCATGGCCTCCTGGGCGTAGTCGGCCACGGAGACGACATGCACCGGAATGTGCCGCGTCACCGGGTTGCGCTTGAGCTGGTCGAGCACCGCCAGGCCGGAAATGTCCGGCAGGTTCATGTCCAGCACGACCGCACTGGGCATGTATTCGAGGGCCGCGGCCAGGCCTTCGCCACCAGTGTGCGTGATCACGGACTGAAAGCCCATCTCCCGCGACAGGTCCAGCAGGATGCGTGCGAAACGCACGTCGTCCTCGACCACCAGGATGGTGCGGCGGCCGGGCGCCAACTGGTCCCGGTCGTCCGCCACGGCATTCGCCGGGCGCCGCACCGCGCCGGCGGATGGCGGCACGACCAGCGCACCGTCTGCCGGCGGCGTGGACAGGCCGGCAGGGCGGCCGGCGGGCGCCGGAGCCGCGGGGGCCGGCGAGGCCTGCGCGGTGGGCCGCGCCGCGTCCTGCGGGGCATTCAGGGGTGCCACCAGGGGCAGCACCAGCGTGAAGATGCTGCCTTGCCCCGGCGTGCTTCGCACGGTGATGCTGCCGCCGAGCAATTGCGCCAGATCCCGGGAAATCGACAGTCCCAGGCCCGTCCCGCCGTACCGGCGGTGGGTGCTGCCATCGGCCTGCCGGAACGCCTCGAAGATCAGTTCCTGCTGGTGCTCGGGAATGCCGATGCCCGTGTCGCCGACTGCGAACGACACCGTGCCGTCGGCGTTGCCGAAGACACGCAGCGAAACCTCGCCCTGTTCAGTGAACTTCAGGGCGTTGGACAGCAGGTTCTTCAGCACCTGGCCGAAGCGCTGCACGTCGGTCTGCAACGCAGCCGGGGCGCCCGGCTCCACCGTGCAGTGCAGGGCCAGGCCCTTGTCGTGCGCGATGGGCCGCAACGGGTCCACCAACGCGTTCACCGCGCGGGCCACGTCCATCGGCTCGATGGAGATGGTGGCCTGCCCCGCTTCGATCTTGGACAGGTCGAGGATGTCGTTGATGAGGGACAGCAGATCGTTGCCCGCGCCATGGATGGTCTGGGCATATTTGACCTGCTCGCCCGTCAGGTTGCCGGACTTGTTGTCGGCGAGCAGCTTGGCCAGGATGAGGCTGGAGTTCAGCGGGGTGCGCAGCTCATGGCTCATGTTGGCCAGGAACTCACTCTTGTACTGGCTGGCCTGTTCCAGGTCATTGGCCTTTTGCGACAAGGCATCCTGCGCGCGCAGCAACTGCTGCTTCTGGTACTCCAGCTGCTGCGTCTGCTCTTCCAGCTGGGCATTGCTCTGCTCCAGCTCGGTCTGCTGCGCCTCCATCTGGGCTTGGGACTCCTGCAGCACCCGGCTTTGCTGCTCGAGCTCTTCGTTGCTCACGCGCAGCTCTTCCTGCTGGGCCTGCAGTTCCTCGGCCTGGCGCTGGGTTTCTTCCAGCAGGGCTTCGAGCCGGGTCCTGTCGATGGCCGAGCGGATGGAGGTGGCGAGCAATTCCGACGCGCGGGTGAGCAACTGCAGATCGGCATCGCGCAGCGTGCGGAAGAACCCGAACTCGATCACCGCATGCACGACGCCGTTGTGCACGGCCGGCACCAGCACGATCTCGGCCGGCGTGGCGTGCCCCACGCCCGAGGAGATCGGCAGGTAGTTCGTCGGCACTTCCGTCACATGCATCAGCTGGCGGGAATCGGCCGCCTGCCCCAGCAGGCCCTGGCCGCTCAACACCCGGGCCCCGGCCTGCGGATCGGCCAGCGCATAGCTGCCGAACCGCTGGAACACGCCACCGCCTTCGGCCACATACGCCGCGCCCACCCGCGCGCCCAGCCAGTCCGCCAGGTAGTCCATCACGATCGGGCCCAGATCGCTCAAGCGGTGATCGCCCTGCAGCCGGTTGCCCAGTCCCACCAGGCCGCCCTTGATCCAGTCCTCCTGGGCCTTGGCGCGGTGATCGCTTCGGGCCAGCACGGCGGACATCAGGATCAGCAGCAGCAGTACGAACGAACTGACCCAGGTGAAATACGCGCCGAAGGTGGCCGCGGCGTCCCATTCGCCGCGCCGGGTGTCCAGCTCCTGGCGCTCAGCGTTCAGCATTTCCCGCAGGATGTTGCGGATCGCATCCATGGTTGCACGGCCCTTGTCCGTGCGGACCACATCCGCCGCGCCCTCCACATTGCCTGCGCGCCGCATGTTCACGGTTTCGTCGAGCTCCGCCATCTTCTGTGCCACCAGGGCCTGCAGATGCTCGAAGCGCTGCACCTGATCGGGCGACGCCTGCACCAGGGTGCGCAGGCGTCCCATCTCGGGCTTGAGCGCGGCCTGCGCTGCCGTGTAGGGCTGCAGGTAGCGGGTCTCACCGGTGAGCAGATAGCCACGCTGCCCCGTTTCCGCATCCTTCGTGATGGACAGGACGGTCTGCATCTGAGTGAGCGATTCCACGGCCGCATTGATGCGAGTCACCGCTTCGGCCCGCTCCTGTTGCGACTGGTAGGTGAACAGGGCAATGATGGTGGTGGCCAACGCGGCCAACATGAAGCCAGCGAACAGCCGGATCGGCATGCCTCGCTGGATCTGGGAGGAAGGGGCGTTAGATGTCATGGCGCGGATCGGAGTGGGCCCAAATCATAGAGCCCAATGGCATGGCGGTAACACCCGCACACAAGGTGCGGATACCCGCGGAACAGGTGGGGCGCGGTGGCGCAAATGCCCTTGCGCCCTGTCCCTAGGTGCCTGGCTGCGCCTGCCAGGCCGCCAGCTGGCGGCGCAGTTCCTCGTTCTCGGCCGTGAGTTCGGCCACGCGGTCGCGCAATGACTGCAGCGTGTCGGGCGATGGGGCGTCGGCTTCGTCCCGCGGCTTGCGCTTGGCTTCGCGCACCCGCTTGGCCGCCTGCTTGAGTTCGTCGCCTCCCGCCATGGCCGCCGCACGCTGTTCGTCCTGCGGCAACGTGGCCACGGCCGCCGCCGCGTTGAGCGAGAGGGCGCCCGCCTTGACCGCGGCCACCACCTCGGGCGCGGCCTGCCTGCGTATTTTTTCGATCATCACCACCTGGCTGCTGCTCAGCCGTGCGGCCTTGGCGATGGCCTCCCGGCTGGACAGCGGCTGGGGCTCTGGCGATGGTGCCTGCGCCGGGGCATCGGCTGCGATCGGGCCCGGCGCGGCGGCATCGGCGGTTTCCACGCCATCCCCTGGTTCGCCGGGGGTCGCCCTCGGAAGGGCTTCGCCATTGGCGGCGCGCACGTTGCGATCGGCCAGAATCTCCCGCTTGCGCAGGGCCAGCACGCCGCGCTGGAAGTCCGATACGCTACGCCGACCCAGGTGCTGGTCGATCATCCACAGGTGCACGTCTTCCATGGAGCGGAAATTTTGATTTTGAACCGTCTGGAATGGCAACCCATGCTTTTGGCAGATACCGTAACGGTTATGGCCATCGACCAGCACCTCGCCCCACAGCACCAGCGCATCGCGGCACCCTTCCGCCAGCAGGCTGCGCTCCAGGGCCGCGTGCTCTTCGGGGCTCAGGGGGTCGATGTAGGCCTTGAGTTCTTCGTTGACGACGATATGCATGGGCGGGGTTTCCAGGACCAAAGGGCCGGCATTGTAGAGAGCCGATCCTGATGCGGAGAAAATCGCCAGGCGTATGAAAACCACCGACAAGGCCAACGGCTCACGCCAGAGCTTCAGAGGACAGCTGACCCTGCTGTTCGGCGGGCTGTCGCTCGCCAGCCTGCTGGGCGTGGGGGTCTACGTGGGCCACATCGCCACGGGGGAACTGGCCCGGTTCGGCGGCGAACTGCTGCACACCAGTGCCCGGTCGGCCGCCGACCTGCTGGCAACCAACCTGCGCGAGCGGGCCCAGGAGATCGACCTCCTGCGCCAGTTGGCCATCTTCACCCGCGGCGACCTTTCCGCCCAGGAGATGCGGAAGGCGCTGGATCTGCGCAAGACCACCCACAACGAATACGCCTGGATCGGCGTCACCGACGCGAGCGGACGGGTCACGCAAGCCACCGATGGCGTGCTGGTCGGAGCCCAGGTCGAGCACCGGCCGTGGTTCCAGTCCGCCCGTTCCGGACTGTTCGTGGGCGACGTGCACGAGGCCGTGCTGCTGGCCAAGCAGTTGCCCAACCGCAACCCGGACCAGCCGCTGCGCTTCATCGACTTCGCAGCCCCCATCCTGGACGAACAGGGCCAGTTGCGGGGGGTGCTGGGTGCCCATGCCCACTGGTCCTGGGTGACCGAGACGGTGGAGTCCATCGTGGTGAACCGGGTCGGTCAGCACGGCGCAGAGGTGCTGATCGCGGACAAGGCCGGGCACATTCTTTACCCTTTCCAGCATGCCGGACTGCTGAATCTTCCTGCCGGCGCCTCGCCGCAGGCACAGTCGGAGCGCCTGCAATGGAGCGATGGCGCGGAGTACCTCACCAGCATGGTGGAGATACCGACCGTGGCGCACACCGATCTGGGCTGGCGCATCGTGCTGCGCCAGCCGCTGGACAAGGCACTGGCTCCGGTGAAGGCGCTGCGCCAGCAACTGATTCTGCTCGGCCTGCTCACGGCCCTGGCCTGCGCCTTGGTGGCCTACCGGCTGGCAGCGCGCATCAGCCGACCCATCGAGCAGCTGGCCCGCGCCGCCCGCATGATCGAAAACCGCGCTGGAACGCCGGTGTATCCGGGCGACGAACACGCGTCGGAGATCACGCAGCTCAACCACTCATTCCAGTCGATGACGGCATCCCTGCTCGAACGCGAGCGCGAGCTGTCCCAGTTGAACACGTCCCTGGAAGCCCAGGTGGCGGAGCGCACGCAGGCGCTGCACCGGGCCAACCAGGAACTGGAGAACCTGGCGATTCACGATGCCCTCACCGGCCTCTACAACCGCCGCAGGTTCGACGAAAAGCTGCGCGAGTACGTGCAGCTCTTTCAGCGCACGGGCCGGACCTTCGCGCTGCTGGTCATCGACGCCGACCATTTCAAGCATGTCAACGACCACCACGGCCACCAGGCCGGCGACGCGGTGCTCCAGCAGCTAGCCCAGGTGATCTCCGGCAGCGTGCGAATCACCGATTTCGTGGCGCGCTACGGCGGCGAGGAATTCGTGGTGCTGCTGCCGGAGCCACAGGACCGGCAAGAGGGCCGCGTGGTGGCCGAAAAGATCCGCGGCGCGGTGAGCCAGAGCCAATTCCCTGCCGTCGGCCAGCTGACCGTGAGCCTGGGCATGAGCTTTTGCAGCCTGAAGGACACCAGCGAAACCGACATCGTCCAGCGTGCCGATCAGGCCCTGTACCAGGCCAAGCAGCAAGGGCGCAACCAGTTGGTGGTGGCGACCGAAAGCGCCTGACACCTTTTTACCCCGGCGGGAAAGAGGCAGAGACGCCGCTATGATTCGGCGCCCTCGCCATGAACCATCGCCGCGCCCTCCTTCGCCTGCTCCTGCTTGCCGTGTTCCTGCACACGTGCATCGGGCTGCCCTTGCACGAGGCGGAGCACCTGCGGGTCGCCATCGGCACAGGCCCGGAGGCCGTCAGCGTGGTGCAAGACGACGCGCCGCATCCGGTGAAGCCGGCGCACGCGTTGGAGCACGGCCCCTGCGCCGGGTGCATGGCATTCGCGCAGCCCGCCGCCCTGCCCGGTGGCATCGGATTACCGGTGCCGCAGGCAGGCGCCGGCCCCAACTGCCCGCAGCCCACAGCGGCATTTGCCTTCGTGCCGGCACCTGGCCGCTGGCCTTTTGCATCGCGCGATCCCCCTCTTCCCATCGCCTGATGCATGCCGCCCCGCAAGGCGGTCGCATCCCAGTTGGATCTTCTCTCCCTCGCCGTGGCGGCGCTGCCGCCGCGGGCGGGTCCGTGCATGCCATCCGGCCGCCCTGCATCGCGGCCGGCGATTTTTCTTCAGTACGTCCATGTTCCTCATTTCCTGCCGGGGCGCTCGCGCCCCCTTTCCACTCACGCTCGCCATGGCGGCCCTGTCGTGCGGCTCTGCCATGGCGCAGACCGCCGACAATGCGCCCCAACTGTCCACCGTCGAGATCGTCGGACGCACCGAGTCCGGGGCCTACCATGCCGAGGAATCCGCGGGTGCCAAGACCGACCTGCCGCTGCGGGAACTGCCGCAATCGGTGCGGGTCGTCACCCGCCAGGCCATCGACGACCTGGGCGCCACGCGGCTCGATGATGTGCTCGACTATGTGGGCGGTGTGTCCCGCCAGAACAATTTCGGCGGGCTGTGGGACAACGTGGCCATCCGCGGCCTGCCTGGCAATGAAAACACCGGCATGGCCACGTTGATGAACGGCTTTTCCTCCAACCGGGGCTTCAACGCGCCGCGCGATCTGGCCGGCGTGGAGCGCATCGAATTTCTCAAAGGCCCCGCTGCAGCGCTCTATGGCAGCAGCGAGCCCGGCGGCACCCTGAACATCGTCAGCAAACGTCCCTTGTGGAAGGCAGCCAACGCCGTCGAGGGCTCCGTGGGCAGCCAGGGCCTCAAGCGGGGCGCATTCGACAGCACCGGCCCCATCGGCGAGAACTTCGCCTATCGCCTCAACGTGGCAGCGGAAGACCGCGACAGCTTCCGCGACCATGTGAGCTCCGAACGGCGCGTGGTCGCCCCAGCATTCACCTGGAAGCTGGGCCGCGACACGTCGCTGGAATACGCCGGGGAGTTTCTGCGCCATGCCACGCCTTTGGACCGGGGCGTTGTGGCCGTGGGCAATCGGTTGGGCACCATCCCACGCAGCCGATTCCTGGGCGAGCCGGGCGATGGCGATGTGACGGTGGAGAACCAGACCCATCAGTTCATCCTGTCGCACGAATGGAGCCCGCAATGGCGCAGCCGCGTGGGCTTGTCGTACCGCGAGACCTCCATCCAGGGCTTCTCCACCGAAGCCAGCGCACTGCAGTCCAATGGCCTGCTCACCCGCCAGCGCCGCTTTCGGGACTTCGCCTCGGACGACATCGCATTGCAGGCCGAACTGCAGGGCAACGTCAGGGCCGGCGGCATGGAACACGAACTGCTGTTCGGCGTGGAGAGCTTCAAGTTCCATCTGGACACGCTGATGCTGCGTGCCAACCCCACGGCGACCTCGCCTTATGCGATCGACATCCAGGCCCCTGTCTACGGGCAGTCCCAACCCACGCCATTGCCCAATACGGACACCCTGGAGCGCCAGCGCAACACCGCGCTTTATTTTCAGGATGCCGTCAAGCTGTCGCCGACGTGGCGCCTGGTGGGCGGGGTGCGCGTGGACCAGTACCGGCAGTCGCTGGAAAACCGGCGCAATGGCACCACGGTCCGCCAGGAGCCGTCATCCACCTCGCCACGCGTCGGCCTGAGCTGGCTGCCGTCCTCGCAATGGACGGTGTATGCGAACGCGGGGCGTTCGTTCCGCCCGAACGTAGGGTCCGACAGTGCTTCGCAGCCCTTCGATCCGGAAACCGGGCGTTCCCTGGAAGTCGGCGCAAAGTGGGAGAGCGCCGACCAGCGCATGGGTGCCACGGCCGCACTGTTCGACATCCGCAAACGCAATGTACTGACCTCCGACCCGCTCAATTCGAGCTATTCCGTGGCCGCTGGCGAAGTGCGCAGCCGGGGCCTGGAGCTGGATTTCGCAGGCCAGGTGACGGCCCGCTGGCGGGTCAACGCCAGCCTGGTTCTGAACGACGTGGAAATCACCCGGGACAACACCCTGGAGGTCGGCGGCCGGCTGCTCAACGTGCCCAAGGTCAATGGCAGCGTGCTGGCGGTGTACGAGAACGCCTTCGACAATGGGCAACGCTACGGCATCGGGGGCGGCGTCACGCACGTCGGCCGCCGCCTGGGCCAGGCCCGCACCCAGGCCGAGGTCAATGCGGGATCGGCGTCCTTCGATCTGCCCAGCTACCGCACAGCCAAGCTGGTCGCCTACTGGCGCATCACCCCGGCCGTGCGGCTGACCCTGGACGTGGACAATGTTTTCGACACCACGTACTACACCAGTTCGTACAGCCGCCTCTGGGTTGCACCGGGCACGGCGCGCGCGGTGACGCTGGGCGTGCAGGCACGTTTCTGACACATCGCGCAGGGAGTGGAGGGGGCAGAGACAGCGGATGACATCCGGCGTGAGCAACGTCTGACGTGGGGGAGATGCGGCCCCCGCCAGCATGGCAGCCTATGCCTGTCATCCCGCCCCAGCCCATACCCGCCTCCCCCAAACGTGCCCGCCAGCCGAGAGCACCTCGCAAGCCGTCAGCGGCACGCATCCAGTCGGTGCTGAAGAGGACGTTCGGTTTGCGCAAGCTGCGGGCGGGCCAGCGCGAGGTGATCGACCGCGTGCTGCAGTCCGAAAACACGTTGGCGGTGATGCCGACCGGGGCGGGCAAGTCGCTTTGCTACCAATTGCCTGCCCTGATGATCGAAGGCAGGACGGTGGTGGTGTCACCGCTCATCGCGCTCATGCGGGATCAATGCGACTCGCTGCGCGAGCGGGGTGTTCCCGCCGTGCAACTGCACAGCGGGCTCACACCGCAGGAAACGCGCGAGGCAGAGCAAGCCATTGCTGATGGCAGCGCACGCATCGTGCTGACCACCCCGGAGCGGCTCGCCGACGCAGAATTTCTGGCCTTGGTTGCCTCCAGCGGCCCGATCGGCCTGCTCGCGGTGGACGAAGCCCACTGCATCTCCCAATGGGGCCATGATTTTCGGCCGGCTTTTCTCGAAATCGCCGGAGCGGTGGCACGGCTGGGCCGCCCGACCGTGCTGGCGCTGACCGCTACAGCGGCCGGGCCGGTGGCGGCGGACATTCGCAAGCAACTGGGCATTCCTGCCGCGGGCGTCGTCGACACGGGGACTTACCGGCCGAACCTCCGCTACCGCGCCGAAGCGCTGGCCAACGAAGCGGACAAGCGGGCGCGCCTCATCGACATCGTGAAAGCGGCCGAAGGTTCCGGGCTGGTCTATGCCGCCACGGTGAAAGCGGCGCAAGAGGTTCATGCAGCGTTGCGCGCTGCGGATGTGGCGGCGGGCCTCTACCACGGGCGCATGCCAGCCGCGGAGCGCAGTGAAGCCCAGGATGCGTTCATGCGGGGAGAGGTCCGCGTGATGGTCGCCACCAATGCGTTCGGACTGGGCATCGACAAGCAGGATGTCCGCTTTGTCGTGCACTACCAGATGCCGGGCGGCCTCGATGCGTACTACCAGGAATCAGGGCGTGCGGGACGCGATGGCGATCCAGCAGATTGCACGCTGCTGTTTCTCCGCAAGGACAAAGCAGTGCAGCAATTCTTTCTGGCAGGCCGCTACCCGAGCGCGGACGACATCGACGCGCTCTACCAGGCATTGCGCGATCCCGCGCCGCAAGACCCGGGCGTCTGGACGCTCGACAGCCTGCAGGCCCGCCTGGACCGGCCTCGCAGCAAGCTGCAGGTGGGACTGGGCCTGCTGCAGCGGCACAGGATTGTCTCGAAAGCACGCAGCGGCGCACTCTCCCTGCGCAAGACGGAACTGGAGCCCTCGTCGGTGCGTGCGCTCCTGCAGGCCTATGCCGACAAGCGGGAGCAAGACCAGCAGGCGCTGGAGCGCATGGTGTTCTATGCGCAGACGGGTCGCTGCCGTTGGCAGGTGCTGCTCGAGTATTTCGACCCATCGGACGAACCGCAGCGTTGCGGTACCTGCGACAACTGCATTCGCATGGCCCAACTGGCCCAACAGGCTTTGGCCGAGCGGGCTGCCGACACGGTGCGGAACCTGGGGGCGACCGACCTGGGCGAAATGGGAGAGCCGGTCATCGCGTCGGCAGCGCAAGCCCGTCGTGATGCCCAGGCGCTCGAACTGGGGGCAACCGTTCGCGTCAAACGGTATGGCCAGGGCACCGTGGCGGCCATCGACGCGATTTCCGTCACGGTGGATTTTGCCGATGGGACCCAACGCTGTTTTCAGCCGGACTTCGTGCGGCGGTTTGTTCCCCGGGGAACCCGGGCCAAACCGCTGTCTTGAGCCGGGCCCACAAACCGGAGTGGGTTGGCTGAACGGGGCCTGCCGCTTACGCCGTCGCTGGGCGTCCAAACCCTGCCAGTTCTGCGCACCGTGCAAAGCCCCTTCAGCCGTTGCGCGTTTCCCGGCAGGAGGGGTAGTCAGAGCATCCCCAGAACGATTGACCGGCCAGCACGCCCCGCTTGGCGGTGCGCCGCACCATCCGGCTGCCACATTGAGGACAGGACACTTCGGACCGCACTGCCGGGGTCTCCTGCGGTGAGGAAGGGACCGACACCTTGGACGCGGTTTGCGGGAGCGGGCTGCGATCCGCAGTGGTTTCGCGAATGAGTTGCAGCAGTGCGGCGCCATCGATCAGGCGGATGTTGCGCCCGCTGGCGAACGCCGTGGCGTCTTGCGTGAAGCGCCCGGACGTCACCACGAAGCCGGCGGACGCGCCGTGGGCGGCCATCACGCCATACAACTCGCGGACCACCGGGACGCCGACCTGGAAGGCTTTCCAATGCTTGCACTGGACGAGGGACATTTCCCCCGCTTTGGTGAGGACCAGATCCACCCCACCATCCGCGCCCTCTTGCGCCCGCTCCTGCACTGCATAGCCGCGCCGCCGGAATCCCTCGCTCACGAGCTTTTCGAAAGCCTGCCAGGACATTCCTTGCAAGGCCTGTGCGCTGGAGCTGGCGGTCCCGCAATCGTCCAGCAGATGGCGCCGCTCCCGACGCCTCAGGGCGGAAAGCACGGCCCCCATCAGGCACAGAAGCGGCAGCACGAATTGCCCGGCATAAGCCAGACTGCGCCAGAGCGCACCGGTGACCACCAACCCCATCTCGTGCGACGTTCTCATCGCCGGCATGGGCTGGGATGCCACCGTGTGCAGCGCCCAATAAATCATGGCCGCCAGGCCAAGCCCGACCCACCATGGAAGCCGTGCCACCCAATCCATGAAATCGTCTGCGGCACTTTGTTTTTGACGTCTTCTTGCCATTTCTCCCCTCCTGCATTCCGTCAAGCGGATCAATCGAACATTTTGCAACAAATCGCCGGTCGGAGGCCAGGGGGCCGGGAAATTTGCGGAAGATAGGAGGGAAGGAATCTGCCCGGGCGGAGATAACATGCTGTCGCCTTTCACGCCTGCCCTTCGCCCAGGCCACGCTGCAAAACGGTCATGCCTCCGCCTGCCCATTGCGCCACGCCCGCCCGTCTCAGTGGACACAACGCCTTCCGAAACCCGTGCGCACCGTTCCCTTGAAAACCCAACTGCTGCTGGTGGCTGCGGCGGCGATCCTGCCGCTGGCGGTCGTGTGCGGCATCTCCCTGTCCGCCCTTTTCGAAAGCCAGCGTGCGCAAAACGAGGCTTCGAGCCTCGGTGTCGCACGCGCGCTGGCCACGGCAGTGGAGGGAGAGTTGCGACTGACGATGTCCGCCTTGCAAACGCTGGCCCTGGCCGATCCGCTGGGCACGGCGGATGGCGAGGGCAAAGCCCAGGCCCTCGCACTCAGCCGGGCGGTGCGTGCCTCCCATCCGGAGTGGCGGGGCTTGCTGCTGGCGGACCCTTCCGGGCGGGTGGTGTTCTCCACCGAGACAGACCGCCCTACCAGCGCGAACGTGGTGGAGCGATCCAGCTTTGACGCAACAGTCCAGACCCGACGGCCCGTCGCCGGGTCCATGGCGCGTGGTGCCGGGGGCAATCTGGCCTTTCCGGTCCGCGTTCCGGTGGTACGGGATGGGGTGGTGAAATATGTGCTGACAGCCATCATCCGACCGGAGGCCATTGCCGCCGTGTTGCGTGCGCAACGCGTTCCCGAAGGTTGGTACGTGTCCGTCTTCGATGCCAAGCTGGCTCGCATCGCCCGCACGGTGGACGACGAAAAATGGCGGGGCTCCGGCCCCAGTGAATCGCTCAAGCCCTTTTTCCAGGCACTGGGCCACGACAAGCAAGAACTCCTGGGCACCAGTACCAATGTCGATGGCGTGCTTGCGAAGACCGTGCTCGCGCGGCTCGACGAAGGGGGCTGGACGCTCGTCCTGGGCACATCGCTGTCGAAGGCAGAAAGCTCCTGGTGGCGCACCGCCGGGGCCTATGTACTGGGTCTTCTGGCATCGCTGATTCTCGGGGGCACGGGTGCCTGGTGGATGTCGAAGTCCATCACGATGCCCATGCGCAGCCTGCGTGACGACGCCGATGCCCTGGGCCGGGGTGAATTGCGGCCATCCGGCATGTCGCGCATCATGGAAATCGACGCCGTGGCCCGGGCGCTCGAATCGGCCGCCGTGCAACGCGCCGGCAGCGAGGCAGAGCGGGAAGAGTTGCTGCAGCTCGAAAGCCATGCACGGTCCGCGGCCCAGGCGGCCGAACAGCGGCTGGGGTTGCTGGTCAATGCCAGTGCCGTGCTTTCCGGATCACTGGAGGAGTCGGACACGCTCGACGCGATTGCCCGCCTGGTGGTGCCCGCCATCGGCGATGCCTGCCGGATCGATCTGCTGGATGAGCAAGGGGCCTTGCTGCCAAGGCTGAGCCATTCCAAATGGTCGGAGCACAGCGGCATGCTTGCCGAACAAGACAGCATGCCGGCCCATTCCGCGGAAACACCGCAAGTGCTGATCACCGCCCTGAAGACCGGCAAGCCCAGCCTGCATCCATCCGGCCAGACCGGCGAAGACGACGGCCGCAGCAAAGACATTTCAGCGCTTGTGCCGGAATTCGAAGCCGTCGCGGCCTGTGTCGTGCCGCTCATTGCGCGTGGGCGCACGATCGGCACGATGGCGGTGCTGCAGGCCGGCCCTAGCCGCATCTTTGGAGCAGAAGACAGCGCACTGATCGGCGAGCTCGCGCAACGCGCAGCCTTGGCGCTGGACAATGCACTGCTCTTGTCGGAGGCGCGAAAGGCGCAGCGCGAAGCCGAATCGGCCAACCGCGCGAAAGATGAATTCCTGGCCATGCTGGGCCATGAACTCCGCAACCCTCTGGCGCCCATCGTGCTGGCCCTTCAGTTGATCGCCCGCCGGGATCCCACGGCGTTTTCCCGGGAACGCGAAATCATCGGCCGCCAAGTCAAGCACCTGTCGCGCCTGGTGGACGATCTGCTCGACATCTCGAGAATCGTGTCGGGAAAGATCACCCTGGCGCTGGAACCGGTGGATCTTCAAGAGGTGGTGGAGCGTGCGCTGGAGCTGACGATGCCCGCCTTGCAGGCACGCAGCTCCATGCCCCAGCTGACCCTACCGAACGGGCCTGTCCTCGTGCAGGGCGAATTGCTCCGGCTCGTTCAGATCGTCTGCAATCTGCTCAACAACG
The DNA here is from genome assembly GCF_030158955.1 of Acidovorax sp. SUPP1855. Taxonomy (NCBI): domain Bacteria; kingdom Pseudomonadati; phylum Pseudomonadota; class Betaproteobacteria; order Burkholderiales; family Comamonadaceae; genus Acidovorax; species Acidovorax sp. SUPP1855. The sequence goes on along the minus strand of NZ_BQXI01000034.1, from coordinate 19,091 downwards.
CCGCGAAATTCAGCCCGCCGGAAACGCCCATCCGAATCGAACTCGCCAGCGAGACGGGCTGGGCCGTGCTCCGCGTCAGCGATGAGGGCGTGGGCATTCCTGCCCACTTGCTCCACCACGTATTCGAGCGGTTCGTGCAGGGCGAGCAAGCCTTGGAGCGCGCGTCCGGAGGGCTCGGCCTGGGACTGGCCATCGCCCGCAGCTTGACGGGCCTGCACTCCGGCACCATCGAGGCGCACAGCGACGGACCGGGCAGAGGAAGCACTTTCACGCTGCGCTTGCCCTTGCTCGGCCAACGACAAGCCACCGATGACCCGCAAGGAGATGCGGGATCGGAGGCGTTGCCCGCACTGCGATTGCTTTTGGTCGATGACAACAACGATGCCGCCGACCTGCTGGCGGAATGGATGCGAATGGAAGGCCATCGGGTACAGGCGACCTACAGTGCCGCCGAGGGTCTGGCCCAATTGGCCAAAGCACGGTTCGACGCGGCCATCTTCGACATCGGTCTGCCCGAGATCAGCGGGTACGAACTGGCGCGCCGCGTCCGCTCGCAGCCAGATACCCGGCACCTTCCTTTGATTGCATTGACAGGCTATGGAAGCGATGCCGACCGGCTGCTCGCGCTGGAGGCGGGTTTCGACGACCATTTTTCCAAGCCGGTGGACATGGGCCGGCTGCTGGAGCGCTTGAAAGCGCTGCTGGCCGCCCGCCACGAAAAGGATGCAGCATTGCATCCGCGCCCATGAACCCGGACTGACGGCCCGCCACGATCCGGTCGCGCGCAGCAGCAGCCCTGGCCGCCTACAGGGACAAAGCGTGCTCCGTGGAAGACGGCACGGCGGGTGGTGCCGGGAGCATCACCTTGTCAGGCGTCATGGGGGTGGAGCGCACGCGCCGGCCAGTGGCATGGAAGATGGCATTGCACACGGCCGCCGCCACACCCACGATGCCGATCTCGCCCACCCCTTTGGCGCCCAGGCGGCTGACGATGCGGTCATCCTCCTGCACAAAAATCACATCGATCGGCGGAATGTCGGCGTTGGTGGCAACGTGGTATTCCGCATAGTTGTGATTCATGAACCGGCCCAGTGCATGGTCGGTCTGCGTCTCTTCATGCAATGCCTGGCTGATGCCCCAGACCACGCCTCCGGTGATCTGGCTGTGGGCCGTTTTGGCATTCAGAATGCGCCCTGCGGCGATGGCACTGACCACCCGCGTGACACGAACCGTCCCCAGGGTCTCGTCTACCCGCACCTCGCAGAACACGGCGGAATGCGTGGCCCTCACGAACTTCTTTTGCCGGAGCAGGTTCGGAAGCATGAGGTGACGCACCTCGATCATCGAGCGCCCTTGCGACGCCAGGATGTCGGCGAATGCGACGCCCAGGTCCTGCGGCGGGGCGTCCCGGCGACGCATGCGACCCGCCTTGAATTCCACCTCCTTGAGCAGCACCTTGCCGAAGCCCATGCTTCGGCTGCGCCTTGCCAGCGCCCAGAGCAACCGCTGCAACTTCTCGCATGCGCCCTCCACCGCGGCACCGACCGTCGCTACATGCGACGAGCCGCCTTCCACAGGGGCCAACGGCAGGTTGGAGTCGCCCAGGGCGAAGGTCACCCGTTCCAGTGGCAAGCCCATCGCTTCGGCGGCGATCATGGCCATGACCGTGTACGTGCCGGTACCGATGTCGGAGGCCGCACTGCTCACGACCAACCGACCATCCGCATGCATCACCGCGCGGACACGCGCGAACATCTGCATGGCATCCCAGGTACCTGTGGCCATGCCCCAACCAATCAGCTCTCGCCCCTGCTGCATGGAACGCGGCTCCAGGGGGCGCTGCGCCCAACCGAACCGCTCCGCACCTTGCTGGTAGCACGCATGCAGCTCCTTGGTAGAGAAAGGCAAACCCTTCGAGGCATCACGCTCCGCATAGTTCTTGAGCCGCAAGATCAGCGGATCCATGCGCAGCTGATAGGCCAATTCGTCCATGGCTACTTCCAGTGCGTGGACGCCATGGGCCGCCCCCGGTGCGCGCATGTCCAAGGGGCTGTACTGGTCGAGCGGCACCAGTCGGTACCCGAGGCTGACGTTGTCGCACTGGTATAGCTGACCGGACCAGTTCACCACCACTTCCACATAGTCTTCCAGGCGCGAGGTCTCGGCAACTGCCTCGTGCATGACGGCCTTCAAGGTACCGTCGCGATCAGCGGCGAGCCTGACGCGCTGCCATGTCTCGGGCCGGTGCCCGAACGTGAACATCTGCTGCCGCGTGAGCACCACCCGCACCGAACGCTGCAGGTGCAATGCGGCCATCACCGCCAGGATGAGCTGGTACTGCGGCCTCAGGCCCGACCCGAACGCCCCGCCAACGAAGGGGTTGCGAACGGTCACCTCTTCCTGCGAAAGACCGAACACGCGCGACACCACCCATCGGCTGTTCTGCGGGCTCTGGGTCTTGTCGTAGATGGTGAGATGGCCATCGGCACCGCGCAATACGGTGGAGGCATGCATCTCCATGGGATTGTGGTGCTCCACCCCGCTGTAGTACTGGGCGTCGATCTTGACAGGCGCCGCGCCGAACGCTCGCGGTGCGTCACCCCGGGGTTTGGGTGGCGGTGAATAGCCCGCCTTGAGCCTGCTCGGCTCCCGCGCGCGGCGCAAGTTGTGCAGCAGGTGGGTCTCGTGTTTTTCGACCTCGTAGTCCAGTTCCACCAAGGCGGCCGCACAGCGCGCCGCCTCGAAGGACGTGGCCACCACCAGCGCGACCGGCTGGCCGCTGTAGTGGATGCGCGCGTCGTGCAGCGGCTTGAACGGCGAGCCCCCAGGGGCGGTCATGTCCTTGTAGAAAAGATCGAGCGACCGAACCGCGGGGCGGTTCGTGTGTGTGATGACATCGAGCACGCCCTGCACTGCAAGCGCTCGGTCTGTCCGCAGATTCAGGATCCGCCCTTTTGCCACGGTGCTGTTGACGACCACTCCATACACCAGGTCATCGCTGGCATGCTCCGCTGCGTAGCGCGCCTGGCCCATGACCTTGAGGCGGCCATCGATGCGGGAGACGGGCGCGCCCGTCTTCACCAGCCCGGTGCCGGGCTCCGCCATCGGCTGCTGGGAGAGGGCCTGCCCGGCGCCGGTGTCTGTCCGGAAATCATCGTGGGTGCTCATGGCTGAAATTCCTGCACAGGTTCGGTACCCAGCTCTCCGGTGTTGGTCAGTTCGCCATCGCGCGCCATCTCGAGCGCACGCACGATGGCACGCCGGGCCAGAACGATCTTGAAACGGTTGTCGCCGGGTCCACCCGGGGCACCATGGCCACGGGCGTCCCGCAGAAGCAAATGCGCAGCCGCGTGGAAAGCCGCGGCCTCCGGACGCTGTCCCTCCAGAAGCTGTTCTGCCTCGGCATCGCGCCAGGGTTTGTGGGCCACGCCACCCAACGCAATGCGGGCGTTTCGCATCAGCCCGGAAGCGTCCAGCTCGAACGCCGCAGCCACCGACACCAGGGCGAAGGCATAGGAGGCCCTGTCACGCAGCTTCAGATAGGTGCTGTGCCGCTGCAGCCCGTTGGCGGGCAGCTCGATGTGCACGATGAGTTCATCGCCTGCCAGCGTGTTGTCGCGCTGCGGCGCGTTGCCTGGCAAACGATGGAAATCGGCGAACGCGATGGTCCGCTGCCCGCTCGGCGATTGCACATGTACCACCGCATCGAGCGCGGCAAGCGCCACGCACATGTCCGACGGATGCGTGGCCACGCAATGGTCGCTGGTCCCGAGGATGGCCAGCTGCCGGGCCAGCCCTGCCCGCGCGGGACAACCTGTGCCCGGTTCACGCTTGTTGCAGGGAGTTCCTGTGTCGTAGAAGTAGTGGCACCGTGTGCGCTGCAACAGATTGCCCCCATTGGTCGCCACGTTGCGAATCTGCGGCGATGCGCCCGCCAGGATGGCAGCCGACAGCAAGGGATAGCGCTCCCGCACCAGGGGATGGCGCGCGGTGGCAGCATTCCGTGCCATGGCTCCGAGGCGCAAGCCGCCCTCGGGCCGGGCCTCGATGGCGGCCAGCGGCAGGCGGCTGACATCGATCAGCCGCCGTGGGCGCATGACGTTTTCCTTCATCAGGTCGATCAGGTTGGTTCCCCCCGCAAGAAACTTGGCCTGCGGTGCGGTCTCGCCAATGTCGGGCGCTTGGCCGGGCATCGCCGCCAGCGCAGCGTCGGCAGTGGCGACGGCTTCGTACACGAATGCCCTCATGCCTGGCTCTCTTGCACTGCGAAGGGGGCAGGCGACGACAAACGCATGGCATCGACCCGAATGCCAGCCACCTGAGCGACCGCCTGCACGATCTGCGGATAGGCGCCGCAACGGCAGAGGTTACCGCTCATGCGTTCGCGGACATCGTCCGCCGTCTTCGCACCGCCTTCGTTCATCAGACCCACGGCGGAGCACAGCTGCCCTGGCGTGCAATAGCCGCACTGGAATGCGTCATGGTCGATGAAAGCCTGCTGCAAAGGATGCAGCCCGGCACTCGCACGGCCCTCTCCGGCCAGTGCGGGCAGGCCCTCCACCGTGGTGATGTCAGCCCCCTCCTGCATGACCGCGAGCGTGAGGCAAGCGTTGATGCGCTGCCCATCGGCCAGCACGGTACAGGCGCCGCACTGGCCGTGGTCGCAGCCTTTCTTGGTTCCCATGAGTCCCAACCGCTCGCGCAGCAGGTCCAACAGCGTGACCCAACTGGGAATTTCGACTTCATGGTCTTGCCCGTTCACGCACAGACGCACGGAATGGACAGAGGCGAGGCCGTCGCCGGGGCTCTCTGTACGAGCTTCTAACGGGGGTGGGCTGGAGTGCATGGCGCTTCTTTCACGGCCGGGTTGGCGGGCCAGTTTGCTGGGCGGGCTGCAGCCAGGTTGTAGGAATTGCGCCTGCATCCACCCCGGCGTGAAATTTCTGCCAAGCTCCGGGAAAACCTCCCCGAACATCGCTCCACCCCATTGCCATTCGCCCCAGATGCCAGTCCCTGATCCCAAGGGTGCTCTCCCCGTGCTGCTTCCCCCACTCCTGCCCTGGCGGGCCGTGGGCACCCTGCAAAGACTGTGTCTGCACAGTCCAGCCGCTTTGGAACCCCAGTCCGTCCCTGAAGCCACTGCCATGGCCGATCAGGGATTGCTTGGCGACCGGCATGCCCAACGGCTTTCGCCACGCCAAGTCCTGCTGGCTGGGACCGATGTGTATCGCGATCTCCAAATGCCATCGCTCACACTGCGCGAAAACCTGCTCATCGATTGGCCTACGGCAGGCCTTCCCTCCGGCTCCCTGTTGAAGATCGGCCCGGAAGTGGTGCTGTGGATCACCTTTCAGTGCGAGCCCTGCGCCCGCCTGGAGCAGCGCAAGCCAGGCGTCGTCAAGGCTTTGAAGGGCCGCCGCGGCGCGCTGGCGCGGGTGTTGCAAGGCGGCGTGCTGCGGGTAGGCGATGCGATCTGCCAGGGACCTGCACCGATTCCCCCCATGAGCAACGATTGGAAGGACCGCATCGCCCACATCGTGCGACGCATACCGGCTGGAAAGCGCATCGGGTATCGGCAGTTGGCTGAACTCGCTGGCGTCGCCAAGGGATACTGCCGAGCATTCCCGCGGGTGCTGGGCCAGTTGTGCCCTGATGTGGCAGAGCGTGCTCAAGCAGGCAGCGTGGCGATGCATGCAGAGCAGCGCTGGGAGGGCACTGAACTCTTCGATGTACACGCATACTTGGCTGCGCAGGCCACGCACCATGCGACGGGTGGGCAGCCCGTTGCAGGGGCCGTTTCAGGGTCTACAGAAACAATTCGTTGAATCCCCGTGCAGACCGTACTGCAGCGTGCCGGCATGCCGGACACCGAGGGGGCGATCCACCCTTCCCTGGCAATCAACCGCCCATGGCGGCAACCAGTGAACGGGGCCGCATGTCCGTCCAGTGGGCCTCGATGTACGCACGGCAAGCGGTTCTGTCGGACGCAGGCAAGGCCACCTCCCAGCCAGCGGGCACATCGAGAAACGCGGGCCATAGCGAGTGTTGGCCTTCAGGATTGGTCAGCACCAGAAAGTGGCCGTTTTCGTCGTCGAATGGGTTGCTCATGTCAGATCTCCTTGAAGGTCATGCAAACTCCGCGATGGCGGAGGATGTTTCACGCAGTGCCGCCAGGGCCGATGCGATCTCGGTCAGCGCGTGGTGGCGCGCGAAATCCAGTCGCAGCGCTCGGGCGCGCTGCCTGTAGGAAGGGTTGTCCAGCAGCTTACGCACTGCATCGCCGATCTGGCGCGCGCTGGGCTGCCCGGTGGCCAGGTTGATGCCGGCGCCTGACCAGGCGACGCGCGCGGCAATTTCCGGCTTCTCTTCGGTCGCGCCCGCCACGGCCAGCGGCACGCCCAGGCTGAGCGCGTGGTTGACCGATCCATATCCACCATTGGTGACCATGGCATGCACCTTGGGCAACAGACGGTCATAGGGCAGAAATGGCACCACACGGGCGTTGGCGGGAAGCATCGCTGCGCTGAGGCCCGGGGGCACCGGTCCGCCCGTGGTGGCAATCACCTGGATGTCATCGAACTTGGCCAGCGCCTGCACGGTGGGCCCGATCAACTGCGCAGGGTTCTGATTGGCCAGCGTGCCCTGCGTGACCAACACGACGGACCGGCCGTCATCCAGTTCGGGCCACCAGTCGGGTGGGTTGAAGTCGGCACGTGACGGTGCCAGCAGTGGACCCACGAACCGGACGGAGCCAGGCAGGTCGCTGCGCGGATACTCGAAAGATGCCGACGTCAGTTGGAGGTACAGATCCGGCAGCGTCACCATCGCATCGATGAAAAAGCGGGGCAGTGCCTGCGCCCCCAAGCGTGCCAGTTCGCCATTGAAATGGCGTTGCACGTCGCCGAACATGGCCTGCTGAAGATTGCGGTTCATGGCTTGGTTGCGAATGCGACCTTCGGCCGTGGACGAAGGCGGTAGCGCCGTGCCAAAAAAGGCAGTGTCCCGGCTGGACAGCGCCAGCGCCGAAATGCCGATGGCAACGATGGCGGGCCGCTCCTCCCTCGGTCCCAGCAGCAGCGGAAACGTGCCGCAAAACATCGTGTCCACCAAAATGGCATCGGCATCGAAATGCGCCAGGATGCGCCGCAACCCCGCCAACTGGGGTGCCATCGCGTCGGCGAAGAAGTGCTTCAGTCCAAAGCACAGCTGCGCATGGGCGGAGGGCTGTTGCAGACGTTGCGGAAACCGCCGGTCCAACTCCTGGTGCTCGAAATCAATCGACGGATCGAATGCGGTAAAGGACGCGCCAGTGGCCAAGGCCTGTTCCCTGAAGTGGCTGGCAGTGTGCAGCTGCACCTCGTGTCCCTGGCGCACCAGATGCTGGGCGATGGCCAGCATGGGCAACACATGTCCCGGCAAGGCGGTCGCTGCAATGAGATAACGTGCCATGGTTTCCTCCTTCGTTCATGAAATGCTGGTTTCCAGGGCACGGTGTGCCTTGGCGTCGATACCCAGATCGACGAAATAGCGGTGCAGCAGATCGCGATTCACCGGGCGGATCGCCGCGCCGATGGATTCGAGCTGCGCGTGCGTCGCCGCGCCGCACACCTTTGGTGGCGTGGCCGATGCGTCGTAGCGGTCCAGGATCGCCAGCACGGCAGCCAAATCGCGGTCCTGGCCCTCGGCCAGCCGCACATGGGCACGCCGCAGCCAGGACTCCAGCGCCAACGGTTCCAGGTGCAGGCCGAGACGCTCGAACACCGGAGGAATGTCCCGCACCCGCAGCGGCGCCGGACTCATCAGGTGATACACCTGCCCCCAGGAAGATGCCCGGGCAGCCAGACCCAGGATGGCCCGCGCCACATCGTCCACCGGGGTCATGTTCAGAGGCAAGTCCATGTCGGGGATGGATTGCAGGTCCGCATACAGGTGTGCCACCCGCCAGATCAGGTCAGCGGCATTGCAAATCGCGTGATCGTGGTCACCGGTCACGGCACCGAGCCGGTAGATGGCCACCGGCATTCCCCGCGCCTGCGCTTCCCGAGCCAACGCGTCGGCGACCCACTTGCTCTGGCTGTAGCCGTCCACCAGGCCATTCCAGGAAGGCAGCGCCGAGCGCTCCGTGACCGTGCCACCGTCTTCGTTCTGGCCAATCACGGCCAGCGTCGAGACGTAATGCAGGGTCTTGGGTCGCCCTTGCGAAGTCCATTCGAGCAACGTGACCACGCTGTCCACATTGGGGCCCTTCAGGCTGGCATACGGATGCAGAAAGTCCACTTGTGCGGCACAGTGGTAAATGGCGTCGCAGCCATCGCGGACCTGTTGCACGGCGGCGTCATCCAACCCCAGTCGCGGTGCACCCAGATCGCCGGTGACCACCTGGATTCGCGCATCGTCCCAGAGGGTGCCCAGTTGCCGCTCGGCCATGGTGCGCTGCAAGCGCTGCCGCCCCTGCGCGTCGTCGGCAGCCCGCACATGGCAGATCACGCAAGCCGAGGTGTCACGCAACAGCGCTGCCAGCAGATGGCTTCCGACGAATCCGCTGGCCCCGGTGAGAAAGACGCGCGCCGGCACCAGGGTGGGCGCGACGGCCTGGCCCTGGATGTGCTCCGGCAAATGGATCTCGCGCGCCAGATCCAGGGCTGCGCCGTCATCGCCGGCCTGGTCGATCCACTGGGCCAATTGCGCGATCGACGGGCGGTTGTAAACCTCGGCATGCGGGAAATCGGGGTGGATCTGGTCCCGGATCCGCATACCCAGTTGGATCGCCATCAGCGAATGACCACCGATTTCGAAGAAGTTGTCATGAATACCCACCCGCGGCAAATGCAGGATCTCAGCCCACAGCGCGGCCAAAGCGATTTCCGTGTCGGTGCGTGGCGCGGCGTAGGGCTGGTCGCCTGGCGCCTGCGGCACAGGCAGTGCCTTCCGGTCGAGCTTGCCACTCGAGTTGAGCGGCAATACCGCCAGTTGAACGAAGGCCGCAGGCACCATGTACTCGGGCAGCGACAGCGCCAGATGGCTGCGCAGGTCGCCGGGGGCAAGCTCGCCCTCACCAGCGGCCACCACATAGGCCACCAATCGCTTTTCGCCTGCCACGTCTTCGCGGGCAACCACCGCCGCCTGCGCGACCCAAGGGTACTGGAGCAATGCCGACTCGATCTCTCCCGGCTCGATGCGCAGGCCGCGGATCTTCACCTGCTGGTCGGCACGGCCCAGGAAGTCCAGGCTGCCATCGGCACGCCAGCGCGCCAAATCGCCCGTGCGGTACATGCGGCTGCCTGGCCCGCCATGCGGATTGGCCACGAATCGCTCTGCGCTCAGCGCCGGGCGCCCCAGGTAGCCCCGCGCCAGGCCTGCCCCTGCGACGTACAACTCGCCGGCCACGCCCGCGGGCACCGGCTGGAGGTCTCCGTCCAGCACGTACATACGTGTGTTGCAGATCGGTTGTCCGATCGATGGCACGGTCCCGACCTGCATGGGCTCGCTCAGGCTCGCGCAGATCGTGGTCTCCGTCGGGCCGTAGGCATTGATCATGCGGCGACCCGGCGCCCACTGCGCTGCGAGCGCGGGAGGACACACATCGCCGCCGACCACCAGCGTTCGAAGCGCTGGGAATTCGCCGGGCGGCACCGAGGCCAGCGCGGCAGGTGGAATCAGGGCATGGCTGATCGATTGGTGAACCAACCCCTGCGCCAGATCCTGCCCCAGCCATGGCGCAGGCCCGGGCACCACCAGCGCGGCACCGACGTGAAAGGCCATCAGCAGGTCCATCACAGAAGCATCGAAACCACTGGAGGAAAACTGCAGCACGCGGGAATCCGGGCCGATCTCCATCCGCTCCGCCATGGAAGCGGCCAGGCTGTGAAGGCCTGCATGCGGCACCACGACGCCCTTCGGTGTCCCGGTGGAGCCCGACGTATAGATGAGGTATGCCGCCTCCTGCGCGTGGGGGCCATCCTGGGGTCGCGCTCCGCCCGAACCGCCTGGACGGCTGTCCGACTGGATCGCCAGGGCCGCAACCGTCAGGTCGCTGTCAAGCGCCATGCAATGGGCCACCTCGCTCAGCCTCGGCAGCAGCGCTTCATGCGTAAGGACAGCGGCGGGAGCGGCCTCTTGGAACACCAACGCACTGCGTCCTGCCAGATGGTTCGGATCGAGGGGCAGGTAAGCCGCCCCGGCCTTGACGATGGCCAGGTGCGCCACGACCAGATCGAGCGAGCGCGGCAACACCGTCGCGACGATGGCCCCCGCAGCCACGCCCCGCGCCTGAAGCAGATGGGCCAGGCGGTTGGCCCGTGTGTCGAGCTCGCCATAGCTGACCGTGGTGTCATCCAGAACCACCGCAGGTGCGTGCGGACGCCGGCTGGCGTGGCCCTCCACCATGGAGGCAATGGTCTTGGTGGCCAAAGCTCGTTCGGAGTCGCTCCACTTCCGCAGCAAGCGGCGGCGCTCCTCGGGATGCAGGATGTCGATGCGGCCCAGCGCCTCGTCCGGTGTGTCGCACGCCTGTTCCAGCCAGTGCGCCAGCCGGGCCGCCAGAGACTCCACCGTGGTCCTGTCGAACAGATCGGTGCTGTATTGAATTCCACCGGAGATCCCGCCGGGCAGGCCATCGTGATGGCGTTGCTCCGTCAGGATGAAAGACAGGTCGAATTTCGCGGTATCGACGGCCACAGGCTGCGGCGTGATCGACAGCCCCGGAAGGCTGAATGACAGCCGGCTGCTGTTCTGAAATCCCAGCATGACCTGAAACAGCGGCAGATTGGACCGCGAGCGCCCCGGCCGCAGCAGTTCCACCAAGCGGTCGTAAGGAAAATCCTGGTTCGCGTAGGCCGCCAGATTGGTGGCGCGCACGCGCGCAATCAGTTCGCGAAACCCGGGCTGGCCCGACGTATCGGTACGCAAAACGAGCGTGTTCACGAAACAGCCGATCAGCCCATCGAGGGCATGATCGCTGCGCCCCGCGACCGGGCTACCGATCACGATGTCGTCGCCCGCCCCCAGGCGACTCAGCAACGCGGCCAGGGCAGCCTGCAGCACCATGAATAGGCTGGCTTGCCCGTCTCGGGCCAAATGCAGCATGCGTTCATGGACCGCAGCCGGTATGTGCAGCGGAACCACGTCGCCACGGTGGCTGGGCACAAGGGGGCGGGGACGGTCCACAGGCAATGCCATTTGCTCGGGCAGGTCGCGCAGCGCGTCATGCCAGAACCCGCGTTGCCGGCCGGCCAGACTGTCGGGATCGTCTTCGCTGCCCAGCAGCGCCTGCTGCCACAGTGCGTAGTCAGCGTACTGCAGCGGCAGCGGCTCCCAATCCGGAGTCTGGCCACTGCAACGCGCGGCGTAGGCCACGCTCAAGTCCCGCGCCAATGGCAGCAGCGAAGCACCATCGCCTGCGATGTGGTGGGTGAGCAGCAACAGCACATGCTCGTCCTCGGCCAGCCGGAACAGCGAGACCCGCAAAGGCATCGAATGGCACAGGTCGAAGGCGTGGCGGGCCGCCGCGTGCAACTGCGCAGCCAAATCGTCTTCGCAGGCCTCCGCCTCGATCACGGGTGGGTGGGCGTCGGCACCATCGAGGATCTGCTGATATGGCAGTCCCGCCTCATGCGGGTAGATCGTGCGCAAACTCTCATGGCGCTCCACCAGATCGCCCAGGGCGACGTGCAGCGCCACGCGATCGAGCAGGCCGGACAGGCGCAACGCCAGAGGCATGTTGTAGGCCGGATTGGCGCCGTCCAGCTGGTTCATGAGCCACAGGCGACGTTGTGCGGACGACAGCGGAATCCGCGCCGGGCGGGGCATCGGTGCCAGGCGCGGCCGCGCTACCGCTTCCTGGTCCAGCCGCTCCGCAAGCCCCGCAATGGTGGAGACCTGGAACAGGGTGTCCAGGGGAAGATCGATCATGAACTGCTGCCGGATCATCGAGATCAACTGCACGATCATCAGAGAATGCCCGCCCAACTCGAAGAAGTTGTCGTGAATGCCGACGCGGGGCAAATGCAGTGTCTCGGCCCACAGGTCCGCAAGTGCCTTTTCCGTCGGTGTGCGCGGTGCCGCATAGGCAACGGCGCTCTGCACTTCGGGTGCAGGCAGGGCCTTTCGGTCGAGCTTGCCACTCGGACCGAGCGGCAAGGCCGCCAATTGAACGAAGGCCGAAGGCAACATGTACTCAGGCAAAGACAGCGCCAGATGGCTGCGCAGCTCACCGGGCGCAAGCTCGCCTTCACCGGCGGACACTACATAGGCCACCAGGCGCTTTTCGCCTGCCACATCCTCGCGAGCAATCACCGCCGCCTGCGCGACCCAAGGGTGCTGCAGCAATGCCGACTCGATCTCTCCCGGCTCGATGCGCAGGCCGCGGATCTTCACCTGATGGTCAGCTCGGCCCAGAAAGTCCAGGCTGCCATCGGCACGCCAGCGCGCCAGATCACCCGTGCGGTACATGCGGCTTCCCGGCCCGCCATGAGGATTGGCCACGAAGCGCTCTGCGCTCAGCACAGGGCGACCCAGGTAGCCTCGCGCCAGGCCCGTTCCCGCGATGTACAACTCGCCCGTCATCCCCACGGGCAAGGGCTGCAGGCCACTGTCCAGCACCACCATTTGTGTGTTCCAGATGGGGCGGCCAATGGGCACGCCTTCCGACCTCGGTTCCATCAGCGGCGTGCTTGGGCAGGCCCATGCAGTCACATCGACGGCCGCCTCCGTAGGGCCGTACAAGTTGTGCAGTTCGCACCCCAACTGCTGGTGAAATTTTCGCGCCAGCGCAGACGACAAAGCCTCGCCGCTGCAAATCACTCGCCGAAGGCTGGAGCAGGCGGAGGCGGCCGGCTCCAGCAAGAAGACCTCCAGCATCGAGGGCACGAAATGCAAGGTGGTGATGTCTTCGCGAACGATGAGCTCCGCCAGGTACGCTGCATCCTTATGCCCACCCGGCTTGGCAAGCACCAGCGTGGCGCCGTCGATCAGGGGCCAGAAGAACTCCCACACCGAAACATCGAAGCTGGAGGGGGTCTTCTGCAACACGCGGTCATCGGCTTGCAGGCCATACTGGTCCTGCATCCACCGGAGCCGGTTGACAATAGCGCGGTGCGAGACGGCGACCCCTTTCGGATTTCCGGTCGATCCAGACGTGTAGATCACATAGGCCGGCTGCGCGGTATCGAGCGTTCTCAGCGGCTCGGGGCGGGTTTCGGGATGGCTGCCCAGTTCATGGATGGTTTCCGGGCCATCGAGCAGCACGAACGACACCGACGCGGGCAAGGTCTGCGCCAGCGCCTGCGTGGTGACGAGGCATACCGGCCGGGCATCGCCGAGCATGTAGGCAATGCGATCTGCTGGAAAATCCGGATCGACCGGCAAATAGGCCGCCCCGGTTTTCAGAATGGCCAGCAAAGCCACCATGAGATCCAGCGACCGCGGCACGGCGATCGCCACAACGCGCTCCGGCCCCGCACCACGCGCACGCAGCAGATGCGCCAGCCGATTTGCCCTTTGATTCAGTTCACCACGGCTCAGCGCCTGGTCCTCGAACCGCAAGGCAATGGATTGGGGATCGGCCAGCAAGCCGGCTTCGATGCAGGTGGAAAGGTGAGTGTCGGGCACCGCGTGCTCTGTATCGTTCAAGCCCATCAGCACCTGTTGGCGCTCCTGGACGCCCAGCAGTTCGATGCAACCAATGGCCTGATCCGGCCGCTCGATCACTGCCGCCATGAGCGTCAGCAGCCGCCGCTGGTGCTCGGCCAACGTCTGTGCGGTGTACAGCGCAGGATTCGCATCGAAATCGATCTGCAGATCTTGGCCGTTGCCGCGCTCGTACAAAAAGATGCCCAGATCCTCTGCCGTTCCGTTGGAAAGATTTCGTGGTTTGGCCACGTGCCCCGCAAAACGGAAGTCGTAGTCGAAAGGCTCCACATTGACGACCGTGGTGAAAAGTTGCCGATGGTTCAGCAGAAGATTCAAATCACCGCGCAGGGTCTCGTATCGGTAGCACTGGTGTCGCAGGATCTGGCGCATCTGGCGCCCCACTTCGCGAACGAGTTCAGGGAATGGCAGGTCAGGGCGCATCGACAGGCGCAGTGGCAATGCATTCGCCACCATGGCAGGCACCCGCCGCATGCGCTCGTTGTGCCGCGCAGTGACCGGGATGCCGATCACCATGTCTTCTACCCCCGTCGCGCGGTAGAGGTAAGCGGCTGTCGTGGCGATCAGGATCTGAGGCAGCGTGCTTCCCCAGGCCTGACCGATGGCCTGCAGCGCTTGAACGCTGGCAGCCGGCAGGTGCACGGTCTGGCGCAGGAGGCCGCCGATGTTCACCGACTGGCGCGACGCCAGGGTCAAAGGTTCCGGCACGTCAGCAAAGCGCTCCATCCAGTATTGGCGGTCTCTCGGAAACCGACCGGATTCACGGTAGGCGCGCTCTTCTTCGGCCAACTGTGCCATCGGCGCAAGTCGCGAAGCTTCAGGAACGACGCTCCCCTGCGCCAGCGCCGTATAGAGATCCGCAATGCGCCGTGCCACCAGGCCACCACCAAAACCATCCAGCAAGATATGGTGGCTGCGCTGATAGCAAACATGCTTTCCTGGTGCAAGCCGGATGAGCGCACAGAGCCAAAGCTGCCCTGATGCCAGTTCCGCCCGATGGCTGAAATCGGCCTGCATCCAAGCCTGCGCCGCAGCCATCGGGTCGGCCTCGCCACTGAAATCGAGGAAAGGAAGGTCCCCAGTGAAGGTCGGTGCAAGCACCTGCCTCGGGCCTTGCCCCGCATCGACGAAGTGGAGCCGCGTGGCCTCGGCTTCGTGGGTGACTCGGCGCACAGCCTCGGCGAACAGTGCGGGATCGATGTCTCCCTCGATGTCGATGGCCTCGGCCAAGTTGAAGTTGGTGTCTGCCGAAGCGAACTGAGCCCCCAGCCACATGGCCATCTGGCCTGCCATGAGTTGGATGGAACCACCGGATTGATCGACCGTGCTCATGCAATTCTCCCTGTCGTATGGACGAAATTCAACATCCGCACCTGTACGGGCACGGACATATGTCGCTCTTGAAATCGGTACTGGCAGGCTCGGACGAGCCTGGAACAGATCTGCCCGGCCAGGAATGGCAGGGTGTGGAAGTGCAGGCATCGCACGGCCTTGGAGGCCGCGCCTGCGCACTCAGTCGACGGTAGAAATCACGGGGAGAAAGCTCTTCACCGTTGCTTCTGAAACCGGATGAATGCCCAGGCCATCCGGCCTGTGCCCTGCCGCATGACGGAGCAGTGGCGCATTGCAGAGGCGTGGCGCAGAAGGCATCCGCGCAGCAAATGCACCGAAGGAACGAAAGCGTTTGCGCGCATGGAGGCGCTGGTAGGCGGTACAAGGACAAGCCCTGCCCGGGCCCGCTGGTGGGAATACCCTTTGGTGCTCGGCGTCGCTTGCTTCGGCACACGCCCGCAGGTGCAGGCCGAGCCCCTCAGCAACTTGGAGGCGCATGCAATGACACGCCTTCCGAATCACACCCGTGCGCGGCGTGCGCCCTCCCCATTGATTCAATGACATGAATCCCTCTCTTCCCTAACCATTACGGCTGTTTATTTTGAGCCGACACATTTATTTTCAAAAAAGTCTATTAGGGAAGCGCTCTCGCAATACAAGGGTTTACCCTTATTATTCAAACAATGAATAAAACACTCAGCAGCAATTCCACAAAAAATAATTACCAATAGAAAAAGATGATGAGCGATCACCATTCGTTTGGTCACCCCGAACCTGAACATAGCCCATCAGCGCTCCCAAGCAGTAGGCAGATTCCCTTCTGCGCGCAATCAATGCTTCAAAACCCAAAGTATTTTTTACATGCAGTATCGATAAATATTTGAGATCCTTGATTTACATACCTACAAAGACTTTTTTATCAACAACTAGAGGAAAACTTTTCATAATCCCTCAACAGAAGTAAATTACTGAAGAAGCTGATTTATTCACCTCTTGGCAATTTGATAGAAATAGGAAACTTGCCCAGCCAGATCGACAAAAGCACTTCGGCCGACAATGAGGCAACGTCGCCTCGCCATCTCGGCTTCGGCCGACAGATCGCCCAGATGCGTCTGGCATGCCCGCCAAAGCGTGACCTCCTAGCGTCGGGAATCAGAACGAGCGCTGTCGCCGCAACACCTGACCGGCATGCGCATTGACGGTATGGCCATGTGCACAGGCCAATTGGCCATTGATGAACACTGCATCGATGCCTGCGCTGGGAGCGGTGGGCTGTTCGAACGTGGCACGGTCCGCGATGCACGTCTCATCGAACACCACGATGTCCGCCGCATGGTCCTGGGCGATCAAACCCCGGTCGCGCAGCCCGAAGCGGCGCGCGCTCAACCCGGTCATCTTGTGCACCGCCGTTTCGAGGGAGAACAGGCGCTGGTCGCGCGCGTAATGCCCTAGAACCCGGGGGAATGTTCCCCACAGACGAGGATGCGGCACCGCATCGTGGGCCAGTCCGTCCGAGCCGACCATCGTCAAAGGGTGTCCGAGGATGCGGCGCACATCGTCTTCATGCATGGCAAAGTACACCGCGCCGGCGGGAGACAACGGCTCCACCAAGGATTCGGGAGAACAGCCCCGTTCACGCGCCAGTGCAAACAGCGATTTCCCAGCCGCCGATGGGTCGCCAACAGACCAAGTCACCAAGACCTCCCGGGACTGCCCGACGCGGCTGGCCAGCAGCATGGTGGACGAAGCGTTGTAGGGATAGCAGTCCATGCAAACGGGCTGCGACAGCGCGGCAGTGTCCACCATGGCCAAGGTGTTCACCGAGCGCCCATGGTTGCGTTGGCCAATCAACTTGTGATGCGACAGCACAGTGCTCACCCCCAGCGCCTGGCCAATGTGCAAGGCTTCGCGCAATGCATCATCAATGGCATCGGCCTCGTCACGAATATGCATCGTGATCAGGCCCTGCGCCGCCGAAAGCGGGGCGCCCACCTCAATCACCTCTTCTGCCGTGGCGGCCCGGGCGGGAGGGTAGTAGAGCCCGGTGGACAGGCCGAAAGCGCCCGCATCCAATGCGTCGGCCAGATCCCTGGCCATGCGCTCAGCTTCGGGCGCGGTGGCCGGTCGGTTCAGGTCCGGCACGTGGCGCACCCGCAACGTGGAGTGCCCCACCAGGCATGCCGCGTTCAGCGCCGGCCCTGCGGCCTCCAGTGCATCGAGGTAGTCACCGAACCGGTCATACCGCCAGTCGTCCGCGCCAAGCAGGTCCAGTGGTGCTGGCGGTGTCTCATTGCTCAGAAGCGGCGCCAGGCTGATCCCGCAATTTCCGGTGACCACTGTGGTCACGCCTTGCGTGAGCTTGGGATGGGGGCCGGCCGGTGATGTGAGCAACAACCGATCATCATGGGTATGTACGTCGATGAAGCCGGGGCAAACGATGCGCCCGACAGCGTCGTGGCGTTGGCGGGCAGGCTGTGCTGAGAGGTCGCCCACGGCGAGAATGCGCCCGCCCGCAATGCCGACGTCTGCCTGCCGGCGAGCCGCTCCGCTGCCGTCCACGACGGTACCTCCGAAAATGAGGAGATCGAACATGCCCGCCTCACCCCACCTGGGCACCAGAGCGCTTGACGACGTCTGCCCACATTGGTGATTCCTTTCGCGCCCGCTCGATCAGGCGCTCTGGAGGACCAGGCGTCAGTTCGAAGCCGAGGGCCGCGTATTTCTCTTGCACGGGGGGCAGGCGAAGAGCGTCATTGAGGGCCTTGTTGAGCTGGGCGGCAATCGCGCTGGGCGTGCCAGGCGGGGCGACGATGCCACCCCAGCCTACGGTCTCGTAACCCTGCACGCCGGCCTCTGCCACGGTGGGCACCTGCGGCAGTTGCGGACTGCGCGCGGCGCCTGTCACGGCCAGCACGCGCACCCGGCCCGACTGGATGTGCGGAAGAATGGAGCTGAGGTTGTCGAACATCAGGTCCACCACGCCGCCCATCAGGTCAGTGATGGCCTGCGGGCTGCCCTTGTAGGGGATGTGCGTCATCGACACCTGGGTCGATGCCTTGAACAACTCGCCGCTCAGGTGCCCCGTGGTACCGCTGCCGCCCGAAGCCACCGTCAACTCCCCGGGCTTGGCGCGCGCAAGCGCGATGAGGTCCTTCACGCTCTGCACGGGCAGGTCTTTGCGCACCACCAGCGCGTTCTGCACGAAGCCGATCAAACCGATGGAAACCAGAGCGTCAGGGTCGTAAGGAAGCTTGGAATACAGGGCCTTGTTGATGGCCAGGGTGCCCACGTTGGCATAGCCCAGCGTATAGCCGTCTGCAGGGGCACGAAACACGTCGGCCATGCCGATGTTGCCGCTGGCACCGGGCTTGTTGTCCACCACGAAGGGCTGGCCCAGTGCTTTGGGCAACTCGTTCGTCAGGATGCGGCAGACGGCATCCGGAGAACCGCCTGCGGCCGATGGCACGACCAGGCGAATGGGACGATCGGGATACCCTGGCGCCGCCCGGGTCGAATCCGGCAACAGTGCGACGGAGGGGGTGAGAGAGACCGTCTGCAGCCAGCGGCGGCGCGACAGGGATGCGGGGCGGAGCGGAGCGTTCATCGGTGCATTCCTTCAGTTCGTTGGGATTCAACCGCATGAATCCTAGAAATCGATCTGGCTTGGCACAAACCATGTTTGCTGGGGATACCATGTCTTTTTCTCATGCACTACTGCGGTGATCTTTGAACCCTTCCCGGTGCATCTTGCTGCCGGCATGTGCATTGCTCATGGTTTCCCTTCATGTACCGTGCCCCATCCACCATGTCCCTGCTGTGCCTGGAGGCCAGCGCGCGCCTCGGCTCGTTCACTGCGGCCGCTCAGGAATTGCACCTCACCCAGGGCGCGGTGAGCCGGCAGATACAGGCCTTGGAATCACGGCTGGACGTGCGTCTGTTCGTTCGGCGGCGCGAATCGCTGGCCACCACCGATGCCGGACGCTACTGGGAACCTCTCAAAACCCATCCGGTCCCTTGTTGATCGAGAACGCGTGCTCCATCCTTTGCCATGATCACTCCCCGTAGCGCCCTGAAGTTCGACCTGTTCGCTGAGGCCTCGCGCCAACACAAGA